>DATFPF010000211.1:0-3765 GCA_035264945.1 Rubrobacter sp.
AGAGGTCCCTGGTTCGAGTCCAGGCAGGCCCACCGGAAGGGCCCTTTTACCTACGCGGAATGAGCGGAATAGAAGCGAAGGGCCGGGACCGAGTTTTGCGTTTCCTGCGGTGCCTCCCTGTCGGGGCGCACGCCGTCCCCCGGTTCCTCGTCGGTTTCTGTGTCTCAATGGTCGTCCTTGCGCGCCGGGGCGAGCGGGCAGTTCCGGGAGGCTCGCGATAGCCTCCGGTCCCAGGATCCTCGGAAGGTCCTGACGGGGCTCGCCGCCGCGTGCGTGGTCCTGGGGCTGATGGTCCTCCTTTACCGGCCGATCTCCCCCTGGGTGGCCGCCGCGGACACGGCCGCGTTCCTGGTGCCCGCGGCGGCGTTCGCCGGGTGCCTTTCCCTCCTGACGGTGGAGCCCGAGGGGAAGCGGCTTCGTCTCTGGCTCGGGCGCGTCGGCATCTCGGCGCTGGTCCTCTACGCCTTCCTCGCCGCGTTCCGCGTCGCGCTTGAGCGCGCCCCCGGCGGACAGGCGGGCCTGCTCGGCGCCGCGTTGGCCGTCGGCGGTTTCCTGGGTCTCCTGCTCCTGGCCGAGGAGCGGCGGGCAGGCGTCGGTCCGGGCGGTCCGAAGATCGGTCCCCTCCGAACGGTCCTCCGGAAGGCTTTGGGATGGGTAGAGGCCGTGCCGAGGCCGCTCTGGGTCGCCGCGGTCGGCGCCTTGATCGTCCTCGCGACGATCCTGCTGAGCCCCTACGCTTTGGTCCTCGGCGCGGCCTCGGCGGTGGGGATGGCGGTCGCCCTCGTCGTGAGGGCCGTGCGGCGTATGCCCGTGGCACGGTCGGCGGTCGCCGCGCTGGCCGCGCTCGCCGTTACGGGGGCTTTCGCTGCCACCTCCCACGGCCTCTACCTCTACGACACCCGGGGCGGCGCGGCTGGCACAGAGGGCCGGCAGGCCGCGAGCCCCGGCGTGGCGACGGACGGGGCGGCCACTGACAGCACACCTTCTGCCAACCACTCCGACCCGGTGGACGTCTACCTGTCCGAGGACGATCCTCAGTACGCGAACGGCCACCTGCTCGTCAACCGAAGGAGTGGTCGCTACCTGGTCTACTTCAACGGCGGCATAATCAGCCGCGGCAACGTAGGCCCGAATGATCAGTTGTTCGACTACCTGATGCCTTCAATCGTCGCCGGGGACCTCGACGCTTCGGAGTACGTGTGCACCTATGACGCCGCCGACCCCGAGGGTGGACAGGCCGCGATGCAACGTGCGTGCGGGTCTCCATCGAAGCAGGCTAGGGACGGCCCAAGAACGCCGCGATCGGGAGCGGTCCTGGTCGCGCACCAAATCGGACCATCATGCGAGGGAGGCGATACGTGCTCGATAGAAGTCGTGAGTCTCGATGCGAACGCTGCGACAGCCTAGTGCAGGAGGAGGACAGGTTCTGCGGGACGTGCGGGGCCAGGGTGGCCCCCGTCACTCACGACGACCCGCAGATGATACTGGAGTCCGTGGCGGCGTCCCACGGAGACGGCTACCGGGGCGGGCGCGGTGCTCACCCGACCACCACCGTCGCCCTAGTCTCGCTCGTCCTGCTGGCCGTTGCGGGGGTCGCCGTCTACCTGGCCCTGGGCGGCCTCGGGTTGCCGGACAGGACCGCGCCGACCGCGGTTTCCGATTCTGTATCTGCCGAATCCCCTCCAGACTCGGCCTTCGAGCTGCTCCTGCCCACCCTCGAGGAGAGGACCACGGCGCCCGTGTGGCTGCCCGCCCGGCTGCCCAACGGGCTGAAGAACGTGGCCGTGGACGGGGGCGCGACGGGGGACGGCACCGTGCCGGTAGAAGGGTGGGGCTTGGCCTTCCTCCTCACGCCACCCGACGAGGTGATCGGGGAGTGGCCCAGGGCCCAAGTCGTCGGCACCCTGAGGGCCGCCCCCGAGCCCGTCGAGAACGAGTACTTCGAGGCCACCAGCGAGGAGGCCGTCGAGCTGCCCGACGGCACCCAGGCCACACTGAGGCGGATGGTGCCGGTGGAAGAAGGCGGAACCCAGGGCCCATACTGGGAGGGCACCTTCGAGAAGGACGGCTACCACTTCGCCCTCACGGTAACCTCAGAGGCGCTCTCCGGGGAGGACGCGAGGCAGGCCCTCTCCTCGATGGTCGAGGTGCGGGGTGGGCAGGGGAGGGCCGTGCCCGAGGAGACGGTGATTTCTGTGCCTCCCCTGGAAGCCACCTCGACCACGCCCGACACGACAACCGAAAGCGCCACGGGCTCCGAGGCGACCGAGGCGGAGGTGGAGGAGGCGGCCGGAGACTACTACGAGGCCGTGGACCGGGAGGACTGGGCCTTCACCTACGGGAACCTCGACTCCGAAACCAGGGCGCTGTTCTCGGAGGAGGAGTGGCGCCTGAAGAACCAGTGGTTCGCGGACAACGAGGGGCTGGAGCTCGCCTCGATAGAGGTAGAAGCCGCTATCGACCTGGGTGGGGCGGGGGCGGAAGTGAGGGTCGATAGGACCTTCGAGGACGGCACGTCCGTAGCCAGGGAGGCCTACTTCGTCCGAGAAGGCGGGGAGTGGGTCCACCATTTCACGGACGAGGAGCAGGACATCTTCATGCCCGGCGTCCCCTACGAAGAATTTATCGAACGGCAGTAGACCGCGTGGTGGCCGCATTGGCCGCCGACCGGGTAGGAATCGCGTCGCGTTGGCGGCACCCTCGTCCGAGTGCATCGCCGAGCGTAAGGAGGGTCGGAAATGACGGAGGGCGAGCGTTCGTTGGTCACCATCACGACCGACGACCTCCTGCGGCTCGCGCGGATCGCGCAACTCGACCGCGAGAACTTCTTCGCCCGCAACCCCAGCTACCGCGCGCTTGCCGAGCGGGCGGTGGCCGTCGCGCTGTGCCAGGGCGCGGCGCTGCACTTCCTAGACGGCCGGAACGGCGTCAAGGACTTCGACGTGTGGACCTTCTTCGCCGCCCACCCCGATACGAAGTGGCCCCCGCGGCGGCCCGTCGTGGCCCGCGACTTCGGCGACCCTAGGTTCGGCCGGTCGCCCGACCGCCCGGAATTCGTGGGGCGCAAGGTCGACCTGCTCGGTAGATCCATAGAGGCGGAGGCGGATGCCGACCCGGCGGTCGCGCTGCGGGCTTACCTGTCTGAGGGCCGGACAAGCTCGGCCTACCACCTGGCGCGGAAGGCCGTCGTGGTGATCGAGCCGACGGATCGCCTGGGCGAGGTGGTGTGGCCCGTCCGATGAACCGTCACCTCTCGCGACCTCTACTATCGAATGCAGCGTCGGGATCGCCGCCTGTCGGCCGCATCGAAGTCTCGTAAATATAGATAATTGCCGGTTCTTACGTCAGCGGCGGTTCGGGAGCAATGACCGTCTAAGAGCCGCGAAGCCGGGAAACCGAACCCCCTCCGATCCCCCTTGGTAGAAGACCGTGAGACGACGGCGGCACACGGACGGTTTCGGGCACGCGGAGGAGGCGTCCACGAATCCCGAGCAGGGCGCGCAGAAATCGATCGAAGCTCCAGCAGCACGCGAGGGGGCACCTCGGTCCGTCGGGACGGGTTCTTCGGCCTCGAACGTGTTGTAGCGTCTTCGAAACGTCCGTAATAGGGCTTCCGTCCGCGCCGGAGCATCGGCACGGCTTTTACCGGTCGGCGTCCCCGTGAATCGTTGGGTGGCCGTTCCGGCCGCGCGGGCGCGCGCTACGGCGTTTTCCCCGTAGATAAAGGGCTTCCGGCGCGCGGGTACGTTCCGCGCGCCCGCGCGC
>DATFPF010000212.1:0-40895 GCA_035264945.1 Rubrobacter sp.
GTTCTGAACCTCTCTTACTCAGACACCCACCTCTATGCCCCCTGGCTCGACAACACGCTTACCGCGGTGTTCTATCCGACTGTGGGTGCTCTAGTAGCCTCTCGTCGACCAGAGAACCCCGTGGGTTGGCTCTTGTGCCTATACGGTGTCGCCATCAGCATCAGCTACTTTTGTGCCGAGTACGCCATCTATGCCCTGCTGGCAGAGCCCAACTCACTGCCCGCGGCAGACGCTCTGGTCTGGGTCGCTTCCTGGATGCTGCCGATCATCATCGGCCTTCCGGCGTTCTTATACTTGCTGTTCCCTACTGGACGGCTACCGAGCAGGCGCTGGAGATGGGTGGCGTGGTCGACCGGGGCTCTAGTCCTAGCCGGAGTGATCACCTCTGCGTTCTCTTCGGGAGCGCTGTTAGGTACTCTTGGCCCGATCCGAAACCCGCTCGGGATAGAGGGCTTCACCGGCGTCTACAAAGCGCTCTTGTACATCACCTCTACCGTTGCGCTCGGCGCAGTGGTCTTATCGGTGTTCGTGCGACTGCGCCATTCCATAGGAGTGGAGCGTCAGCAGATCAAGTGGTTCGCTTACGCTGCTGCGGCATACGCTAGCGCCGGCATCCTTGCATACATCATCCCCAGCGTGATAGACACACCCCTCTGGTTCGAGCGAGTGGGGTTTGCACTCAATATAGCCTTTATACCGGCGATTCCTATCGCCATAGGGATAGCGATCCTGCGCTACCGCCTCTACGACATAGACATACTCATAAACCGCACTCTCGTCTATGGCTCGCTCACGCTGATGCTTGCGCTGGTGTTTTTCGGGGGCGTGACGTCGACCCAAGTAGTCTTTACAGCGCTCAGCGGCCAAGAGCAACTTCCGCAGCTCGCCATCGTCGTCTCCACCCTGGTCATTGCCGCGCTGTTCACCCCCTTGAGACGTCGCATCCAGTCCTTCATAGACAGGCGCTTCTACCGCAGGAAGTACGATGCAAGAAAGACCCTAGAAGCCTTCTCGGCCCAGTTGCGCGACGAAACATACCTGAACGCCTTGAGCGAAGACCTGGTGGAGGTGGTAAGGGAGACGATGCAACCGGAGCACGTCTCGCTGTGGTTGTGTCCCGATACGCTCTGGAAGGGCGAGCAGGCAGTCTAGTAGCCCCTTGTTCACCGGAGTGCGTGGAAGGCCTTTTCTCCGAAGTCTCCCAAGAAGATAGGGGATGCGTCGCGCCTAACTTCGGTGGCATCATACCCGCGGTGTGAACAGCGACGACCCGCCGATTCCGAGCGGGTCGGGAAGGGTCAGCAAACGTGTCCACAGAAGAAAACAAGGCGCTCGTGAACCGCTTCGCGGACGAAGTCCTCAACAAGAAGAACCTCGCCGTGACCGACGAGATCGCCGTGGAGGACTTCGTCGAACTGGACCCCTTGCCCGGACAGGGGCCTGGGCGCGAGGGCCTCAAGCAGATACTTGCGGTGCTCTTCGCCGCCTTCCCCGACCAACAGTGGACGCTGGAGGAGCAGGCGGCCGAAGGGGAGAAGGTCTGGAGCCGCTTCACGTGGAGGGGCACCCACCGGGGGGAGTTTATGGGCATCCCTCCTACCAGCAGAGCGGTGACGGTTAAGGGGATGGTGATAGACCGCTTCGTCGATGGCAAGTGGACGGAGAGTCGCATCCTGATGGACAACCTAGGCATGATGCAGCAGCTTGGCGTCATCCCCGACCCGGGGCAGCCGGGGGAGCCTGAGCCTCCTAGGTAGGTAACCTCTATTCACCGAGTGCGCGGAATGGAAAGTTCTCCGAAATCCGGATGCAGGGCACGGCATGTACCCGGTCCGATGAGGGGGGATAGACTCGTTCCCGATGCTGAGGAGCTTACGTGGCCATACCATATCTTGTGCCATCGAATAAAAATACGCGAAGTTGGATGTGGGAGACCCACGCGGCTCCGGTCGGCCTCGGAAGAGTCCTCGCGTTTGTTCCCCGGCAAGTGCCATGCGGTTTCCCTTCTACGCCGGTGGGGGCTAACCGTCGTTGGGGGGCGAAGCGATCTGGCGCGCCATTCTCAGCAGCAACTTCTTGTCTTTGTTCCCGAGCCTCAAGGTCTCCTCGATTATGGCCCTCATCGTATCGTCTCCCAGGGCGGCCAGCAGCGCGTCGTCCGGGGCGCGGTCGTTCTTCTCACCTTTCCCGAACCAGAGCGCCGGCGGGAGGTCCATCGCTCCGGAGATAGCCTCCAGTTTGGTGAAGCCGGGGTTATCTATCCGGCCCTTCTTGAGGTTCGCTACGTAGGAGCGGGTCACCTTCCCGCCGGTGGTGTTCTCCAGGTACTGCCCGCCCTACTCCGAGCCGTCGGGCCTACGATAGAGGTCTAGCAGGGGGGACCACGTTCGAGAGGTACGAGCAGATAACCCGCAAGCACATCGTTCCCGAGATCGGTCACGTGAAGCTGAAGGCCTTGACCCCGGCGCACGTGCGCGGTCTCTACAAGACGAAGCTGGAGGCCGGGCTCTCACCGCGCACCGTGCAGTACGTCCACGTCACGCTTCACAAGGCGCTCAAGCAGGCCGAACACGACGGGCTCGTCCCACGCAACGCCACGAAAGCCGTCAAGCCCCCGCAGGTCAGACGGGAAGAGATGCGCCCCCTCACTGCTGGCCAGGTCGGGGAGCTGTTCGGCGCGGCGCGTGGGGACCGCTTGGAAGCCCTCTACGTCTTGGCCGTCACCACCGGCCTGAGACAAGGTTAGCTGCTGGGGCTCAAGTGGGAGGATGTCAACTTGGACGCCGGCACGCTGCAGGTCCGGCGCGCACTGACCACGGCCAAAGGCGGCCCCGTCCTCGCCGCCCCCAAGACCAAGGGCAGGCGCCGGACCGTGAAGCTACCTCCGACGGCCTCAGAAGTCCTCAGGGGCCATCTGGAGCGTCAGTTGGGGGAGATCGCCGGCCGGCCCCCTGTGGCGGGAGAACGGCCTCATCTTCGCCACAGTGATGGGGGAGCCCTTGGACCGCCGCTACATCACGACGCACCGTTTCAAGCCCCTTCTGAAGCATGCCGGACTTCCGCAGATTAGGTTCCACGATCTCAGGCACACTTGCGCCACGCTGCTGCTGTCCAAGAACGTCAACCCCAAGGTTGTCTCGGAGAAGCTCGGCCACGCGTCCATCGCCATCACCCTGGACACCTACAGCCACGTGCTCCCGGACATGCAAGAAAGCGCCGCCAAAGCGATGGAAGAGGCGCTCTCGTAGCCTACTGCTACCCCACTGCTGCCAAAGCCCCCGGACACCGAGCCGGGGGCTTTGCTTTGTCAACACATATTTTAGGCGATTTTGCAGGTAATTCGGAAGTACCGGAGGTCGGGCTCGAACCGACACTCCCCTTTCGGGGAACCGGATTTTGAGTCCGGCGCGTCTACCAATTCCGCCACTCCGGCGAGTGGAACGGGGGCCATTATACCAACGTACAAAAGGCCTTCCGGTGATAGCCTCCTTGCGGCTCTTGAGACCATGATATGTCTCGCCATTGGCTTCAGCTGACCAGCTACCGTGCCAATTCCACACCCGACCAATAACTCGACCATCCGCTACAACGTCGTACTGGTCCTCCCCTGTTTTCCGTAGCTCCATCACGACTTCAGTCTATCAAGCACCGCGCTGCGACATCGAGAGATGCTGGCTCGCAGGCCGCTAATCGGCATCCTCCCACACCGCCAACTCGACCTCGAACGGGTCCAGGCCCATAACACCGAACGCCGCAACGTCGGAGCCATTGGCCCTACGCAGGGTCAGCAGTTCGTCATCGCGTTCTAGGAAGTAGCCGAAGGGCAACCCGAGTCCGTCGTGATCGCTGGTCCTGCCGTGGCCGCTGTCAGCCACCGCCATCGGAGGCGCTTCGCGAGAAGGGCTGTGCGCCTTCCTCCAACTTCGCCAACTCGTGGTGCCAGCAAAGCTCCGCGCCCCCGTCCTCGAAGCGCACTTCCAGAGCCAAGTAGTCGGGGTGGCCGTAGGTCCTCTCTACCACGCCCACGCAGCCCTTACCGCCACGTCTGCCACCGTCCAACAGCCGCACCGCCGTGCCCGTGCGGGCTTCGCGCGATTCCAACAGGAATACACCTCCATGCGTCCGAGGCGGTAGGGCCAGACGGTGTTCTCCGGCCCCAAGCGCCTTCCTCTTCCCTTTCACCCTACGTAATTTGTATCACACCGCTACACCTTTGTATGTAGCCCACGCCACATTTTGCGGAGCGTGCAGAGAATCCTCGGCGAGCGCGGTTCACAACGGACGAACGGGACGGGGTAGAGTCCCGGCGTGAGCGGGGAGCCGGAAAAGACGCGCTGGCTGCGCGAAAGGGTCCGAGAGCGCCAAAGGCGGTTGGAGCCACTCTACGAACGCGCGAAAGAACGCATCAAAGAAGCGGAGCAACGGCTCGACGAATCGCGCCAGTACCATCCCGTCGAATCCGATCGGGCAAGCGGAATAGACCTTCCCTGATGGGGTGGCCCCGCTTGGCTCGCCCGTAGCTAGCCCACCAGCGTCGCGTTCTCCCTGGCAACGCTGCCCCCACGGGCACCGGAAAGTAAGGCACGTTGCATTGTCCTAGCGCCGTGTGCGACAATCACTACCTGCTCCGGGCACGATTTCCCCCTCCTAGCCCGGAGCAGGTTTCGTTAGACTGGCACATTATCACTCCAGTATCATGCACACTTCGGCCCATTCTGCACCGATACCCCGGTGACGGAGTTGACCGATGCCCCTATGTGCGCTATATACCCACTCGTTACCCGGTGCCCGATCCTCCTTTCCCTTTCCCCACCTATCACCCCAGTGAGGGCACCGGGTCCCTTTCGCCTCACCCACATTTTGGGTCCTGCGGTCCTCGACAGCATAGCGCTTGTGTGGCAAACAGAACGTTCTTGCCGCTTAAAGTAGCGTTTGCCATAACGCCCCAAACTAGCGGGAGGAGGCACGTTGGAGGTCTTGTAGTTTTTCGTCTTCGTCGTTGCGGTCGCTTTCGGGGCCTGGTTTTTCGGCTACGGCTTGTCGCTACTCGGGGGTGATCTTGAGCCGCAGGTGCCGGATGCCCCAGGTGAGGTACCAAAGAAGAACGATCAAGAAGCAAAGGCTGCGGTGCAGGCTGGAAGGCTGGCCTACCGGAGGTCCACCGCTACCACAGCGGCTGCCAGGGCACGTACTCGCGAACCTCTCCCTCGCTCCTGGACTCCTGCGCCAATTCCCGAAACACCGAAAGGACCTCTTCCTTCTGGTCTTCCTCTCTTGCGGTGGTGTTCTTACCCTCCCACAGCGACTCGATCCAGCGCACGGTCCTCGCCCTAGCCTCGTTTGTTTCGCTTTCCGTTGCCCTCACCTTGAAGCCCCTTCGTCTCGTCCTGCGGGCACCACCGAACCCCCAGCATCAGCGTAGCAGCCCGAGCGCATTGATGCATGCTATACGTCATGTAGCAGTCAATGTCGGGGTGGCCCAAGATGTGGGCATTTCGGAGGCACGTTAGCAATCGGTCCCTGCCGAGGCCCAGCCACTTCGGCCCTTCGGTGCTCGCAACCGCTAGGGTTGGTCAGCGTAGTAGGAAGAGAAGTCAACCGCACAGAAAGAGGCTTCCGATGGATTTGCTGCGTATCTTGATCGCCGTACTGCTCCTGCCGCTGGGGGTGTTCTTGCAGGTGGGAATCGGGAAGCACTTCTGGATCAACATTCTGCTGACGATCCTCGGCTTCATCCCCGGCATCATCCATGCCGTATGGGTCATCGCCAAATACTAGTTCCTCGATCGTTTGCCTCGATTGCGAAGGTCTTATGACGGGGGAGGGCTACTTGTAGGGTGGCTACTCGTAGGATAGCCCCCAACCTTTCGATGTCCATGAGGGGGGTACCCTTGATCTAAAAAAGAGCCTCAGTGCCATCGTGAACGCAACATTGGGTGTCAGGCAGAAAACGGTAGAAAAATTGCAAGGCCTTCCTTATTCGCGTGTCGAAGATCCCGCCCCGTATGCTAAGAGTGGGAACACAACACTGAGAGGCTACTAAGAACACCCTCTCGATATTGCCTAAGAGATAAACGGAACGACGTTCCACTCAATGGGTTCCTCCTGGTACGCGAATGCCTACCGACGAATCCTAGAGATCCGCTGTCTCCCTTTCGATACCGTCGCTGCGTCCGTACACGCCTTTCCTCAAGGATCTCGTCCATGTACTCAGACCCCGAAGACATCCTCGATCCTCCTCTGAAGGTAGGCGCTAGGTTTCGAGGCTCCCATGATGGCTACCTGCCCCGTGGAGGGGGCGTAGTGGCCCCGGACTACGTTGCCCGTGAGGAGCCTCTCGCTCACGTCTTTGAACACTTCCGGGTCTTCGAGGTCGAAGATTCGGGCGAGGATGTCTATGGTTCCCGGCCCGTTCTTTCCCTTCGCGATGGGGTAGAAGTAGGCCCGCTCCTCCGTGATCACGAACCTGCTCGCGCGGCCCTTTGGTGGGCTGTTCAGCAGCATCTTTACTCCCCTCCTCTAGAAGTGGTCTCGAAGAACGAGTCCATCGCCCTCACGGCCTCGTCCTGCATGTTCGGCAGGACGTGGGAGTAGGTGTCGAGGGTTATGGAGATGGAGGAGTGGCCCAACATCTCCTGCACGATCTTCGGGTGAACCCCTTTGGTCAAGAGCAGCGCCGCGCAGGTGTGGCGGAGGTCGTGGAACCGGATGTCGGGGAGGTTGCCCCTCCTCTTAACCCTCTCGAAGCAGGTGTTTATGACGTTCCTGCTCCTCCGGGGTTCGCCCGCGTCGTTGGGGAATATGAGGCCGTGGTCCCTGGCCCAAGCACCCCTCTGGCTATCCTGTTGGGACCTGTGCTTGCGGAGGGCATCCACCGCAACGACGGTAAGGGCCACGCGCCTACTGCCCTTAGCCGTTTTCGGGGGCACCATCACGGGTCCATCTTTGGTCAGGGAAAGGCTCCTCTTCACCTGGAGCAGCCCCGCGTCTAGGTCCACGTCGCTCCACTTGAGTCCCATCAACTCTCCCTTCCTCAGACCCGTCGTGACAGCCAAGACGTAGAGGGCTTCCAGAGGGGAGTCCTCAACCGTTCTGAAGAGGGTGTTGACCTGCTCCGGGGTCAGAGGGATGAACTCCTCTTTGGTTGACCTCGGCGGATCAACCAACTCTGTCACGTTCCGGGGTATGAGGTTCCACTTCACCGCCTGCTGCAAAGCTTTGTGGAGGGTGACGTGGACGTAGACCACCGTTCTAGGAGACAGGACCCTCAGCTTCTTCTGGTAGCGGTCCTGGACCATCATGGGGGAGAGGTTCCTGAGCTTCAGGAACCCCACATCGGGGATGACGTGGTTGCGGCATATCTGCTCGTAGCGCTCCCACGTCCTGGCCCTAACGGTACTCCTAGAAGCATCTAGCCAGGTACCGACGTGCTCCTCCACGGTTATGCCCTTGTCTTCGTAGACGATGCCCCTGCTGGCATCGTGCAGGGCCTCGTTGAGCCTCCTGGCTACCTCAGATTTGGTCTTGCCGTAGATGTATCGGCGCTTCCCGTTGGCGTGGTAGCGGGCCTGCCACCTTCCGTCCTTGCGCTTGGTCACTGACCCTTCGCCTTTGGCTCTCCTCATCGTTCCCCTTTCGGTAAGGGGTCGGATAGGGTGTCAATCGGAGAAGTGGAGGTAAGAAATCCCGTTGCGCTGGGCGATTATGGGGGCGGGACGCGCAGTTTTTTGAGTCCGGCGCGTCTACCAATTCCGCCACTCCGGCGAGTGGAACGGGGGCCATTATACCAACGTACAAAAGGCCTTCCGCGGGCGGTCGTAGGCCGCTTGACAAACCGGATCATGCATACCCATAATGCTGCCTCAACAACACTTTTTTGGGCCGTGGTGGCGGCGAACTCGGGTTTACCGGAATCGAGGAGGAGAATTGAGGAAAGCGCGTCGGGTAACGACTTTGGTGCTGGCGGGGCTACTCGCGGCCCTGCTGATGGCGGGTTGCGGCGGCGCGAGCGGCGGTGGCGGTGGCGGCGGTGGGGAGTCGATCAAGATCGTCAGCGACCTTCCGCTTCAGGGCGCGAACCGCGCCCAGACGACGACGATGGTCAACGCGATCAAGCTCGCCATCCAGCAGCGCGACGGGGAGGTCGCGGGCCTCAAGGTGGACTACGAGTCGCTCGACGATGCCACGGCCCAGGCCGGGCAGTGGGACCCGGCCAAGTGCGCCGAGAACGCCCAGAAGGTCGCCCAGGACGACGCGGTCGTCGGTTGGATCGGCCCGTTCAACTCCGGTTGCGCCGCCACCCAGATCCCGACGCTCAACGAGGCGGGCCTCGCGATGATCAGCCCGGCCAACACCTACATCGGCCTAACCAAGGCCGGCGGTGAGCCCGACGAGCCTGACCAGTACTACCCGACGGGCGAGCGCAACTACGCCCGCGTGATCGTGGCCGACGACAAGCAGGGCCAGGCGGGTGCCGCGCTGATGGGGGAAGAGGGCGTGGAGTCCGTCTACATCCTCGACGACAAGGAGACCTACGGCAAGGGCCTCGCCGACCAGTTCGAGAAGGCCGCAGAGGACCAGGGCATCGAGGTACTCGGGCGGGAGGGCATCGACGGCTCGGCCTCGAACTACCGCTCGCTGATGAACAAGGTCGCTCAGGCCGAGCCCGACGCCGTCTACTTCGGCGGCATCATCGAGAACAACGCCGCCCAGATCATCAAGGACAAGGTCGGCGCCGGGATGCCCAACGACGACGTCCTCTTCGTCGGCCCCGACGGCATCTTCGTTGACGAGCTTCTCAGCCAGGCCGGCGACGCGGCCGACGGCATCTACGTCACCTTCGGCGGCCTGCCCGAGAGCGAGCTCTCCGCCGAGGGCCAGGAGTTCGTCGAGACCTACGAGAGCAAGTACGACGACCAGATCCAGCCCTACACCGCCTACGCTTTCGAGGCCGCCAACGTTATGCTCGACGCCATCGAGCGGGCCGCCGACGACGCTGGCGGGGTTCCCGAGCGGCAGGCGGTAATCGACGAGGTCTTCGCAACCGAGGACTACGAGGGCGTGCTCGGCACCTGGAGCTTCGACGACGAGGGCGACACGAGCCTCACCGAGCTCTCCGTACAGACCGTCGGCGGCGGCGAGTTCGAGCTCGACCGGGTCGTCGATGTAGCGGACCTTTAAGGTTTAGCCACGTATAGTCTGCATGGGGACCGGCCTTTCGGGTCGGTCCCCGTTGCTGGAAGAGGGGTCCTATGACGACGGGTGGAGCGGCCAAGAGCAGGTCCGAGGCCCTGCTGCAGAGCGTCAGGTCGTCGAGCTGGAGCACGCGCCTCTCCGCGGTCGTCATCGCGGTGGTGCTGGTCCTGCTCCTATCACAGGCGGCCCGGGAGCCGGGGCAGTTCGCCTCCCAGCTCGTCATCGGCGTGACCAACGGGGCCATCATCGCGCTCATCGCGCTCGGATACACCCTCGTCTACGGCATCATCGAGCTCATCAACTTCGCCCACGGCGACAACTTCATGATCGGCTCCTTCGTCGGCATCACGGTGCTCTCTGGGACCTTTCTGGGGCTGCAGTTCTTCGCCCCGATCACAGGCGACGGCGGGGCCCTAATAAAGATCATCGGGGTCCTGATCGCTCTCGTGGTGGCGATGGCTGCGTGCGGGCTCATCGGCGTCGGCATCGAGCGGGTGGCGTACAAACCTTTGAGGAACTCGCCGCGGCTGGCCGTGCTCATCACGGCCATAGGCATGTCCTTTATCCTGCAGAACATAGGACTTATCTGGAAGGGCCCGGCCCAGGTGCCTTTCCCGGAGCTGATCTCAAGCGCCAACATCCTGCCGGGGGAGGCGGTGATCTTCCGCTGGAAGGACCTGTTCGTGATCGCGGTGACGGTCCCCCTGCTCGTCGCCCTCTCCTACTTTATCTCCAACACCCGCCAGGGCAAGGCGATGCGGGCCGTCGCCCAGGACAAGGAGGCGGCGTCCATGATGGGCATCAACGTGAACCGCACGATCTCCATCACCTTCCTGCTCGGCGGCATCCTCGCCGGCGCCTCGGGCGTGATGTACGGCCTCTTCAACGGCATAACCGTCTTCAACGTCGGCTTTACCCAGGGGCTCTACGCCTTCACGGCGGCCGTGCTCGGGGGGATCGGGAACCTTAGCGGGGCGGTAGTGGGCGGTTTCCTTATAGGGATCATAGGCTCCATGGCAGACCAGTACATAGGCGTGCGGTGGACCTCCATCGTGATCTTCGCCGTCCTGATCCTGGTCCTCGTCTTCAGGCCGCGCGGCCTGCTCGGCGACCGCTCGGCGGTGCAGGGTGGGGGCGAGTAGCTTGGCCCGCTACAGGAGGTTCCTGCTCCCGGTGGTGCTGATCCTCGCCGCTATCGTGCTGCCCTTCGTGGACGCGGCCCTCGGGACGGACGCCCTGTTCACCGCCATCACCATCGCAATCTACGTGATGCTGGCCCTCGGCCTGAACATCGTCGTGGGGTTCGCGGGGCTTCTCGACCTGGGTTTCGTTGCGTTCTACGCGCTCGGGGCCTACGTGATCGGGTGGTTCGCGTCGAGTCAATTCAACGGGGTGAACTTCTCCTTCGGCTCGACGGCTACCAGCCTGAGCGGCGGGGCCCTGCCCGGGATACACGTCTCGTTCTGGATATTGCTCCTCCTCGCGGGGGCCTTCTCCGCGATCTGCGGCATGATCATCGGCTTCCCGACCCTGCGGCTGCGGGGTGACTACCTCGCCATAGTCACGCTCGGGTTCGGCGAGATCATCCCCCGCTTCTTCCAGAACGGTGACGACCTGGGCGGCTTCAACCTCACGAACGGCACCATAGGCATAAAGGCCATAGACTCGCCGGGCTTCCCTTTCCTGCCCGACTCGCTCGACACGTGGCAGCGGTTCAGCACGCTGGATCTGAACCCCTGGTACTACACGATCCTCGCCATGGTCCTCGTCACGGTCTACGTAAACGTGCGCCTGCAGAACTCGCGGCTCGGGCGAGCCTGGATCTCGGTGCGCGAGGACGAGACGGCGGCAGCGGCCATGGGCATAAACCCCGTGACGACGAAGCTCTGGGCCTACGCCCTGGGCGCGCTTTTCGGCGGGTTCGCCGGCGCCTTCTACGGGGCCTTTATAAAGAACATCTTCCCCGACGCCTTCTCGTTCAACATCTCCATACTGATACTCTGCATGGTCGTGCTCGGGGGGATGGGGAACATCTACGGCGTGATCCTGGGCGCCATCGCGCTCCAGGGCATCAACTTCTACGCCCTGCCGCAGCTGAGCAACGTAGTTCACGCCATCGGCGACACGATAGGCATCGCGGCGATGAGCAACGTGGACCTGGCCCGCTACAACTTCTTTATCTTCGGCGTGGTCCTCGTGCTGATGATGCTGCTCCGGCCGGAGGGCATCATCCCCAACCGCCAGCGCCAGGAGGAGCTGCGTCAAGACGAGCCGGGCTCGGGCGACGCGATGGGCGGCACGGCCGGTGCCTGAGGGGGACGTCCAGGGCGGGACGAGCCTTCTCGAGGCGCGCGGCATAACCAAGGTCTTCGGCGGCCTCGTGGCGGTCAACGCCGTCAACTTCGACATCCCGGAGCGGTCCATCGTCAGCCTGATCGGGCCCAACGGCGCGGGCAAGACCACGTTCTTCAACATGGTGAGCGGCCTCTTCGAGCCGACCTCAGGGGCTTTTATCTTCAAGGACAAGAACATAACGCGCCTGAAGGCCCACCAGCGGGCGCAGCTGGGGATCGGGCGCACCTTCCAGAACATCCGGCTCTTCGGCACGATGAGCGCTGTGGACAACGTGCTCTCGGGCATGCACACGCGCCTGAAGAGCGGCATCCTAGGCGCCATACTGCGTACGCCAGGCACCAGGCGCGAGGAGAAGGAGTCGGCCGAGCGGGCGAGCGACCTGCTCGACTTCGTCGGCATCGGCAACCGGGAGACGTTCGCGAAGAACCTCTCCTACGGCGACCAGCGGAGGCTCGAGATAGCGCGGGCGCTCGCCTCCGAGCCTACGCTGCTCCTGCTCGACGAGCCGACGGCCGGCATGAACCCGCAGGAGACCGCGCGTCTTACGGAACTTATCCGGCGGCTGCGGGAGGAGCGCGGGATCTCGATCCTCCTCATCGAGCACGAGATGCGCGTGGTGATGAGCATCTCGGACAGGGTGACGGTGCTCGACCACGGGGAGAAAATCTCCGAGGGCCTGCCGGCGGAGGTCCGCCAGGACCCGCGGGTGGTAGAGGCCTACCTCGGAACCGCGAAGACGGGCTAGCCGTGGCGCTCCTAGAGGTCAAGGACATGCACAGCTACTACGGGAACATCCACGCCCTGCGCGGCGTCTCCCTGACCGTCGAAGAGGGCGAAGTCGTAACCCTGATCGGCTCCAACGGCGCGGGCAAGACGACGACGCTGCGCTCCATAAATGGCGTCCTGCCGCCCCGCCAGGGGCAGGTCGTCTTCGACGGCGAGGAGATCCAAGGAGTGCCCGCCCACGGCATGATAAAGAAGGGCATAGCCCAGAGCCCCGAGGGGCGCAAGATCTTCTCCCGCATGACGGTCCGCGAGAACCTTGAGATGGGCGCCTACCACCGCAACGACCGCGACGGCATCCGCAGGGACATGGACCGCGTCTTCGAGCTCTTCCCCCGCCTGCAGGAGCGCATCAAGCAGGAGGCAGGCACTATGTCCGGCGGCGAGCAGCAGATGCTAGCCATCGGTCGCGCCCTGATGAGCAGCCCCAAGCTGCTCCTCCTCGACGAGCCCTCCATGGGCCTGGCACCCGTGCTCGTCGAGCGCATCTTCGACATCATCAAGGAGATAAACCAGCAGGGCACCACGATCCTCCTCGTCGAGCAGAACGCGAACGTGGCACTCGAGATCGCCACCCGCGGCTACGTCCTCGAAACGGGCGCCATCGTCAACGCCGCCCCCGCCGAGAAGCTGCGCCAGGACCCGAAGGTACGCGAGGCGTACCTCGGCGAGATCTAGCCATGTTCTTCACTGATCGAGTGGACTTCGGCGGCCCGGGGGCTTATAGTGGCGGTGTGTTCCATGCCAGATCATCCTTTCGCGTTCTGCCTTCGTTCTACGCCCCGTGCCACAGGTACAGGCGCCTCGCGTTCGGTTCCTACGGGTTCGGGCACACCACGATGCGGCAGCCCGGGGACCTGCGGGGCACCGTTATCGGCAGAAAAGGAAGGTACCGGGTTCTTCGTGCAGGAGGAGGTGACGCCTAGAGAACAGAACCAAGCGAGGTGACGCATGACGCTCGAACTTCGGGCCGGCCTGCACGAGGCCGCCCAGAGAATCTCTCCCGTCCGCCCGGACTACCCCGACCTACCTATAGAACAGGGCTTCGACTGGCCCCTCATAGCGGAAAATCGCTTCGACCGTCTCTACCTGGTCGTCTTCCGCTCAGTGCGCCTCCCCGACGCCGACCTCGACCTGCTCCGCTGGTTCGACGACCTCGCCTACGCCGAGGCGCTCGCCTCCGGCGGCCTGCTCAGGTACTTCAAGGGCAACGCCGACGGGCTCGGCCACTGCCTCTCCTTCTGCCTCTGGGAGAGCCGCGAAGCGGCGCTGCGGGCCGCTGGCGGCAAAAAGCACGCGCAGGCCGCGAGCATCACGGCCAGGATGTACCTCTCCTACGACCTGGAGCGCTACGAGTTGACGCAGGGCGGCGGCGGAAGGCCGGCCTTCCGCCGCCTGTAGCCAGCCTCCGGTAGCCCACCTCCGTGTGGCCGAAACCCCGGAAAAGAGGACCGGCGCGTGGTCCGCGCGCGGGGACATTTTCTGCGGCAACCGCGGGTTTTATGACGGCTATGTCCGGTATAATCTCTCTCGAATGCGTGTCTACCTTATCGACGGTTTCTCCCTGCTCTACCGGGCGTTCTACGCGCTGCCGCAGAGCATCTCGACGAGCAGTGGGCTCCCGACCAATGCGCTCTACGGTTTTACTAGCATGATCCTTAAGCTCCTAGAGACCGAGGAAGAGGTTGGCCTCGGCGTTGTGTGGGACGCTGGGAAGCCGGCGTTCCGGACGGAGATCTTCCCCGAGTACAAGGCCCAGCGCTCCGCTATGCCCGAGGAGCTGAAGGTCCAGCTCGACCACCTCGACCAGATCCTAGACGCCATGAACATCCCTGCCGTGCGGGCCGAGGGCTTCGAGGCCGACGACGCCCTGGCGACGATGTCGCGCCAGATCCCCGACGGCACGGAGCTGTTCATCGTTACCGGCGACCAGGACGCGATGCAGCTCGTCGACGGGAACGTGAAGGTGCTGCGCACGACGCGCGGCGTCTCGGAGACGAAGACCTACGGCCGCGAGGATGTAATCGAGGAGTACGGGGTGACGCCCGAGCAGATCCCGGACTACAAGGCACTCATCGGCGACCCTTCGGACAACATCCCCGGCGTCCGCGGCATCGGCCCGAAGAGCGCCTCGAACCTGCTCCAACGCTTCGCCACGGTGGCGGAGATCTACGACAATTTGGACGCCATCTCCGCCAAGGGAACGCGCAAGAAGCTGGAGGAGGGCCGCGAGAGCGCCTTCATGTCGCTCGAGCTCGCCCGGATGCGCTTCGACGCGCCGGTCCGCTTCGACCCGGAGGCGCTCCGCTTCGAGGGCGTCTCCCCGGAGAGCCACGACGTGGTGCTGCGCCGCTACGAGTTCAGGACGCTGCAGCCGCGCTTCGCCGCCCTGCCGGTGGTCGGCGGGGAGGCCCCGCCGGTGCCGGAGAGGCTGGAGGTTAGCGTATCGGAGGAGCCCGTGGAGCTCTCCTTCGAGCCCGTCGCGGCCGCGCCGGTCGAGGGGGAGGGCGGGCGCTGGTGCGTGGCGGTCTCCGAGGGAGAGGTGCGGCTTACGGAGGGCGTCCCCGACGTCCCCCTGAAGGTCCACGACGCCAAGAAGCTCGGGGTGCGCGGCGCGGGGTTCGACACGTTCCTGGCGGCATATCTGGTCAAGCCCGGGCTCGGTAGTTACGAGCTCGAGGCCCTGGCCGCCGAGCGGGGGCTGGCCGAGGTCGAGGTTGGGCACGAGGACCGGGCCGTCGAGGAGGCGGCGCGGCGGGCGGCCCTGATCTTCGCGCTCGGCCCGAGGCTCCAGTCGGAGATGGAGGAGATGGGCCTGGCCCGGCTCTACTACGATGTGGAGCTGCCGCTGGCTGACGTGCTCGGGGAGGTCGAGGACGTCGGGATGCCCGTGGACCGCGGCGCCCTCGAAGAGATCGGCGAGGACCTCGTTGGCCGGATAAGCGAACTCGAGGCCCGGATCTACGAGGAGGTAGGCCACGAGTTCAACATCGGCTCGCCCAAGCAACTGGGCGAGGTCCTCTTCGAGGAGATGTCCATACCGTCGATCCGCAAGACCAAGACCGGCTACTCGACCGACGCGAAGGTGCTGGAGCAGCTGCGCCTGCAGGGCCACACCATAGCCGAGCTTATAGTCGAGTACCGCGAGTACACCAAGCTCAAGGGCACATACATAGACGGGCTGCGCGACCTCATCACCGAAGACGGCCGCATCCACACCACGCTGAGACAGGCGGCGACCTCGACCGGCAGGATCTCCAGCGACAAGCCGAACCTCCAGAACATACCTATAAGGACGGAGACGGGCGCCCGCATCAGGGACGCTTTTACCGCCTCCCCCGGCCGCCGCCTCGTCGTCGCGGACTACTCGCAGATCGAGCTTAGGATACTGGCGCACATGACCGGCGAGCCCTCGCTCGTGGAGTCCTTCGAGAACGGCGAGGACATCCACACCCGCACCGCCTCTGAGGTCTTCGACACGCGGATGGAGAGCGTGACGCCGGAGCTCCGCCGAAGGGCGAAGATGGTCAACTTTGGCATCCTGTACGGCATCTCGGGATTCGGGCTCGCCACGCGTTTGGGGAACGTGCACCCGGCCGAGGCCGAGCGGTACATCAAGCGGTACTTCGAGCGTTACCCGAGGGTGACGGAGTTCATGCGCGAGACCCTTGAAGAGGCCGAGGAGCTCGGGTACTCGACGACGCTCTTCGGGCGGAGGCGGTACGTGCCGGAGCTCAGGAACTCTAACAAGAACGTCAGGAAGCTCGGGGAGCGGCTCGCCTTCAACGCGAAAGTCCAGGGAACGGCCGCCGACATCATCAAGGTGGCCATGGTTGATCTGCAAGCCAGGCTGCGGTCCTTCGGGGCGGATATGATCATGCAGGTCCACGACGAGCTTGTCTTCGACGTAAACCGGGGGCAGGAGGAGGTTGTCGCCGCCCTCGCCATCGACCGGATGGTCGCGGCCTACGATCTGCACCCTCCGCTCGAGGTCGAGGCCAAGGTTGGGGAGAGGTGGGGTCGGGTGCGACCTCTCGCGGCGAATGAGGTAAACTAGAGAAGATTTCGCAACGATCCGGTAACGGTTCATTGTTATAATCTCTGTTCGGAAAGCTAAGCAAAAAGGAAGCAACCGGTTAGATGACTGACACCACCGAAAAGACCGCCCGCGAGTTGACGATGAAGGACTTTTTCCGTGAGGAGAACGGAGAGGTCATTCCCGTCGACGAGAGCGTCCTCATAGACTTCAAGGACGGCGACATAGTCGAGGGCGAGGTCGTCCGCATCGACCGGGACGAGGTTCTCGTCGATATAGGCTACAAGTCCGAGGGCCTCGTGCCCTCCAACGAGCTAACCATCCGCAAGGGCGCCGACCCGCACGACGTGGTGGACCTCGGCCAGCGCCTGGAGGCGCTCGTCCTCCAGAAAGAGGACGCGGACGGCAGGCTCATCCTCTCCGCCAAGCGCGCCGCCTTCGAGCGGGCGTGGAACCGGATAGAGGAGTCCTACAACGAGCAGCGGACCGTCGAGGGCCCGGTTATCGAGGTCGTCAAGGGTGGCCTCATCCTGGACATCGGCCTGCGCGGCTTCCTGCCGGCGAGCCTCGTGGACATTCGGCGCGTCAGGAACCTCGAGAGCTTCCTAGGGCAGAAGCTCGAGTGCAAGGTCATCGAGCTCAACCGCTCGCGCAACAACGTGGTGCTCTCGCGCCGCGCCGTGCTCGAGGAGGAGCGCAAGGAGGAACGCGAGAAGATCCTCACTTCTCTCGAAGAGGGCCAGATCATCAAGGGCACCGTCTCGAACCTCGTGGACTTCGGCGCCTTCGTCGACCTCGAGGGCATAGACGGCCTGATCCACATCTCCGAGCTCAGTTGGCAGCACGTCGACCACCCGAGCGAGGTCGTCGAGGTCGGCGAGGAGGTCGAGGTCAAGGTCCTCGAGGTGGATAGGGACCGCGAGAGGATCTCGCTCGGCCTCAAGCAGACGAGGAAGGACCCGTGGCAGGAGATCGTCGAGCAGGTCAACGTCGGCGAGCAGATCCAGGGCCGCGTCACCAAGCTCGTCTCCTTCGGCGCCTTCGTCGAGGTTGCCGAGGGTGTGGAGGGCCTGATCCACATCTCCGAGCTGGCCGAGCACCACGTCGAGACGCCGGACGAGATCGTGCGCTCCGGTGATGAGGTGGACGCCCGCATCATCGACGTGGACGCGAAGCGCCGCCGCCTCTCGCTCTCCCTGCGCCCGAAACGCGAGGAGCGCGAAGAGCGGGCCGAGCGTCCGCCGCGCCAGCGGGACGACCGTCCGCCGCGACGCGACGACCGGCCCGACCGCGGTTCCGAGCGGGGCCGGGGCACCTCCGAGGGGAGCGGCCTGCGCACCGGCGCCTTCGACGCCCTCTCCGACCTGGACCTCGAAGAGAAGTAATCGGGCGCCCGCAACACAGGGGCTCCAACAAAGAAGGGCCGGTGACCATCGCGGTCACCGGCCCTTTTGCGTCGGGCAAGAGCACCTTCGTCGGGATGCTCGGCGAACTCGGCGCGCACACGGCCTCGGCTGACGGTATAGTCCACGACCTGCTCCGGTGGAACAAGACCGCCATCGAGGAGATCTCCGAGCGCTTCGGCGAAGGTGTGCTCGGCGAGGAGGGGGTAGACCGCAAGGCGCTCGGGCGCATCGTCTTCGGCGACCCGGGCAAGCTCACAGAGCTCGAGGGTATCCTCCATCCCCTCGTTCACGACGAGACGGACAGGCTGATCAGCTTCTGCTGCTGCGAGGTGTTCGTGGTCGAGATACCGCTCCTGTTCGAGGCGGGGAGGGGAGAGGATTTCGACCAGACCGTTGCCGTGGTCGTGCCGAGGGAACGGCAGAGGGCCTGGGCCGCCGAGCGCGGCGTGGATGCGGTCACCCTCGAGGCAATAGAGGCGCGCCAGCTGCCGCCGGAGGAGAAGGCTCGCAGGGCCGACGTCGTGGTACAAAACGACACGGGCCCGGATAGACTCAAGGGGCAGGCCGAGGAGTTCTGGGCGAAGATTTCGGGGGAGAAGTGCTCTGAAGGCGACACCGGACAAGGGGCGTAGGTACGGCAGGTCGCGGTCCCGCCGCAGGCGCGGGCTCATCGCGTTGCTGGTCGTCCTCGCCGCCCTCGCCGCGCTGCCGTTCGCGCTCGGCGCCCCCGAGACGGTAAGAAAGGCGATATACCCCCTGCGCTACGAGGAGACCATCCGCGAGGCCAGCCGGGAGAACGGGCTCGAGCCCGCGTTCGTGGCGGGTGTGATCTACGCCGAGAGCCGGTTCGAGCCAGACGCCGAGTCCCACCGGGAGGCCTACGGCCTCATGCAGATGCTCCCCGAGACGGCAGAGTTCGTCCAGCGGCGTAGCGGCATCGAGGGCGACTTCAGGGACCCGCGGACGAACATCAGGCTGGGCACGTGGTACCTCGGATACCTGGACGAGCGCTACAGGGGAGACGAGCGGCTGATGCTCGCGGCGTACAACTCCGGCGAGGGCACGGTGGACGCCTGGATCTCCGAAGAAGGCTTCGACATAGCGAGGGACATCCCCTTCAAGGAGACGCGGGATTACGTCGAGCGCTCGCTAGAAGCCAGGCAGGAGTACGAGGACCTCTACGGGAGTGACCTGCGCCGGAACACCGATTAGGGCGCGCGTGGCGTTGCACGGGCCGCGCCCGGTGGTAGGGTCAGCGCGACGTGCGGATCTCCAGGGAGGAAGACGTGAGAAGGAAACTGGCGGCGCTGCTCCTGGTGGCCCTTATACCTATGTCCGGCGCGGTCGCGTGCGGGCAGTCGATCGAGGACCGGGCGCGCGACGAAGTGGACAAGCAGATGGAGAAGGGCCAGAAGAAGCTCGAGGACGGGGCGGGCAAGGTCCAGAAGCAGGTGGAAGAAGGCGCCAGGAAGGCGCAGAAGCAGGCCGAGCAGGTGAAGCAGGACGCCAAGGAGAAGGCCGGGGGCGGCCAGTAGAACGGTCCGGCCAGGTCCCAAAAACGGGGAGAAAAACGCCGGTCCTGCCGTATAATCTCATGGTGCTCCGGGGCCCGCAGAGGCGGCCTTGCGGGCCCGCGCTAGGCCGTTCGTAGGGAGGACTATCTCATCGAGACCCGGGCAGACTTCAAGGTAAACAGCGAGTACCGGCCGACCGGAGACCAGCCGCAGGCCATAGAGAAGCTCACTTCCGGCCTGGACGCCGGGTTGAGGGCGCAGACGCTCCTCGGCGTAACGGGGTCGGGCAAGACGCACACGATGGCCCGGGTCATCGAGCAGGTCGGGCGGCCCTCGCTCGTCATCGCCCACAACAAGACGCTCGCGGCCCAGCTCGCCAGCGAGTTCGCCGAGTTCTTCCCGAACAACGCCGTCGAGTACTTCGTCTCGTACTACGACTACTACCAGCCCGAGGCATACGTCCCCCGTACGGACACCTTCATCGAGAAGGACGCCCAGATCAACGAGGACATCGACCGGCTCAGGCACTCGACGACGAGCAGCCTGTTCACCCGGCGCGACGTGATAGTGGTGGCGAGCGTCTCGGCGATCTACGGCCTCGGGAGCCCTGAGGAGTACCGGAACAAGATGGTGCTCCTCGAGAAGGGCAACGAGTACGACGTGGACCACGTCCTGCGTGACCTCGTCAAGATCCAGTACACGAGAAACGACTTCCAGCTGAACCGCGGCACCTTCCGCGTCAGGGGCGACGCGCTCGAGGTCCACCCGGCCTACCAGGACACCATCTACCGCGTCTCCTTCTTCGGGGACGAGGTCGAGAGCATGATCGAGGCCGACCCCCTCACGGGCGAGGTCCTGCGCGAGCTCGACGTCATGACGGTCTACCCGGCGAGCCACTTCGTCACGGGCGAGGACCGCCTGGCCACCGCCATCAAGAACATCGAGGCGGAGGCCGAGGAGCGGGTGGCCGAGCTCGAGGGCGAGGGCAAGGTGCTCGAGGCGTACAGGCTCAGGCAGCGCACCCAGTACGACCTCGAGATGATGCGCGAGCTCGGGTACACGAGCGGCATCGAGAACTACTCGAGGCACCTCGACGGGCGGCCGCCAGGCTCGACGCCCTACACGCTTCTCGACTACTTCCCCGAGGACTACGTAACGTTCGTGGACGAGTCGCACATCACGCTGCCCCAGATCCGGGGCATGTACAAGGGCGACCGCTCCCGCAAGACAACGCTCGTGGACTTCGGCTTCAGGCTGCCCTCGGCGCTGGACAACAGGCCGCTCACCTTCGAGGAGTTCCTTCTCAAGACCGAGCAGATGGTCTTAGTATCCGCCACGCCCGGGCCCTACGAGCTCGAGAACTCGGGGCAGATAGTCGAGCAGATCATCCGCCCGACGGGCCTCGTCGACCCCGAGGTCGAGGTACGCCCGACGAAGAACCAGATAGACGACCTGCTCAACGAGGTTGCCGTCCGGGTCGAGCACGGCGAGCGCGTCCTCATCACCACCCTCACCATAAAGATGGCCGAGGACCTGACGGACTACCTGCTGGAGCACAACGTCAAGGCGCGCTACATGCACGCCAACATCGAGACGCTCGACCGCATCCAGATCATCAGGGGCCTGCGCACGGGCGAGTTCGACGTGCTCGTCGGCATCAACCTCCTGCGGGAGGGGTTGGACCTGCCGGAGGTAACCCTCGTCGCCATCCTCGACGCGGACAAGGAGGGTTTTCTGCGTGGGGAGCGGGCGCTGATCCAGACCATCGGCCGGGCGGCTCGGAACGTCAAGGGCCGGGTCATCATGTACGCCGACAGGGAGACGGACTCGATGCGGGTCGCGCTCGGCGAGACGGACCGGCGGCGCGAGATCCAGAGGGCCTACAACGAGCGGCACAACATCGAGCCGCGCACGATCTCAAAGGGCGTCTCGGACATCCTTATCGCCGCCGAAGCCAAGGGTCTCTACAAGGCTAACAAGAGGAGCGGCCGCGAGGCGCCCCGCGACCCGGACGAGCTTCGTACCCTTATCGCCGACCTCGAGGCCGAGATGCTCGAGGCGGCCGAGGAGCTCAAGTTCGAGTACGCCGCCAAGCTCCGCGACGAGGTCAAGGACCTCGAGAGGCAGCTACAGGAGGCCGTCTCCTAGGGTCGCTGGCGGAGGCGGGCGCGACTGATCCGGCGCCACAGGGTTCAGGCTGCCATACCGAGGGGGGCTTTTTCTTGTGCGACTTCTTCCGCCCTCTCGGCGGCCTCGTCTTCGGCGATCATGGCGCGGACGAGGTCCGCCCCTTTGAGCATTAGCGCGAATCGGGCGATCTCCTCTTGTGTCATGGCTTTCTCCACGTTCGGCTTCTCGTCTTGCCACAGTATCTCCCGGAACCTTGTGCGGTACATGGCTTTTGATGACGATCTTTTCGTACCCCGTCTGGGGTAGGTTTCGGTATGCGATTCAGCGCACGCGCGCCGGCTTTGGTTTGGGGGTGATGCCGCCGTCGGCCCTTGCCTGGCGGTTTCGGAGGAGGAAGAGGCCGTAGAAGACGAAGCCCAGGGTGCTTAGGAGCATCGTAACCCGGTAGCCGACGCTCCCCAGGGTCGAGATGTCCAGGACGAAGGCGAAGGCGCCGTGGACGGCGATGACGGGCAACAGGGAGGCGGTCCGCCAGCGCAGGGCGGCGTAGGTGAAGCCGCCGCAGACGGCCAGGGCGGTGATGCGCACGGCCTCGGGCCAGGGTCCGTCGGTCGCGGCCCTGCCGAGCGCCAGGAGGCCGGCGAGCAGGGAGGTCAGGATCATGGCCCCGACGGGCCCACGCTGCGCGAGCGCCCGCCAGAGGAAGCCGCGGAACAGGATCTCCTCGGCGAACACCGAGATGAGCACCACCAGGAAGGTGGACACCAGGGCGTCGAAGCCGGACATGAACACGCCACCCGAGAGCGCGAGGACGCCGACGAGGACCGGGAACCACAGCAACTTCAGGTTCCTCGTGATCGGCCGGTTGAAGCCGGCCTCGCGCCACAGGCCCGTCACGACCAGCAGGGCGACGGCCAGAAGGATCGCGAGCCCCCAGAACAGCACGTCCGGGCTCTTGAGGTCCGAGATTACGCGGTCCAACCCCGTCGGCGGCTCGAAGGCCTCCTGCGGCAGCCGCTTTATGTTCTTGACGGGCGCCCGGGGGAAGGAGAGCCGGCTTGCGGCCGTCAGGACGAACAGGACGAGGGTTACCCCCAGGCAGAAGAGCCCGGGCCGCCGGTCGAGCAGGCGCCTCACCTCCGCCCCGTCCGGCGGTAGGGAGCCGGGGGGATCAGAGCTTCTCCCGCAGCCCGCCGAGGATGAGGTCGAGCCCGAACTCGAACTCGGCGTCGCGGTCCACGCCGACGAGCTTCTCCTCGAGCGAGGATATGTGGGGGAACTCTTCGGCCGGAAGGACCACCGCGCCGTCCCGGCCGCCGCCCGGCTCCATGGCGAAGCCCCGGATCTCGGCCATAGCGTACCCCGTCGCGTACGCCGAGAGGGTCCTGAACGCGTAAAGCGCGGTCGGCGCGTCGAAACCGGCCCCACGCATGGTCTTCAAAAACTCCTCCACGAGCCAGACCCCGTCCATGGTGTTGGGCGGCCTGAGGACAAGCAGCGGGAACACGTTGGGGTGCCTGCGCGCGAGCCGCCGGAACCCCCGGTACGCCTCCCTTACGCGCTCCTCCCACCCCGCCCCCTCCGACGGGACCTCCAGCTCGCCCAGCAAGACCTCAACCATCCCGTCGAGCAGGGCGTCCTTGTTGGGGACGTGGTTGTAGAGGGACATCGCCTCCACCCCGAGCTCCGCCCCCAACTTCCTCATGCTGAGCGCCTCCAGCCCCTCGCGGTCGGCGAACAACACCGCCGCCTCCAACACCCGCCGCCTGCTCAGCGGCCGCCTCTTCGTCTCCACCAACGGACACCCTCCCGCGCCTTTGTTGACAGCTTACAGGATATCTATTATATTTACATTGTAAATATACAGCGTAAGTATAAGTGGTACGAGGAGTGGCGAGGGATGGGAGGTGTGGTCGTGGACTCTGGGGTTCGGTCTCTGGCGACCGTGCGGCCCTGTGGCGCTCGTGACGGGCGCGATTCCGGCGGCGCTTGGCGCGGGTTGGGTAAGCAACCTGTTCGCCCGGGACCGCAGCCGTCTGTTGTTGGTTGTGGCGCTCGCCGAGGCGTCGGCGGTCGTGGTGTTCCTGGTGGTGCTCGCGTCGGCGCTCTTGCCTGGTCCAGGTCAGGGTTTCGTCGGGCCCTTGACGTACACCCTCTGGCCGTCGGCGCCGTAGTCGTCGCCATCAGCGCCAGCGTCGCCGCGCTGCGTCTGCGCGGCCCGAGGGGGCGGTTGGGGTGGGACGGCGCCGCGGCCCTCCTGGCTTCGGCCTTCGGGTTCGTTCTGGGGTTGTCGGTGGGCGGTGCGGGGCTGCTTCCACTAATCCCGGACTGGGGTCTCGTTGCGTTGGGATACGGGAACCTGGCCCGGATCTGCCTCGTCGTCTTCGTCGCGGGTGCGACGATGGCGGTCCTGAGGTCCGGCAGGATTTCGCCGGGGCGCGAGTTGGGTCGCGACGCCGTCGCGACGCCGCCGCGACGCTCGCGTTGGTGGCCGCGATTCTGCCTGCCGTCGGATGGGCTATCTCCTTCGCCTGCTCAAACCTTGTTGACTGCCCGGGGTGAAGGGTATAGGTAAGGGGCTGCTAGGCGCCATGAGGTCTTCTGTGGGGCGGGGAGGGGCTTTACTCGTAGAGGCCGGCCAGGCGTTTCTGGGACTCGATGGCGTTCCTTACCCGGCGGGCGTCCGGTGGGGCCATGCGGGTAAATTCCAGCACGCGGCCCTTGTTCGTTTCCAGCCTCAGCGTCGCGTTGACGAGGCCCTTCGTCGCGACGACGGAGACCTCCCTGAGGTTAAAAGATTCGACGTTCTGGGACTGCCAGCCGGTCCTGATCTCGACGCGGTTCGGAAAGACGGCGACTATGGTGTTGTTGCGCGCCGTGGCCTGCGTAATGGGTGCCTCCAAGCTGCCCTCCGTGCCTTCTTTTTGGGTTGGCTCCTCGTTTCAGCATACAGAACTCCGCCCCAGGGAGGGCGGGCGCGAAAAAGCACCGGCCGGGGCGAGTCTCCCGGCCGGTGCTTGAACCTTTTCCCTAGGCGGTGCCCTCCGTGGCGCCCCTCACCGGCTCGGAAGTCCTCTTGTGCCCGTTGCCGTTCTGGTAATCCGTGGCGACGAGGTCGGGGTAGCCGAAGACGCCGTGCTCGTGGATGTCCAGGCCGTCGAGCTCCTGGTCTGGCTTGACCCTTATGCCGATGGTGGCCTTGAGGGCGGCGAAGACCGCGAGCGAGGCGAGGAAGACGAACCCGCCGCAGGCGACGATGCCGAGTGCCTGGATGCCGAGCTGGTAGAGACCGCCGCCGTAGAAGAGGCCTGGTTTGCCGACCGCGGCCAGGGCCGGGGTCGTGAACAGGCCGCAGGAGAGCGTGCCCCAGATGCCGCCCATGCCGTGCGCGGCGATGGCGCCGAGCGGGTCGTCCACCCCGATCCTGTCGACGAACACGAGCGTCGCGTACATGATGACGCCCGCTATAAAGCCGATGACTATGGAGGCCCAGGGCGCGACGAACGCGCACGGGGCGGTGATGGCGACGAGCGCGGCGATGGCGCCGTTGCCGCCCATGCCGACGTCGATGTTCTTGCGGTACATGTAGCTCATGAGCATGGCGCCGAGCACGCCGGCCGCAGCAGCGAGGGTGGTGGTGAGCGCGATGTCGGCGATCTGGGTGCTCGCGGCCATCGTGGAGCCGGGGTTGAAGCCGTACCAGCCGACCCACAGGATCAGGACGCCCAGAACAGCCAGCGGCATGTTGTGGCCCGGGATGTTGACGGGACGGCCCTCGTCGTCGTACTTGCCGAGCCTGGGGCCGAGGAGCAGGGTACCGGCGAGCGCGGCCATGGCGCCAGAGAGGTGGACGACCGTCGAGCCGGCGAAGTCCTGCATGCCGAGCTCGGTGAGCCAGCCGCCGCCCCAGATCCAGTGCCCGATCAGCGGGTATATGAGGCCGGCGAAGACCACGGCGAAGACCACGTACACGGCGAACTTCGTCCGCTCGAGCATTGTGCCCCACACGATGGCCAAAGAGACGGCGCAGAAGGCGACCTGGAAGAGGAACTTGGCCGAGAGCGGCACCTGCGTCCACGAGAGCCCTGCGTAGACCTCGTTGACCTGCCCGGCGGGCACCGCGAGGAACCAGCCCTGCGTGCCGAAGATGGCGTTGCCGGTGCCGAACGTTATCGCGAAGCCGACGGCCCAGAACAGGAGGGCCGCTATCGCGAGGTTGACCAGGATCTTGGCCACCACGCTCCCGACGTTCTTCATGCTGGAGAACCCGACCTCAAGCATCGCGAACCCGGCCTGCATGAACAGCACGAGAACCGCCGCGACGATCACCCACATGGTGTCCATCGCTAGCGATAGGTCGGCCGTCGTAGGCGCGTCCTGCGCGAACGCCAGCGCCGGTAAAGCCAGCACGAGCATCAACGTCGTTAGCATGAAGATTGTCAACCGTCGCAAGGTACCTCCTAGGGAAAACGGGAGTATATTCTCTCGGAACCTAGTCTATGTACCGCCCCCGAAGCGGTCTTTAGCCGAATGTACAAAGATGACCCGCCGGCCACGGCCGTTTGTTGGGGCGGATGTACAAGAAGGCAGAAGGTTTTAGGTTCGAGGCATCAGGAAGGGACGCGGGCGGCGTTTCCGTAAGGTGGAAACGCCGCCCGACGCCGACCCAGGGCCAAGAACCTAAAGCCAAGAACCTAAAGTTTAAGAGCCTCGAACCTACCTATCAGCGAAGCTGGTCGGTCGTTCGGGCACGCGGCCCAGGAGCTGCATCGCCTTTATGCCCAGGGTGAGGCGTTCGCGGTCTTCGCTCTTGTCCACGTCTAGGCCCGTTAGCTCGCCGACGCGGTCGAGGCGGTAGCGGATGGTGTGGCGGTGGGCGAAGAGGTCCGAGGCTGTGCGGACGGTCGAGGCGTCGTTGCCCAGGTAGGTGACGAGGGTCTGGACGAGCTCGGTGCTGTAGCGCGAGTCGTAGCGGACCACGGGCTCGAGGGTCTCCTGGTAGAAGGCCTCGAGTTCCTCCGGGTTCTCCTGGAGGACGCGGAACAGGAGCTTGTACGTGCCGGTCCCTTCGAAGGTCGAGACGGCGGAGGGGCCGTGGATGCGGTGGCCTATCTCAAGGGCGACCTCCGCCTCGGAGTAGGCGTCTGGGAGGAGCGCGGGATCGCTCTTATGGCGGCCGATGCCGACGGAGATCGTAAGGTCCGGGAGCAGGCCCTTGACGTAGCGCTGCACGCCCTTCGCGAGGAGCTGCGCCTTCTCGGGCAGGTCTTCGGGCGGGGTGTCCTCCGAGGAGCCGAGGAAGACTATTACGTTATCCGAGCGCGGTCCCAGGAGGAAGTTCGAGAAGAGCTGGCGGGTCTGCATCCGGACCGCCTCGGCCAGGCGTCGCTTGAGCTCCTGGATGGCCGGCTCTTTGGGCCGGCGGCGCTCCAGGTAGCGGGCGAAGTCGTCGATGTCCACTATAAGGACGAGCGCGCCAGCGGCGAGGTCGGCGCCGAGGTAGCCGGCCCGCTGGAGGAGCAGGTTGACCGAGCCGTAGTGCCCCTTGACGAGGTCGTCCACGAAGTCGCCCCGCACGCCTAGCTCGGTCTCGAGCCTCACGCGGTCCTTGCCTAGCTCCGCTTCCAGGACGCGCCTGGCCCAGTAGAGAAGGACGACGTCCTCCGGTTTGAGCGCCTCGCCTTCGATGTCAACCCAGAGGTAGCCCGCGGGCGCCCCGATCCCGATGGGCGTCCAGAACAGCTCGTGATCCTCCACGCGCCACCGCTCGACGGGGACGGAGAGGTAGCCGTCAGGCAGCCTGGCGTAGCGATCCCGGCGCTCGCGCCTGGTCTCCTCCACGCCCGATGAGCGCGAGGCGCGTATTGTGCGTTCTTCGAGGAGGTCCCGCAGCGGGTTCTGGCCGCTCTCGGGGTCGGGGGCCGAGGAGATCAGGCGCCCCACGGGGTCCTCTATGACCACGGAGCGACCGAGGAGCCCCGAGACGCGGGCCGCGGTCTCGGCGACGGAGGACTCGCCGCCTGCGCCCTCCAGCAGCGACCGGCCCGCGCCGTGGGAGAGGAGCAGGAGCGCGTCGCCGCCCGCGAAGAGCGCGTTCAGGCGCCGCAGCGGGACGTCCGGCGCTAGCTCGAAGAGGGCGAGCCCGAGGTCCGAGGCCCGCTCCAGGGCCTCGGGCGGCGCCTTTCTCTCGGACCGCCACACCACGGCAGGGGAGCCGCCGGCGGCGACCTCCCGGAGAAAGTCGTCGTCAAGGTTCGGCCTCGCCGTCACCGCCGCCTCGTGCTCGCCGAGCCAGCCCTTGAGCGACTCGTCCACCGCGAGGCCCGTGACCGTCCGCGAAGGGTCGCCCGGCAGCGGGCAGTCGGCGCCCAGTTCCTCCAGCAGCATCCGGGAAAAGTCTTTCAGGATCACGGCCAACTCCGTTCGCAACGCGGTGTAACGGGCCTGTATCATTGTGAGGCCAACCCGCGAGAATGGCAAACCGGCCGGTCGTAAACCGGACCGCGGGTGCTAAAATTTCGTCCCGAGTAATCTGGTTCTTTGGCCTCCTTAGAGGGGGCCGTATACTTGCCGGTAGCACTGTTAGAGAAGGGGTGATGGGCGATCGCGGATAACCAGATCGTCGTGCGGGGAGCACGCGAGCACAACCTGAAGGACGTAACCGTCTCCCTGCCCCGCGACGTTATGGTCGTCGTGACCGGCCTCTCCGGGAGCGGCAAGTCTTCCCTGGCATTCGACACCATCTACGCGGAGGGCCAGCGCCGCTACGTGGAGAGCCTCTCCGCCTACGCCCGGCAGTTCCTCGGCCAGATGGACAAGCCTGACGTGGACCACATAGACGGCCTATCCCCGGCGGTCTCCATCGACCAGAAGACGACGAGCAACAACCCCCGCTCGACGGTGGCGACGGTAACGGAGATCTACGACTACCTGAGGCTCCTCTACGCCCGCGCCGGCCGCCCGCACTGCCACGTCTGCGGCTTTCCTGTGGCCTCCTCGACCCCGCAGCAGATGGTGGAGAAGGTGCTAACCCTGCCGGAGAAGACGCGCTTCATGGTGCTCGCACCCGTGGTGCGGGGGCGCAAGGGCGAGTACGGGAAGATGTTCAAGGACCTCGCAGAGCAGGGCTTCGCGAGGGTGAAGGTTGACGGCGAGACCCACGAGCTTCCCGTGGACCTCGGGCTCGACAAGAACTACAAGCACGACATCGAGGTCGTCGTGGACCGGCTCGTGATCCGGGATGGCATGGAGCGCCGCCTCACCGACTCCATAGAGACGGCCCTCAAGCTCGCCGAGGGGCTGGTCCAGATAGAGACGGTCGAGGGGGACGGTTCCGGGGAGTCGATGCTCTTCTCCGAGTCGTTCACGTGCACGAACTGCGGGGCCTCCATAGCTGAGATACAGCCAAGGACGTTCTCGTTCAACAGCCCGCACGGCGCCTGCGACCGGTGCGACGGGCTCGGGAGCAGGCTCGAGATAGACCCGGCGCTCGTGGTGCCGAACGAGGACCTCAGCGTCAACGAGGGCGCGGTAGTGCCTTGGGCCAACACGCAGACGGAGTACCACAGGAGCGTGCTCGGGGCCCTCTCCGAGAAGTACGACATCGATTTGGACGTGGCGTGGCGGGATCTCCCGGAGGAGCACAAGAACCTGATCCTCTACGGTACGGATGGGGAACGCATCTACGTCTCCTACAAGAACCGCTACAACCGTAGGCGCCAGTACATGACCAAGTTCGATGGCGTCGTGAGTAACCTGCAGCGGCGTTACGCCGAGACGGACTCAGAGTACCGCCGCGAGAAGATCGAGGAGTTCATGAGCCACGTCCCCTGCCCGAAGTGCAAGGGCGCCCGCCTGCGCCCCGAGGCGCTCGCCGTCACGGTGGGGGAGAAGAGCATATCGGAGTTCACCGAGCTCTCCGTGTGGGACGCGCAGGACTTCTTCCAGGAGGTAGATTTCACGGCGCGGGAGTGGCTCATCGGGGAGCGGGTTGTCAAGGAGATCCGGGAGCGCCTCGGCTTCCTCGTCGACGTGGGCCTCGGCTACCTTACGCTCGCCCGCTCGGCGGGAACCCTCTCGGGCGGCGAGGCCCAGAGGATACGGCTCGCCTCGCAGGTGGGGAGCGGGCTCGTGGGCGTGCTCTACGTGCTAGACGAGCCGTCCATAGGCCTCCACCAGCGGGACAACCGCAGGCTGCTCACGACGCTGGAGAGGCTCAGGGACCTCGGGAACACGCTCGTCGTCGTCGAGCACGACGAGGAGACGATCCGGGCGGCCGACTACGTGGTGGACGTGGGTCCTGGGGCAGGGGTGCACGGGGGCGAGATCATCGCCGTAGGCTCCGTCGAGGACATAGAGGCGGAGGAGCGCTCGGTCACCGGCGACTTCCTCTCCGGCCGCCGCAGGATAGAGCCCCCCGAGGAACGCCGCGAGCCGACCGGGGCCATAGGCCTCCTCGGCGCGACGGAGCACAATTTGAAGGGTGTGGACATCGAGTTCCCGCTCGGCGTGTTCACGTGCATAACGGGCGTGTCAGGGTCGGGCAAGAGCACGCTGGTCAACGAGATCCTGTACAAGGCCCTCGCCAACGCCGTGAGCCGGGGCAAGCACCGCCCGGGCCGGCACGCGGGCATCAGGGGCATCGAGAACGTGGACAAGGTAATAGACATAGACCAGAGCCCCATCGGCCGGACGCCGCGCTCCAACCCCGCCACCTACACCAAGGTCTTCGACCACATCCGCCAGCTCTTCGCCTCGACGGCTGAGGCAAAGATAAGGGGCTACAAGCCCGGCCGATTCTCCTTCAACGTCAAGGGCGGGCGTTGCGAGGCGTGCCGGGGCGACGGCCAGATCCGAATAGAGATGCACTTCCTGCCCGACGTCTATGTCCCTTGCGAGGTCTGCAAGGGTCGCCGCTACAACAACGAGACCCTCAGGGCCACGTACAAGGGCAAGTCCATCTCCGACGTGCTCGACATGACCGTCGAGGAGGCGTGCGGGTTCTTCGCCCCCGTCCCGGCCATCGCGCGCCGCATGGACACCTTGCGCGACGTCGGCCTCGGCTACGTCCGGCTAGGGCAGCCGGCGACCACGCTCTCGGGCGGGGAGGCACAAAGGGTAAAGCTCGCGAGCGAGCTAGGCAAGCGGGCGACCGGCAAGACCGTCTACATCCTCGACGAGCCGACGACGGGCCTGCACTTCGCCGACGTGGAGAAATTGCTCCACATCCTGCACCGGCTCGTCGATGCGGGGAACACCGTGATAGTTATCGAGCACAACCTCGACGTGATCCGTTCAGCCGACCACGTCATCGACCTCGGCCCCGAGGGCGGCGACGGCGGCGGCGAGATAGTCGCCACCGGCACCCCAGAGGACGTAGCCCGCGTCGAGGGTTCCCACACAGGCCGATTCCTCCGCGACCTTATGCCAGAGGTCGTAGCGGCGTCTTAGCTTTTAGCTATAAGCATTCAGCGGTCAGCTTCCCGGTCGGGGCTGACCGCTTCGCGTGGGGAGGTGAGGGCGGCTCGCAAGGGCCGGAGGACGATCAGCGGGGCCAAAAAGCCAAAAGCTGATCGCTGAAGCCTGACCGCTCTACTTCCCGTTCGCGGCTTCGACGAACTCTTCCAGGACCGAGCCGGTGATCATCCTCTCGAGCCCCCCGATGACGATGCTCGTGTCCTGCACGTAGTCCTCGTAGGCCTCGTCGGTGCGGGAGCGGCGGAAGAGGGCCTCGAGGATCTTCCCGAGGCGGTTGATGCCCCACTCCATGTGCTCCTCGCGGTAGAGGGCGACCTTCACGAGGGCGTCAACGATCAGGGGATCGAGGTTGCCGCGCTCGAGCGTGGTGAAGACGTAGTCGTATTGTTCGAGGATGCCGTCTATCACCGGGCGGGCGTCGGGCATGTCCTCGCTCTCGAACATGAAGGTATACGAGCCGGCTATGACCTGGAGCGCCTTGTCCTGGTAGTGGTACTCCCTGCGCGCGTAGTCTTCGATCACCCCGAACAACTCGGAGAACTTGCCGTTGTTCATGGAGGACATGTTCCTCCCCTCTCTGATAGCAGATCAGGGGGATTCTAACCGCGTCGGGGCCCCCTACGCTACGGCGGCCGCGGGTGCGTGCGCCCCGGGCGGGCCGAATTTTCTCTTTGAAACGGCCACGGCCGGCTGATAGATTCAGGTACTGTGAGCACCCAGAGCGCAAAGCCCGCAGTAGACTCCCACCAGATCATGTCGGCCGGTCTCGCCGCGACCGGCGCGGCGTTCGTGACCTCCCGCTTCGGCGTGGCGGGCACGCTGCTCGGGGCGGCCCTGACGGCCATGATCATCACGGGCGGCTCGGCGATCCTGAGGGCGTACATCGGGAGCACCGCAGACCGGGTAAGAAGCGGCGCGACGAGGCTTCGGGAGCGCCGGCAGGGGCGTGCCACGGTCGCCCAGGCCCCGCCCCAGGCTCCGCCACAGGCCTCGCCACAGGAGGATGTCACGACGGATCAGGCCAACCCCCCTGGACGGCCGGACCTCAGGAACAACTTCGCGGGTCGCATGAGGGCCGCCGTCGACTGGTTCAGGCAACTGCCGACGCCCGCGAGGCGTTCGATCCTCGTCAAGGCCCTCGTCGCCGCCGGCGTGGCGTTCGTGATCTGCATGGTCGTCATCTGGGGCTTCGAGAAGCTGATCGGCAACAGCCTCTCTTGCGGTATATGGCAGTCGTGCCCCTACGGCGCCGCCCCCGGCATTCACCCCGCCGGGTTCGACAACTCCGGCGCGGGCTCCTCGCTCTCAGGCGGCGGCGTTGACCTCGGCGGCGGCGGTGGCGGCGTCATAGATTCCATCCGGCAGGGCGGCGGCGTTCCGGACGGCGGGGACCTGATCCCCGGCGGCGCGGACTCCGGAGCCTCGCCGGCCCCGGGCGGAGAGGCACCTTCCAGCGCCTCCCCGCAGGCGGACCCGGGAGAGGCTCCATCCAGCGCCTCCCCGGCGGCAGATAACAAGGCGGACCCCGCCGCCGACGCCTCCCCTGCCGCCCAGTAGCGTAGTCCGGCCCGTCCGGGGCCCGATCGTGAAGATATCTGGACGGCGCGGCATCTCGTAACCCTCTCGGCTGGATGGCCCCAGCGGCATCGCCTTCTACTTCGCCTGCAGCCGCTCCCACAGCCGGCCGGGCCGCGGCGAGTCGGGCGGGGGTGCCTGCCGCGGAGGCTGAGATCCGGGGAACGGGATCACGGCCCGTCCCGTCCCCCGCGTTAGAATAGGCGGGCCTTGAAGACCCGCGAACACAACCCCGAGCCGAAACCCGTCCTCCTGCTGGTGCTCGACGGCATCAGGCCCGACGTGCTGCGCTCGGCCGTCGAGGGGGGCGAGACGCCGAACCTGGCGGCGCTGGCCCACCTCGGCGAGGCGGTCTGGGACGCGGTCTCCGTGTTCCCGAGCATCACGCCCGCGGCGACGGCCGCGATCGCGACCGGCGAGGCCCCGGCCAGGAGCGGCATCGTCGGCCACGCCTGGTACGACGAGCGAGAGCGGCGGGTGGTCGTCTACGGCGCGATGACCGAGACCGTGATGGCTACGGGCCCCATAAAGGTCTTCCACAACAACGTCTGGCGGATGAACCGCGACGACCTGCACGCCGCCACCCTCTTCGAGACGTTGCACGACCGGGGCTTCGACGGCGCGTGCGTGAACTTCCCGGTGAGGCGCGGCCCGCACACGCACCCCGTGAGGATGAAGACCGTCGAGAACTACAGGAAGAACGGCCGCTACCTCGGACCTTCCGTCGAGGGCCCGAAGGAGTACTTTATGGGCGACCTCTTCTACAGCCAGGAGACCGGTTTCAACGGTCGCAAGGCGAGCGGCGGCCTCCGCCGCTCGGTCGGCATCAACGACGAGTACGCCGCCCGCATCGGCGCGATGCTCGTCCGCGAGAGATCCGCGCCGTTCAACCTCGTGTACTTTTTCAAGGGGGACTCGATAGCCCACCACCACGGCCTGCAGGCCCAGCGACGCTGGCTCCGAATTGCCGACGCGTACGTCGGCAGGATCTTTGCCGCCGCGGGCGGCGTGGAGCAACTGCTCGAGGACTACGCCGTCCTCGCCCTCTCGGACCACGGCCACGCGCCGCTGCTGCCCGGACGCCGCCACATAGACCTGCGCCGCATCCTGGATCTGAAGGTCTCATCCGGCATAAAGGCCCGCTTCGGCAGGAACGACGACGCCGTGGTGGTGCCGAACGGGCGCTCGGCCCTCATATACCTGCGCGACGGCATACGCCGCGGGCCGCTGGCGGAGGGCCTCATCGGGCGCCGGGGCGTGGATCTCGCCGCGTGGACGGATGACGGTTGGGTGAACGTGCTTGGCGCCGGCGGGTCCCTGAGGTTCCGCCCCGGCGACGGGCCCGCCGACCCCTTCGGGTGTTCGTGGGAGCTCGAAGGCGACCCGCGCGCCCTGGACCTCGACGTCTCGGGCGGCGGGCTGCGCTACGGCGATTACCCCGACGCCCTGGAGCGCCTGTGGGGGTGCCTGCGAACGCCGCGCTGCGGGGACCTCGTGCTCTCCGCCGAGCCGGGGTACACGTTCGGCGAGATCTCGGGCGGGTACCACAAGGCGAGCGACCACGGGTCCCTGCACGCCGAAGACTCGCGCGTGTTCATGCTGGCGGGCGGCTTCGGCGAGGACGAGAGGGCGCCGCGCAGGATCACGGACGTCGCCCCGATGCTGCTGGACCACTTCGGCGCCGGAAGACCCGCGGAGCACAGTGTCGTCTAGGCAGGAGGAGCGGGTGGCGGAGGAGCAGGGCGGACTGCAGCCCCGCTACCGGCGGGCGTTCGGGTGCGTCACTTGGCTGTACATGTCCATGCTTACCTTTCTCGCGGCCAACTTCTTTATATCCCTGCCGTTCCGGTACTACGGGGGGGAGGAGATCTACAACTACGTGCCCCCGACGCTCGCCTACGTCGGGACCGTGCTGCTCGTGCCCGGGATGGTCTTCGCGGCCGTCCTCGGGGCCCGCACCTACCGCGCCCCGCGCCGCGTGGCGGGGAGGGTCGGGGCCGGCGTGGGCGCGCTCGTCGGGCTGTCCGGCTTCCTGTCGCTGGTCTGGATCTCGGCCGCGCTCGGCTTCGCCGAGCGGGATCAGGCCTTCAAGAACGCGACCTTCGCCGAGGTCGGCGGGGTGGCGTTCTACCTGTTCGTACCCCTCACGCTGGTGGCGACGGTCCTCGTCGTTGTGGCTCTCTACTCGAAGGGCGTGGACGCGCCGCGGCGGTGGAGGCTCGGCCTCGTCGGCGCGGGCCTCGCCGTGCTGGCGGGCGTCGGGCTCGTTCTCTCCGATCCGAGCACCGTCGGCTTCGCCGCCGTCCTGATCTCGACCGTCTCGGCGGCCGTCGCCGGCTCGGTCGGCGGTGCGGGGGGCTACGCGCGGGCCGGCGGGGCCGAGATGATCCCGCCTGGCTCGGACATCCGGCCCCGCGCGTAGCCCCGCTGACCCGACAGGCCAAGAGCGGGGGCGCGGTATAATACGCGCGATGTCCCGCAACGGTTACCCCGACAGATCCCACCTCCCGACCTCGCCGGGCGTCTACATCTTCAAGGACGCCGGGGACAGTGTCGTCTACGTCGGCAAGGCGAAGAACATCCGCAGCCGGGTCGCCAACTACTTCACGAAGGGCGGCGACGGCCGCCCGAAGATAGCGGAGCTGCGGGAGCGCGTCGCGCGCATAGATTTCATCGCCACGCGCACGGAGACCGAGGCGCTCGTCCTCGAGGCGAACCTAATAAAGCGCCACCGCCCGCGCTTCAATGCCTCCCTGAAAGACGACAAGAGCTACCCCTACATAGTGGTGACGACGGGCGATGAGTACCCGCGGGTCTTCGCCACGCGCTCCCTGCACGACCCGCGCCACCGCTACTTCGGGCCTTTCCCGAGCGCCGGGTCGGTCCACTCGACGCTGGACGTCCTGAACAAGACGTTCCCTTTCCGTAAGTGCCGGGGGCCCGAGCCGGGACGCAGGAGCGGGGTGCCGTGCCTGAACTACCACATAGGGCGCTCGGCTGCGCCTTGCATAGGGGCCGTCACCAAGGAGGAGTACGACGGGATCATCGCAGACGTCGTCTCCTTTCTCGAGGGGCGGGTTGACGGCCTGATCCGGACCCGCCAGGAGGCGATGAAGGACGCGGCCCGCGAGATGGACTTCGAGCGGGCCGCCAAGCTGCGCGACGAGCTGGCCGCCCTGAACCACGTACGCGACCGCCAGCAGGCGACCATCACCTCGGAGGACTCCTTCGACGCCGTCGGCGCCTTCGCCGAGAACGGCTCGGCCTGCGTGCAGGTCTTCGCCGTCCGCGGCGGCCAGGTCGTCAACCGCGACTCGTTCTTGCTCGACAACTACGGCGAGGAGGCAGCCGAGAGCGTCGCCCTTAAGTTTATCCCCCAGTACTACGACAACGCGGCCGTCCCCCGCGAGGTGCTAATCCAGTCCGAGGAGGACGACGAGACGCTGGCCCCTTTGAGGGAGCACCTCTCCCAGACGCGCGGCACGCGGGTGAACGTCCACCGCCCGAGGCGCGGGGACAAGCGGCGCGTGCTCGAGAACGCCGTCAGGAACGCCGAGCTCGGGCTCGCCCACGAGAAGGTGCTCGACGAGGCCCGCCGCAACCAGGTTGCCTCGACGCTCGACACGCTGCGCGAGGAGCTGGCGCTGCCCAAGATCCCCGTGCGCATCGAGTGCTACGACATCTCGAACACCATGGGCACCAACTCCGTGGCCTCGATGGTCGTCTTCCAGGGCGGCAAGCCCGCCAAGGACCAGTACCGCCGGTTCAAGATAAGGACCGTCGAGGGGGCCGACGACTTCGCCAGCATGTCCGAGGTCATAAGGCGTCGCCTGGAGCGCCTCAAGGAGGAAGACGAGAAGTTCCTGCCTGCGCCCGACCTGATCCTGCTGGACGGCGGCAAGGGACAGCTCTCCGCCGTCCTCCCCGTCTTCGTCGAGATGGGCATCGGCGGGGACCTGCCGGACATACCCCTGCGCTCCCTCGCCAAAAGGGACGAGGAGGTCTTCCAGCCGGGCCGTCCGCAACCGGTCCTCCTGAAGCGCGACTCCCCCGAGCTGCACCTTCTCCAGCGGGTCCGCGACGAGGCCCACCGCTTCGCCAACAGCTACCACCGCAAGGTCCGCGGCAGGGCCATGACCCGGTCGGTCCTCGACGACCTGCCCGGCATCGGTCCGGCCCGCAAAAAGCAGATCCTCGACCACTTCGGCACCCCCGACGCCTTCCTCAACGCCTCCCTCAGGGAGCTCGAGGCCGTCCCCGGACTCCCCGGTCGCGTGGCCCGCGAGGTCCACGCGAGGGTGCACAGGTAGGTTTTGGGCACCAGGTTCTAGGCTTCGGGTCTTCCGGGACCGTCTCGGGTTTGCGGGCTTGTCCTCGTTGCGATGGAAGGTTGGTCCTCGGCCGGGGTGTTACGTGACCGCGATGGTACGAGCCGCCCCACCCGGCACCGACTTCCCGCCCCGTGCCGCCCGGGGTCCGGGCCTCGTTCGAACAAGAAGGCCCGCCACACGGGGCTGATGCGTCCGGGGCGCTCTTATCCCCGAAGACTGCCGACAAGCCCGGATATTAGGCCGAAAACGTGCGGTGGCTCGGCAGCCGCCTTTTACTCGAGACGGTTTTCGTTGTCATTCGTCCCCGCACGCGGCCGTTCGCGGAAGACGGGCAAGCAAGAGGGCCGGAACCCCGAAGGGTCCCGACCCCTTGTTGGAGCCGACCGGGGGCTACCTGCCGTGATGGGTCAGGCGCTCGATGCGCCTGTCCGACAGGCATTTGCCGTGGAAGTGGCTGAAGCGCTCCGGGTGGTTGCGGCACTTGCGGTTCGGTGCGGCGTCGGCGCCGCCCGCGGCCATCAACGTAAGCGTGGCCGCCACGAACAGCGCGAGCAGCGCCCTAGCCCAGGTCCGCCTGATCCCCTCGCCCATCATCGCCATCTCGCCGTTACCTCCTCGTCGCTTGCACTGTTTGACACGAATATGATGCCCCGGCGCGCCGTCGATGTCCTCTTCAGTAAGGAGGATATTCGCTTAGCCGGTTTGGGCTACCGCAGCGCGAGCGGGTTCTTACCAGATCGGATAGTCACCGCCCGGTTAGCTTCGACAGCTACCGTCGGGTTTATGACGGCCGTATGGAAAGAGCCTTAGTAGGATTCGCCGCCTGCTTTTCCAGCGGTATTTGGAGCGACCCGCCGGGGGTTGCGAGCGAGGAAGGAGGTCGGGCGATGAGGCGCAGCGAGTTGGCCCGTCATCGTAGCGCTGACGGTGGCTCTGGCAGGGCCGGCGTTCGCCTCAGGTTAGAACCCGACCACTAGCAACGGCGCTGGCGCAGCGGCGTAGCACTTCGCGACGAAGGTGGGCGGACTGGGCCGGTTCTTCCTCGACCCTCCCGGCGAGGCCATCGAGACTCAGAGGGATATCGTCGTCGAGTTGGTGTGCTACGTCGACGATCCTGGACGGAGTTGGGGCGACGTACCTTGCCGAGAAAGCCTTGTTTTGTCATCTCGGAGAGCCGGAACGCACCAATGTCTTCTTCCTTGCGCAGAGCACCCAACTCTTGCGGGCACCAACTCGTGTGCAACGCCGGGCTTGGTAACTCCCCATCGCGCCCTCGGGCGAACGGGGCGCCAGAGCGGCCTTGCTTCATCGGCGCTTCATCGATCCGTGTTTGGCTCTTTGCGGGATGATAGGGTACGCGCGTCATACCGGCCTCGGGCTTGCTGTCGAGACCTCGGTCTTCGTTCTCCTGGTGGGGGCTTGGCTGTGGGGGATCCTCACACTCGGCGCGCACGCGACGACTGCCCAGGGGCCTCCCCCGGGCGCCGAGGGTTCCTCGGAACGCGCGGTGGCCCCGTGCCCCGCCCCGCACGCGCCCGAGAAGGAGGGGGGCGGGTCGGCGATCGGCGGCGACTTGTGCCTTCCGGGGCCGCGCCTCCACGGAGCGGGTACCTCGCGCCGGCCGGGGCGGGGCCTACCGGGCGGGCGCATCAGGGAAACCGCGCACCGGATCCCCGAGCAGTCCCTTTCGTGGCGAAGCTCCGAGAAGGCTACTTCCCCGCGCTCCGGTGATTAAGGGCAACGGGGAGGAGTAGTTCCACCCTGTCAAGTTCCGACGGGCCCAGATCCAAGTGCGCGGCGGGTGGCGACCCGTCTTCGCGTCGCGGCTTGCGTCGCGGTTTGCGTCGCGGCTTGCGCTGTAGAGTGCCCCTGTACCGTAGCTCGGGCGGATGATCGCCAGATAGCCATCACGCCGCACCCAAGCACTGAGAGCCAAAGCCCGATGCCTGTAACCTCTTCGTTAAATATACGGCGTTTCGTTGCAAGGCTCGGTTCTCGGTGCTAGTGTCCCAGCTGGAGATGTTTCTTTTTCGGCTGGACGTGCGGGCGGGGGCGGTTTGAGCGAGGAGGGGCCGACGCTCGAGGGGGCCGCGCCGGCCGGCCGGCGCCGGATCGTCATCGTCACCGGGCTCTCGGGGGCGGGCAAGTCGAACGCGCTTCAGGCCTTCGAGGACGCCGGGTACTACTGCGTGGACAACCTGCCGCCGCGCATGGTGCCGGCCGTGATGGAGGCCACGGGCGAGGGCAACGGCGGGCCCGAAGGCGTGGTCGCGGTTATGGACACGCGGGGGCGGCGGTACTTCGGCGAGGAGCTCGAGAGGAGCCTGGAGGCGGTCGAGCGGGAGAAGGGCTGGGACCACAGGATCGTGTTCATCGAGTCGGACGACCCGACCCTCGTGCGGCGGTACAAGGAGAGCCGCAGGCCGCACCCGGCGGCCCGCAACGGCGACGTGCTCGAGGCGATCCGGCGCGAGCGGCAGGACCTCTCGACCCTCAGGGAGATGGCCGACCTGATCGTGGACACCTCAGGGTACTCCGCCCTCGACGCCAGGCTGCGCTTCAGGAGGCTCGCCGAATCGTTCTCGAGCAGGCTTACCCTGTCCCTGATCTCCTTCGGCTTCAAGCACGGCACCCCGATGGACGTCGACACGCTGCTCGACGTGCGCTTCCTCCCGAACCCCCACTACGACCCGGACCTAAGGCCGCTCACGGGCCACGACGCGCCCGTCAGGGACGCGGTCCTAGGCTCGGAGGACTGCCGGGTGTTCCTGGAGAAGTCGTGCGAGCTGCTCTCCTTCCTGATCCCGCGCTACGACACCGAGGGCAAGACCTACTTCACGCTCGGCATAGGCTGCACGGGAGGCCGCCACCGCTCCGTCGCCATCGTCGAGGATCTCGCCAGGCGGCTGAACGAGCAGGACCTCGGCGTCGACCTCTTCGTCCGCCACAGGGACGTGGAGAGGTAGCTTTTAGCGGTCAGCTATCAGCTTTCAGCTACAAACTAGAATCGAACGAGCCCGCCGCACGGTGATTTCTAGTCCTTCCGGCGTCTCGCGACCGGCTAAACTCGGTCGTCGAAAGCAAGTAGCGGCAAGAACCAAAAAGCTGACCGCTGAAAGCTGAAAGCTAAAAGCGGCCGACCGAAGGGAGGCCCATGGGCATGATGGTCGATGGGGTGTGGAAGACCGAGGGCGACATACCGCGGGAGAACGGTCGTTTCAGGCGGTCGACGACTAGCTTTCGGGGTTGGACCTCCTCGGACGGCGGCACGGGTTTTCCGGCGGAGGCGGGCCGGTATCACCTGTACATCGCGTGGGCCTGCCCCTGGGCGCACAGGACCGCGATCCTGCGCCGGCTCAAGGGCCTGGAGGAGGCTATCGGGCTCTCGGCGGTCGGCTCGTTTATGGGCGAAGACGGCTGGGCTTTCTACGACGAGCCGGGCGTCGTCCCGGACGGCGTAAACGGCGCCTTCTACCTGAGGGAGGTGTACGCCAAGGCCGACCCGGGGTACACGGGCCGCGTGACGACGCCCGTCCTGTGGGACAAGGAGCGGGAGACCGTCGTCAACAACGAGTCGCGCGAGATAATCCGCATGCTCGACACGGAGTTCGGCGGCATCGCCGCCTCCGACGCGGACTTCTATCCGGAGGACCTGCGCGCGGAGATCGACGCGACCATCGATGAGATCTACGAGCCGATCAACAACGGCGTCTACCGCTCCGGGTTCGCGACGACCCAGGAGGCCTACGAGGAGGCCGTCACGGAGCTCTTCGACGCCCTGGACCACTGGGAGGAGGTGCTCAGCGCGCGTCGTTACCTGTGCGGCGACCGCGTCACGGAGGCCGACTGGTGCATGTTCCCGACGCTGGTTCGCTTCGACGCGGTCTACCACGGCCACTTCAAGTGCAACCTCCGCCGCATCGTGGACTACCCGAACCTGTGGGGGTACCTCAGGGACCTCTACGGCCAGCCCGGCGTCGCCGAGACGGTCAACATGGACCACATAAAGAGGCACTACTACCGCAGCCACGGCTCCGTCAACCCCACGCGCATCGTGCCCAAGGGCCCGATCCTGGACTTCAGAGAGCCGCAC
>DATFPF010000213.1:0-3958 GCA_035264945.1 Rubrobacter sp.
CGCCGCCTCGACGCAACGCCGGATTACGTCTTCCCCAGCCCCGGCGCCAAGGAACCGGAGCAGCCTGTCCGTCTCCGCGGGCGCGTCCGAGATCATGGCCTCGTACCTTACCTCGGCGTAGTCGTCTCCAAGCAGCTCTGGCCCCTCCCTCCTGGCCTCGCCCACGGTCTCCCTCCACTGCGCGGCCCTGGCCCGTAGCTCCCCCTCCTCGAACAACCCCGGACCTGTGGCACCTCTCGGGTTTCCGAGGTAGGCCTCCCTTCGCTTCGCCTCCTCAGGGCTCAGGACCTGGATGCCGCCCTTCTCCGTCGACCGGTTCCAGCGGTGATGCATCCAGGAGACCTCGGCGTCGCGGCCGTCCCTTATGACGTGGATCACCTTCGCCTCGGGGTAGACGTCGTGGATCTCACCCACGGTGTGCGTGCCGGGGAGGAAGGGCGTCTTGTCCCCTACTATCTTCTTGTCCGTACCGGCGAGCCTCTGGTCCAGAAAGTAGTCGAGTGCCAGACGGGTAAGGTTGCGCAGGTGCTCGTCCGCGTCCCCCCTTCGCGCCCACACCGACCTCTCGGCCCACAGCTTGAGGTCCGCGGAGTTGGAGATGGCCCCGGAGAGCGTCCGGGGCGGCACCCGCGCCTCGACCTCTCCAAGGTCCTCCCTGTGCCACTCCCTGCCGAAGAACCTCCCCTCCCAAAGACACAGCACGTCCGGGTGCGAGCCGAGGAGCCTGGCGACCCACGTGGTGCCGCTCTTCCCGTGGCCCACCACGAAGAACACGGTCGGACGACCCTCCAGGACCGGCCTGCGTACCCGCCGCTTACCCCCCTGGCGTTGACCCCGAGGCGGCGACCCGGAAGGCACGGATTCGGACGACTGTCCGTATGGTTCGGGAGAGAGGTAGGCGCCGAGCCTGCGCAGGATCTTCATGCTATCGAACGTGTGGGATCGGGCATCCGTGCACTCCTCGGTCTCGCTACGCTACCCGGAGACTAGTACGAAGAGGCTCCTTGCGCAACGATGTCGGGAACGGGTCGGATGAACCGCGTGTCTACCGCCGGGGCGGAGATCAGCACCGCTAGGGTTTCAGGACGCACTTGATGGCGCCGTCCTGCTTTTTCTGGAAGATCTCGTACCCGTGCGGCGCCTCGTCCAGCGTCAGCGTGTGCGTCTTCAGGTCCTCGACCTTCAGGACGTCTTCCTCGGTGAGGAGCGGGATTATGTCGTCGGTCCACTGGCGGACGTTTGCCTGGCCCATACGGATCTGGATCTGCATGTCGAACAGGTCGCCCAGCGGGAAGGCCTGGATGGGCCCCGCGTAGACGCCGGAGAGGGACAGCGTGCCGCCCCGCCGGATCGAGGACATGGCCGAACGCAGGGCTGTGGCCCTGTCCAGCTGTATCTTGGTGGTTTGGAGTATGGAGCCAACGGCGGAGCCCGAGGCCTCCATGCCGACGGCGTCTATGGCGGCGTCGAGGCCGCGGCCGTCCGTCAGGTCCAGGATTACGTCCCTCACGTTCTCGACCGCCGAGAAGTCCAGGGTCTGGACCCCGTGCCTGGATGCCATCGCCAGGCGTTCTGGCACGTTGTCTATTCCTATGACGCGCCCCGCGCCCTGGTGGAGCGCTATCCTGGCGCAGATCTGTCCTATCGGGCCGAGGCCCCAGATGCCTACCGTCCCCCCCTCGGGGACGTCCGCGTACGCGACGGCCTGCCAGCTCGTCGGCAGCACGTCGGAGAGGTAGAGGAAGCGCTCGTCGGGCGGCCCCTCGGGCACCTTTATTGGCCCGAAGTGGGCCTGGGGGACGCGCAGGTACTCGGCCTGCCCGCCGGGCACGGCGCCGTAGACGTGCGTGTAGCCGAAGAGGCTCGCCCCCCTGCCGCGCCCGAGCAGGTTAACGCCCTGGGCGAGCTTGCCGGTATCGCGCGTCGTCTCGCACTGGGAGTAGAGGTCCTGGTCGCAGAAAAAGCAGTGGCCGCAGCTTATGTTGAAGGGGACGACGACCCTGTCGCCTGGCTGGATGTGCTCGACCTCCCGGCCGACCTCCTCGACTATCCCCATCGGCTCGTGCCCGATGATGTCCCCCTCGCGCATGAGCGGGGATAGCTTGGAGTAGAGGTGCAGGTCGGAGCCGCAGATCGCGGTCGACGTTATGCGGACTACGGCGTCGGTCGGCTCCTGGATGATCGGGTCGGGCACGCTGTCCACCCGGACGTCTTCCTTGCCGTGCCACACTACGGCTTTCAGGGCTCCCTACCTCCTACTCCCGTCAGGAACTCGCGGATGCGGAACGGCCCGCCGGTCCTCGGCGAGAGCGGCGGCGTGTCCAGCCCTGCCCCGCTCCGAAGCCCCTCGAGGATGTCGAGAAGCGCCTCGTCGGCCGAGAAGCCCGGCGTCCACCCGAGCACCCGGCGGGCCTTCTGGGTGTCCATGATGGGGACGTTACGCGAGAGGTCCAGCCACCCGGGCGGGACCGGCTGCAGCCGCAGGGCCCAGGATAGTCCCGCCCCGGCGCGGGCAAGTGGCGCTGGGACCGGCAGCGGACGGGCGTTCAGTATCCGCCCTATCTCCTTGGCGTCCAGCACGGGCTCCGCGGCGATGTTGAAGGCGCCCCGCGCGTCCTCGTTCAGGATGGCGAGCTTGAACGCCTCGCCGAGGTCGTAGGAGTGGATCACCTGCGATCGCAGGTTCTCTATGTCGGGCACGAGGTTGATGAGGCTCGGGTTGGCGAGCAGAGCCGGGAAAAAGGGCCCCGCGAAGAGGCGCCTTATACCCTGGGCCGCCTCTCTCTTGAAGACGAGGCCTGGGCGCATCCTGACGACCCGGACGTCCGGCGACCGCCCCTCGAATGCGTCCAGCCTGCGCTCGACCTCGGCCTTGTGGCGGCCGTAGTACGAGGTAAGGACGCCGCCCGTGGGCCAGCTTTCGTCCACGGCCCGGTCTTTGGGGCCCGGCGAGTAGGCGCCTATCGAGGACGCGTAGAGGAAGGCCGGGACGCCGGCCTCCTTCGTGGCGTCCGCCACCCGCATCGTGCCCTCGACGTTCGTCATCCACTGCTTGTTCAGGTCGCGGGAGGGCTGGATGATCCAGGCCAGGCACACCACCGCGTCCGCCCCCCTAAGGAGCGGTGCCAGGTCGTCGCTGACGACATCCGCTGCGGCCCACTCGACCTTCTGTATGGCGAGGCCCGGCAGACGGCGCGAGATACCGAGCACGGACTCTACCTGCGGCTCCGTGGAGAGCGAGCGCAGCACGCTGGTCCCGACGTTTCCGGTTGCCCCTACGACCGCTACCCTCATGTGTCGGGCTTTACCCCGGCCCGCACCCGCCGAAACGCCGCTCGAAGCTCGGCGGCATGTTGTACCATCGCCCGCAACGTACACGGAGACGGGGGGCGAGATGCGCGTACTTGTGACGGGTGCCAGGGGCAAGGTCGGGCGGGCGACGGTGGCGGCGCTGCAGGAGGCCGGCCACGACGTGCGGGCCACGGACGTGGTGCCGCCGGTCTTCGAGCGGCCTGAACCCGGCGAGGCGGACTACTTCCAGGCCGACCTTACGGACGCCGGCCAAGCCTTCGCGGTCGTGCGCGGGGCCGAGGCCGTGGTCCACGCGGCGGCCATCCCGGAGCCGACAAGGAACCCGCCGCACGTGGTCTTCGGGAACAACCTGATGGCGACCTTCAACACGCTGGAGGCGGCGATCCGGTTCGGCGCGGGGCGTTTCGTCAACCTCTCGAGCGAGACCGTCCCCGGGTTCTTCTTCCCCGAGCGCCCCGTGCTGCCAGAGTACGTGCCGGTCGACGAGGAGCACCCGATCCGGCCGCAGGACCCCTACGCCACGGCCAAGCACTTCGGCGAGCAGCTCATGGACGCGGCGCTGCGCCGCTCGGACATCCGGTGCATCTCCATAAGGCCCTCCTGGGTCCAGCACGAGGGCAACTACGAGAGGAACCTCGGGCCCATG
>DATFPF010000214.1:0-1927 GCA_035264945.1 Rubrobacter sp.
CCGGTCGCCCTAGAAGTCCGCGACCGCCGGTATGATCTCCCGCCCGAACGTCTCCAGCGGTTCGATCTCGTGGACGTTCGGCATGTTGAAGATCGCGTGCTGGATGCCGGCCCCGGCCAGCTCGCGGCAGGTGCCGATCACGTCGTCCACGCCCATCTCGCCCGGGGCCAGGTGGACCGTGCCGAGCGAGGTTCGTTCGATCTCCTCGTAGTCGCGCCCGGCCTCCTCGCAGTGGCGCCTGAGCACGTCGAGCTTGTGGCGGATCACGTCTGGCCCACCGTACGCGAACAGGTTGCAGGCGTCGGCGTAGCGGGCCACCAGCTTCAGGGTCTTCTGCTCTCCCATGCCCCCGATCATGATCGGCGGTCGCGGGCTGCTCAGGGGCGGCGGGTTGTTCATCGGCTCCTCGAGCCGGTAGTGCTCCCCCTCGAAGGCCCCGGCCTCCCCGGAGAACATCTGGTGCGAGATCCGGAGCGTCTCCTCCAGGCGCTCGAAGCGCTCGGCGGTCGGGGGGAACGGGACGCCCAGGCCCCTGGACTCGCGCTCGTACCAGCCCGCGCCTATGCCGAGGTAGGCGCGCCCCCCGGAGAGCACGTCGAGCGTGGTGACGGTCTTGGCCAGGATGCCGGGGTGGCGGTACTGCACCCCCGTCACCAGCGTCCCGAGCCTCGCCCGCTCGGTGACGCCCGCGATAAAGTTGAGGGCGGAGTACCCCTCGAGCATCGGCTCCTCGGCGGCCCCGACCATCTCGATCTGGAAGAAGTGGTCCATCACCCAGATGCTCGCGAATCCCGCCTCGTCGGCGGTCCGTGAGATCCTGGCCAACCCCGGTCCGATGGAGCCGGGCGCCCCCGGCCATGTGAAGCTCGGTACCTGCAACCCTACGCGCACGCCTGTGCCCTCCGTCCCTCAAGTGTCAGTCCCTCCGCAGCCCGTCCATGATAACCCACGGCGCAGCGAGAGCAGTGCGGCCTGGCGTCTTCAGTTGGACGGCGTAAGGCCCCGCAGCGGACCGTCAAGCTCGCAGGCGAAAAAGTCGAAGAACCCGCCTGGGTTCGGGCCGGCGTTGATCGGGGCGAGGTGGTCGTAGCCTGCGTCTACAAACTGTTGGGCGACGGCGACGTGCCTGGAGGCGTCGGGCCCGCAACCGAACACCTCGCGCGTGTCGTCTTCCGTGATAAAGGCCGTTGCGGCCTCGAAGTTGACCGGGTTGGGCCGCTCAGACTGGACCTTGCGCCCCGTGAGGCCGAACCGGAACGCCTCACGCGCCGACCTCGCTGCCTCCGCCTCGTCGGGGCGCGCTTCTCTCTCACGCGCCGAACCTCCGCACGAGATTCTGTTCACCCGGGTGCGTGGAAGGACCATCCTCGGAACTTCCGGGGTGAAGGGTTCTCCGAGATCCGTGACCGTCGGCCGCGCCCGGGCACCAAAAAGCGGGGTGGTCCCGCCGAAGTTCTCGGGGCCACCCCGCCCCCTGGACCGAGCATCATCGTCCCCTACCGGGTGATGACCACGTTGCGGGCGCCGCGGAAGCGCCTCCTGGCAAAGCGCCTCCTGCCGCCGATGATGACCACGTTGCCCCCGTTGCGGCGGCGGTCGCGTCTCCTGAGTCGACGTAACAGCATACTCTCTCACCTCCTCGCGTTCCTGGTGGGTACCATCGCATCATAGGCGCGGGGCAACGACGGATACATCGCGCGGATGCGTGAACTTTTCCTAGCCCGAATGTCCCGGTCCCAATCCCGAATGTCCCGGCTCGCTACAGCTGGCCGCGCAACAGGTGCTCGAACTGCCCCGACCCCGCGAGCGCCCTCACCGTGGCCATGCCCCCCACCGGGCGACGGTCGACGAACACGTAGGGCGAGGGCGCCACCTTGCGGCGGGCGGCCTCAGACAGCTCCGCGAGCATCCCGGGATCCCCGGCGAC
>DATFPF010000215.1:0-7035 GCA_035264945.1 Rubrobacter sp.
CCGTGCTCGTCCGGGTGCGGGAGGTGAGCGTGCTCATCGTCGCGGTCGGGTTGGTGCTCTACTTCCAGGCGGCCAACCCCGCCTTCCTCTCCGAGTCGAACATCCTCTCGCTCGCCCGGTTCGCCGTGCCCTACGTGGTGATAGCGTCCGCGCTGTGCCTGCTCCTGATCTGCGGCGAGCTCGACCTCTCGGTCGGACAGTCGTTCGCGTTCGCCCCGATCGTCATGTACCTGGCCTACGACAAGTTCTTCCTGGTCCTGCCGCTCGCGGTGCTCGTGGGGCTGCTCGCCGTCGCGCTCGTGGGGCTCGTCAACGGCCTGATCACCGTCTACCTCGGCGTCTCTTCCCTGATAACCACGCTAGGTATGTTCTTCTTGCTCGCAGGCCTCAACGTCATCCTGACCGGCGGCTTCCCGGCCACCACGCCCGACACGAACACCCTTACGCAGATCCTCGGCGAGTATCCCTGGGCCGGGGCCATCTGGGCGTTGGTCATAGTGGCCGTGCTTCAGTTGATCCTCTCCAGAACTCGCTGGGGGCTCCACACCTACGCCACGGGCGGGAACCCGCTCGGCTCGAGGGAGGCGGGCGTCGGGGTCGCGCGCATCAAGATCGGCAACTTCATCATGTGCGCCGTGCTCGGCGGGTTCGTCGGGATCATCGAGTCCTTTCGCATAAACTCCATAGACCCCCTCTCCGGCGGCCCGGACATCGTGCTCCTGTGCATCGCGTCCGCGGTTATCGGGGGGACGGCGCTTTTGGGTGGGATCGGGACCGTGACCGGCGCGTTCCTCGGCGCCCTGGTGCTCGTGATCTTGCGCAACGGCTTCACGCTGCAGGGGATAGACTCCGACACCTTCAACGTCGTCCTCGGCGTGGCCATCCTGGTCGCCATGATCCTGAACGTCTACATAGCCCGCCTGCGCGGCTCCGGGAGGGTCTGATGGAGAACGGGAACAACGCCAACGGCTCCGCCACGGGCGCGGACTTCCTGCGCGCCGAGAACGTGGTCAAGCGCTTCGGCGCGGTCTCGGTTCTGAAGGGCGTGGACATGCACGTCAAGAAGGGCGAGGTGCTCGGCCTGATCGGGGACAACGGCGCCGGCAAGAGCACGCTGCTCAAGACCATCACGGGCTTCCACCGCCCCGACGGGGGCAGGATCCTCATTGAAGGCCAGGAGGTGAACCTCCGCTCCGTCTCGCAGGCCCGCTCCCTTGGCATCCAGACCGTCTACCAGGACTTAGCCCTCGTCAACGAGCTCTCCGTCTTCCACAACATGTTCTTGAACGGCGAGCTTACCGTCGGCCCCTTCCTGAACAACCGGAGGATGAAGGAGAAGACGGCCCGCTACCTGGAAGACATGGGCGTGCGCATCCCTTCCATAGACACCGAGGTCGCCCGGCTCTCAGGCGGCCAGCGCCAGGCCATAGCCGTCGCCCGTGCCGTCTACTCGGACGCGAAGATGCTCCTCCTCGACGAGCCGCTGGCGGCGATGGGCGCCAAGGAAGGCGCGCTTATTCTGGATTTGATCCAACGCCTCAAAGAGGAGCGCGGCATACCCATGATCCTCATAGTCCACAACTACGCCCAGGTCTTCGACGTCTGCGACCGCGTAAATCTCCTCCGCAACGGCCGCATCGAGTACGACAAGCCCGTCGCCGAGACCTCCGTGGAAGAGCTTACCGAGCTCGTCGTCGCCGAGTACCGCAAGGCCCGGCAGGGCAACCCCGGCGACGGACGGTAGCCCTCCGGCTCACGACCGAGGCAGTCTCTCCCTGAGGGTCGAGGCCGTTGCCGAGGCCGCGTCGGCCATGAGACGGGCATCCGAGGAGACGTTCACGAAGTTGAAGCCCGCATCGATCATGCGCCCCGCGTACTCCGTGGACCCGGTGAAGATGCCGGCGGCGAGGCCCTTCTCCCGCGCAGCACCTACGACCCTGGATATGGCCTCGACCACCTCGGGCTCCTCGCGGTCCATGCCGGGCCCGTACCCGAGGGCCTGGCCGAGGTCCGAAGGCCCGACGAAGACGGCGTCGAGGCCGGGAACGGCGAGGATGCCGCCGAGGTCTTCGAGTGCCTCCCTGGTCTCGATCATCGCCATCGTCACCACGGTCTCGTTGGCGTTCGCGGCGTAGTCCGGGCCGCCGTAGAGGTTGGCCCGGAACGGCCCGTAGCTCCGGTAGCCTTCGGGCGGGTAGCGGCAGGCCCCGACAAAGGCCTCGGCATCGCCCCGGCCCTCGATCATGGGGCAGATGACGCCGTAGCACCCGGCGTCCAGTAGCTTCATGATCGTGCCCGGGTCGTTCCAGTTCACCCGCGCGAACGGCACGACGTCCGTGGTAGAGATGGCCTGGAGCATGGGCACGACGCCACCCACGTCGGGCGGCCCGTGCTGCAGGTCTACGGTGAGGCTATCGTAGCCGACGTGGGCCATGACCTCGGCCGAGAATGAGCTCGGCACGTGCAGCCACCCGTTGAGTGCCACCCCGCCGCTCTCCCAGATGGACCTCACCCTGTTCTCCCGCACGCCCTCTCCTCCCGGTCTCCTTTAGTCCAAGGTAATCGCCCCGCCCACGAAAGGCAGGCGGCGACTCCATGCCGCACGATACCTTCTTGCCGCGGTCCCGTCCCGTCGTCGGGACCCAGGCCTGATGGTAAGCTGCCGGCACCAACGAGAGGCGGGGAGAGAGGCGGGCCTCATGGATGTTGTCTCCAGCATAAACGGGCTGCGGGTGGGAGAGCGGGCGCTCGCCTTCTGGGGCCTGGGCCAGGTGGGGGTGGCGATCAAAGGCCCAGGGGGCGTCCTGTACGTGGACCCGTACCTTACCGACTCGGACGGCGAGGGCGGCATCCTGGAACGGACCTTCCCTCCCCCGCTCCGTCCCGACGAGGTCACCAACGCCGACGCGGTCCTACTCACCCACCACCACATAGACCACACGGACCCTGCGACCGTCCTGCCGCTCTCGGCGGCGTCGCCGGAGGCCCGCTTCGTCGCCCCATCCCCCAGCCGCGATGCGCTCGTCGAGGCAGGGCTGGACGCGGGGCGCATCGTCGTGCCCGAGGTCGGGGAACCGCTGGAGGTCGCCGGGGCCACCGTCACGGCGATACCTTCGGCCCACACGGAGCTCGAGCACGATCCGGAGCGCGGTTTCACGTACCTCGGGTACGTGATCGAGTGCAACGGCGTTACCGTCTACCACGCGGGCGACACGGTAGTCTACGAAGGCCTGATAGAGACGCTCTCGGCCTGGAAGATAGACGTGGCCTTCGTCCCGATCAACGGCCGCGACTACTTCAGGACGTCACAGAACATCATCGGCAATACGGACTTCCGGGAGGCCGCCCAGCTCGCCGAGGCGCTTGACTTCGGCCTGATCGTACCCACCCACTACGACCTCTTCGCCTTTAACGGCGCCGACCCGGGCCACTTCGTGAGCCACCTCCACAACCTGAACCCGATGCGCCGCCACAAGCTGCTGCTCCCAGGCGAGCTCTTCTACTTCGCGGGCGACCAGCCTTAGGGCCGTCTGGTCCCCCCGCCGAGCCCGAACGTCCGAAGCCGGAGAACGCCGGGGCGCTGTGCCCCCTGTTCTCCCCTAACGGCCGGAGCGGGGCGCGAGCCAGTCCCCGACCCTGGGCCAGAGGTCCGCGGCGCCGGGACCGACGAGCATGCCCACGTGCCCGGCGTCCAGGGAGACGGACTCCTTGTCCCGGCCGCCGGCGAGGGCTGTGGTGGCCCTCGTCTGGGAGGGCGGAACAACGTAGTCCCACCTGCCCGAGACGTTGAGCACGGAGCAGCGGATGTTCGAGAGGTCCACCCTGCGCCCGCGGAGCTTCACCCGCCCCCTGACGAGCCCGTCGCGCTGGTAGAAGTCCCGCACCCACCTCCGAAAGGTCTCGCCCGGGAAGGGGGCCGCGTCGTCCACCCACTTGCTTACAGCCAGCCACGAGCGCAACGAGACGTCCCGCCGGGCCTGGGCCCGGACCTCGCGCAGCGCCGCATCGTAGAGGCCGAAACCGCCGGCCCGGGCCGCCGCGCCCACGGCGCCGGCCTGCAAGGAAGCAGCCGCGTTGATAAGAGAGCTGGCGAGGTCGGTCGGCAGGTTCCCGAAGAACAGCGGCACGACCGCAGGGTCGAAAAAGACCCCGCCGCCGCGGCTCGCGTGCGTCCAGAGACCTAGAGGCCCCGGGTCCCGCGGGGCGAACTCCGTGGGCGCCGAGAGGAGTACCAGGTTTCTGACGGGTCCACCCGGGAACAGCGAGGCGTACATGGCGGACAACGTCCCACCCTGGGATTGGCCGAAGAGGCTTACCCCTCCCGCCCCCGAGGTCTCTACTACCTTCTCGACCGCCCCGCGCATGTAGTCCAGGACGAAGTCCTCAAGCGAAAGGTTCGCGTCCTCGGCGCCGGAGATACCGAAGTCAAGCATGTAGACGTCGAAACCCTCCCCCACCAGGTACTCCACCAGGCTGTTGCCCGGGACGAGGTCGAGGACGTAAGGCTTGAGTACGAACCCGTAGACCAGGAGAACCGGCACCTGACGCCTCCTCCCCGAGCCCGCCCCGTTGCCCTCCCCCGGGCGCCGGTAACGGTAGAGCTTGGCCTTGTTGCTGCTCCAGACCACCTCCCTGGGCGTAACGCCCGTCTCGGCACCTATCTCCTGCAACAGCACGTGCGTGCCCGTTGCGTACTTCCTCGCGCGGATCGTCTCCGGCCCGTCGTAGTTGCAGATGCCGAACGGCCCGAAGCCCAATCCACCGGCCGGTCCGCCCCCGGTTCGCGGCTGCCCAGCCCCGACGCGAAGCGAACGGTCCCGGATCACGCCAGGCCGCCCATCCGCCGCCCGAGAACCCCGCCGATCTTGTGCCCGCAATCCACCACGCCCGACCCCCCGAAGAAATCGCCTAGTGCTCGTTCAGTTATATGCATTTTACACTTATATGTGTTATTGACGGTCCGCGCCTGCGGGTGGGCCGGGGTTGGCTTTCGGGGTTGTCCGCTTTCAGCGGTCCGTCCGGGGCGACTTGCGGAGGGGGGCACCGACCTCGTGCAGGTGCTGCAGGATCTCCAGGTAGGATTGGATGACGCTGGTCTCGTGGTAGTCGATCTCGTGCCGTCGGCAGAAGTCCCTGACGATGGCCTGCGCCTCCCGCAGCTTGTTTCGGGGCAGCCTCGGGAAGAGGTGGTGCTCGATCTGGTAGTTGAGGCCGCCGTACCAGAAGTCCGTGATCGGGTGCGCCGTGACGTTGCGGCTGGTCAGTACCTGGCGGTGGAGGAAATCCACCTCGCTGTCCCGTTCCAACGTGGGCATGGCCTTGTGGTTTGGCGCGAAGACCGAGACCATGAACAGGCCGAACAGCCCGCGATGGACGGCGACGAAGAGCAGGGCTTGCAGCGGTTCCAGAAACAGGAACAGCAGGCCGAAGTACAGCGCGAAGTGGGCCACGATGAGGGAGCTTTCGGCCAGCGGGCGCCGCGCCTTCTTGCTCGCCAGGAACTCGACGCTGCTGCGGAGCATGCTGACGGATTGCAGCAGCGAGAGCGGGAAGATCAGGACCGCCTGGTACTTCACCACGAACCGGGCGAACCCCCGCTTCTCGAAGGCCTGCTCCTCCTCGAAAGCGAGCAGCGGGATGTCTATATCGGGGTCGACGTCCATCTGGTTCGGGTGGCCGTGGTGGTCGTTGTGCTTGTCGATCCACCACTGGCGGCTCACGCCGAGCAGCAGGTTGCCGAGGACGAGGGTCGCCCAGTCGTTCTTCCAGGGGGCGCGGAAGGAGAACTGCCGGTGCCCGAAGTCGTGGGCCAGGAAGCTGATCTGGACGAAGACGAAGGCCAGGTAGACGGCGTTGGCGAGCTGCAGCCAGGTGTTGTCGAGGATCGGCAGCAGGGCGAGGCCGACCGCCAGCAGGCAGAGGTTCAGGGCGATCTTGCCCCCGAAGTAGGCCGGCTGGCGGTCAAGCAGCCCTTCCTCCTTTACGAGCCGCTTCAACTCGGCGTAGGAAGGGTTGGCCTCGTGACGATGGCCGGTCTGGGGCGACGCGTCTAATGTCATGCGTTATGTTCCTTTCCGGCCGGGGCAACGCTCCGGCGGTTCCATAACAGGCGACGGACCGGGAAACCCGACGAGCCGGACCGACTCGGAGGAAGTCCCGCGTGCGAACTCCTAAACGCTGCGGACAACGTAAGGGAATATAGCGTGCCCCCACCCTCCCCGAAGTGATTCAGAACAGTATAGGGAAAAGATGTGTCGAAATGTGTAGCGGATGGTGAGCGCATCGCGGCCGGACGGGCACCCGGGTCACGAGACGCGCACCACGCACCCCGACACATCGTCGGCCCCGTCAGGCCCGATCCCCGGCTTCCGGGCTATGGTTCGCCCACGGCAACCTGTGGGCGCTTTCGCGCGTACCGTTTCGTATCGGTTTCCCGCAAGGCAGGAGCGTGCGGGGGTACGCGTACTTGGCATCGCAAAGCCCCGGATATACCGTGCAATCCGCCCCGGACCGCCCCGGACGTTCTGACCTCTAGAACCGCCCGTGCGGCGTATGTGCGTTCCGGCACGCGAACCGCTCTCGGGCGTTTCTGCGATTGCATGGCGTATATGCCTACACCTTTCGATGCAATTGCGACGCGAGACGGCTTCGCGGGGTTCCCGGAGGAGTGGCTGTGTATTAAGGTGCCTTTCGCAGCCGTCGCGGCAATGCGGGGTCCTCGGGGAAACCCGACTCCCGCGAAACTCTTGCGTACCGATCGGCACGCAGAGGGGAGTAGGAGATGTTGAGGAACAGGGCGGCGCGACCGCCGGAACTTGCTACCACTTACTGGCTGGTCGAGAGTTCCGAGACCGTATTGCCGGAGCCGTTCACCGTCCGCATCGACGCGGAGATGGAGGCTTTGCCGGTCTTCAGCTTCCCGGAAGAGGCCGAGATGTTCGTTACGCTCGGCGGTCTGGAGGAACGGGGGTGGCGGACGGCCGAGAGCACGGCCGGGGAGATCCTCTCGCGGCTTGCGGAGTACCGCCGCGCCGG
>DATFPF010000216.1:0-4873 GCA_035264945.1 Rubrobacter sp.
CGGGCTTCCCGCCCGGATCTAGCCTCTTCCGCGACCGCCGCCTCCCCTGGGACGATCCTCGCGGGGGCCGTCCCCGCGGTCCTGGCGTCGCTCCTGGCGGTCCTGCTGCCGTTCCTCGTGGCGCGCCTCGCGCTTCTGCTCCCGGTCCTCGTGACGCTCCGCCTGCCGCTCCTCCTGGCGCTGCTCGCGTTCATCCTCGTGTTTCTCGAAGGCGCTGCCAGGCCCGCGATCCCGGTCGCCGTCGCCCCGGCCGCCGCGGTCATGGCCGCGATCCCGGCCTCCGCCGCCGCCCTGACCGCGGTCCCGGCCACCTTCGCCGCCGCGCCTCTCTCGTCTCTCGCCCATGGTCGCTCCTTTCGGTAGTTTTCTTCAGCCACCTAACCCTACCCGCGGAGGCCGGTCCACAATCCACCGCCAGGGCCTCGTCCCTTCGCCGCGCGGCCGGTTTTCGTCCGGGAGGGGAACGGGGAAAGACCGGGTAGGGGTCGTGATGGTCGGGGCAAGAGGCGCCAGGAGGCGATTTTGAGCATTCGGGAGCAGGAACGGCGGCAGAGGCAGGCCGAGAAGAGGATCGACGACCGGATGCGCCGGTCCGACAGGGAGGTCCGCGGGGCCATGGATGAGCGGAGCAGGCAGGCGGACCTGCGGGCGAGGGAGATCGTCCGCAGGATCGAGAAGGGAGACGTGGACCCCCGCCCCCTGCCCGGCCTCAGGGAGGACTCGCTGGAGTCGATGGGATCGATGAAGTCCATGGAGTCTTCGGAGTCGATGAAGTCCATGGAGTCCGCGGACCCGGTGCTGGAGGTTAGCGTGGACGCGGAGGCCAGGGAGATGGGCAAGGACATGCCCCTCGACGAGTACGTGCCGTACAACGCCGCGGAGGCGGAGGAGGACCTGGCCAGGCGCGTCACCGAGGACACCGGCGGCCACGGCGACCCGCACGCCCACAACGAGCAGAAGGCCGAGGAGATCTCGCGCCAGATGACCGAGGACACCGGCGCCGAGGGCGACATGACCAAACACGCCGAGGGCAAGGTCGACCGGATGGGCCAGGAGATGTTCGAGTAGGTAGCGGTCAGCTTTTCAGCCGTCAGCTATCAGCCGTCAGCCGTTTTCACCGGCGGCGCATCCTATCGTCGGCGCGGCGATTGTTGCCCTGCTGGGCCTGACCTTCCGCCGCTAGAGCCGCGCGCGGAGGGGCCTTGCCTCCTCCGCGCGCGGCGGGCAATAGCCAGCCCTACCAAAAGCCGATAGCTAATAGCTGACAGCTGAAAGCTATAACCCCCGCGAGGGTAGACCGTCGCGGCCTGCTGGTGCAAAATGGATCCGGCCGCCACGGGCGGCCCCGCGCGGGGGGCGGTCGGCAGCGCAAGCGCACAAAAGGGGAGGTAGCGGTTGAGACAGGGGACGTGCCGCGTGCATGGGACCGTGACGCTGATCCTACTGTCTCTGGCCTTACTGCTCTTTCCAGCCCCAGGCCGGGCCGACGCCCAGCAGAACGACCAAAACCCCCCGGGCGCGCCGAAGCTCGACGCCGCCTCGTGGGTTCTCGTCGACCGCGAGACGGGCCTCTACCTGGCAGGCAAGGAGCCGGACAAGCGCCTCCCGATAGCCTCGACGACCAAGGTGATGGTGGCCCTCGTCGCCCTCGAAGACGGGGCGAAGCTCGACGAGGAGGTTACCGTCTCCGAGGACGCGGCCTCCTACGCCGGGGGCCTCTACAGCTCGGCCGGCCTCTTCCCCTTCGACACCGTGAGCGTCCGGGAGCTTCTGGAGGCGGCCCTCGTACCCTCGGGCACCGACGCCGACTACGCCCTCGCCGAGCACCTCGGGGGCGGCAGCGTCGAGGAGTTCGTCGCCGAGATGAACCAGAAGGCCAAAGAGATGAACCTCAAGAACACCCACTTCGAGAACCCGGCCGGCCTCGACGACCCCGATCATTACTCAAGCGCCAGGGACCTCGCGAAGATCACGCGCGAGGCAATGGAGTACCCCGAGTTCCGCGAGATCGTCAGCAAGACCCAGGTCACGATCACCACCCAGGACAGGGAGATACCGCTCGACACCACCAACCTACTCATCGCCCCGAACTCAGGCTACGGCTACGAGGCGGCAAACGGCGTAAAGACGGGCACCTCGCCGGCCGCGGGTCCGTGCCTGGTCTCCTCCGCCCAGAACGGCGACGAGTCCTACATCGCCGTCGTACTCGACGCCGCGGGCGACCTCTACCGCTTCGAGGCCTCCGAGACGGCGCTCGAGTACGGCTTCGGGGACTTCGGCGAACGGTCCTTCGTCAAAGAGGACGATCCCTTCAAGAAGCTCCAGCTACCCTACCGCCGCGACGAGTCCGTCCAGCTCGTCGCCGAGAAGGACGTCTCTGGCCTCGGGGGGCCTGGCCTCGATGTCGAGCGGCGCGTGGAGACGGAGAAGGAGGCGCCGCCTTCGGCGGAGGCCGGGCGCGAGCTCGGGACGGTCGAGGTGTTCGTGGACGGCAGGAGCGCGGGGACCTCGCCGCTCGTCGCGGCCGAAGGCTACGAGGAGGCGGGCGTGTGGCAGAGGATCCGGTACTGGACCTCGGGCGCCGTGGGGGGCATCTCGAACTGGATCTCGAAGACGGCGGAGAGCTGAGCTTCGGCCACCGAGGAACCGGGGAGCCGCCTCCCGCGGCGGCGCGGAAGGGTAGAATGCGTGGCGTGGACCAGGCGGAGATAGACGGCCGTTACACCATCGAGCGCCCCTTGGGTAGCGGTGGCATGGCTGAAGTCTTTCTGGCCCACGACTCGGTGCTCGAGCGGGACGTGGCGCTCAAGGTGTTGAGGAGCCAGTACCGGGGCGACGAGGAGTTCTACGAGCGGTTCGGGCGCGAGGCAAGGAGCGCGGCCAGCCTCTCCCACCCCAACATCGTGCAGGTCTACGACAGGGGCGAGACGCCGGACGGGACCTGCTACATAGCGATGGAGTACGTCTCGGGCGGCACGCTCAAGGAGCGGCTGGACGAGAGGGGCCCGATGGAGCCCCAGCGGGCGCTCGCCGTCGCGGCCCAGGTTGCCGAGGCGCTCTGGGCGGCGCACGAGCGCGGGATGGTCCACCGCGACATCAAGCCCCAGAACATACTCGTCACCGACATGGGCCACCTCAAGGTTACCGATTTCGGGATCGCCAGGGCGGCATCGGCCGCCACGATCTCCGCGACGAACGCGGTCTTCGGAACGGCGGGCTACCTCTCCCCCGAGCAGGCCCTCGGCGAGCCGGCCACCCCCCGCAGCGACCTCTACTCCCTTGGCATCGTCCTCTACGAGATGCTTACCGGCGTCGTACCCTACAGGGCGGACAACCCCGTGGCCGTCTGCATGAAGCACGTGACGGAGCCCCTGACCCCGCCCCGCCGGCTCGACCCCACCATCCCCGACGCCGTGGACGCCCTCGTCATCAAGATGCTCGCCAAGGATCCGGCCGACCGCCCCGCTAGCGCCTCGGAGCTTCTCGACGACATCGAGGAGGTCCGCAACGGCGCCCCCCCGGCGGTCCCCACCCCGAGGACGGGGACGCCCAGGATCGGTGTCCGCAAGACGGCCGCGCCGGCAGGCCCAACCGCGGGCACGACCGCGGACGTCACGACGGCGGCGAACGGGGTGACGGACGGGGTGGCGACGACCGCAGGGCGACGCGGCCGGTTCGGCGGGCGGGCCACCAGGCGCCGGGGGACGGCGGTGGTCGTCCTGTTCGTGCTCCTCGCGTTCGCGCTGCTCGGCGCGGCGACCCTGGGCCTCTCCCGGGGGCCGCAGGACGGGACGCCGCTTGGGCGGGTGGAGGGCGTGGTCAGCGAGGGCCTCGCCGCCCCGACGGCGGACGTGGGGGGCCCGAACGACGTCGGCGGGGGCTCCGACGCCATCGAACCATCCCCCGCGCAACCCCCGGCCTCCACGCCGCCGGCCGCCTCGCCACCCGCCGCCTCGCCCCCGGCCGCCTCGCCACCCGCCGCCTCGCCCCCGGCCTCAGCGCCGCCGGACGGTCCCGCGGGCGACCAGTACGACGGCGGCTAGGGTTCGGCGCGCCCCCGGGCGCGCCTGGGGCGCCGCAAGATGCTAGAGTCGAACGCCAGGAGAGAGGGAGGAGCGCGGATGGCTGACCTGAGCGTGGGGAGCGTGGCCCCGTCGTTCGAATTACCGGACCAGCAGGATCACCCCTGGAGCCTCTCCGGGCAGCTCGAGGTGAGCCCGGTGGTCCTCGTCTTCTACCGGGGCGACTGGTGTCCTTACTGCAACGGCCAGCTGGCCGCCTACGCCAGAAAATACAACGAGTTCGAGCGGCGCGGGGCGCAGCCCGCCGCCATCAGCGTGGACCCCCCGGTCCACAACGCCAGGATGGTAGGGAAGCTGAGGATACCCTTCCCCCTCCTCAGCGATCCGAAGGGGGAGGTGGCCCGCGCCTACGGCCTCTGGAACGAGAGGGAGAACGTGGCGGTCCCGGCCGTCGTGGTCGTCGACCGCTCAGGCGCGGTCACCTACCTTCACGCGGGCTCGGATTTCGCCGACCGCCCGATGGACGCTGAGGTCTTCGCAGCCCTGAAATCCCTGGGCGAGTCGGGCGCTCCGGGCACCCGCATAGAGCGCCGCACCGGCGGCCCCGAGCTGCGGACCACGGCCGTGGAGGCCCGCACCGGCAGCCTCCGCCCTTCGTCCCGTGAGGCCATGACGCTCGAGGAGATCCACTCCTACTACGACGGGGCCTTCGACACCACCACGGCCCTCGAGGGCCGCGTTACCGGCTTCCTCCTCCAGCGGGCCTCGCGCGAGATCTCCCGCCTCAGGCAACTCATCCGCGACTACGCGAAGGCCGCCCAGCAGACAGCCGACCTCGCCCGGGAATAGCC
>DATFPF010000217.1:0-1882 GCA_035264945.1 Rubrobacter sp.
CTCTTTGAGGCGGGGAGGCCTCTCGGCCTGATCGCCGCCGGCCGCGGGGCGTTCAACGGCCTCAGGCTGGAGAAGGGCTACAGGTCGTGGGGCGCCGACATGACCACGGAGCACGACCCTTACGAGGCGGGCCTCGGCTTCGCGGTGAAGCCGGACAAGGGCGACTTCGTCGGCAGGGAGGCCCTCCTGCGCCGCGAGGAGCAGAGCCCGCGGCGCAAGCTCTCCTGCCTGCTCCTCGACGACCCGAACGTCGTGGTCATGGGCGGTGAGCCTGTCTACGCCGGTGGCGCGGCGGTCGGCTACGTCACAAGTGCTGCCTACGGGTACTCGATCGGGCAGAGCATCGCGTACGCTTGGCTGCCGCCCGGACTCTCCGAGGAGGGCCAGAAGGTCGAGGTCCGGTACTTCGGCGGGCGCCACGGCGCGACGGTGGCCGAGGAGCCGCTTTTCGATCCGGCGATGAAGCGCATGCGCGGCTAGGTGGGCGTCGTGATCGGGATTCATCGACCGGGGCCGAGCCGTCGCCGGCGTACCGGACGCCGTAGGAAACACGCCCTGGTAGACCCGAAGGTATCTACGTGAAGCCGTGCGACGAGCACGTGGGCGGGCTTCTGCGGAACAGCGGGGAGGGACAGATGCGACGAAGTAGCTGAATCCTCAGGCGGTGAAGCGTGCGGGCGGTCCCGGTAGGGGGCCGCGCAGAGACAGGAGAGGAGACGTCCGCGATGGCGGTAAACGACAACCCGGGCATCCTGCAGTACACGAGGATCTTCAAGTCCCCGTACTTCTACGGCTCGCGCCGGCACGGCGTCCAGAAGTACAGCGTCTACAACCACCACTACCACCCGCGCTACTACAGGGACCCCGTGGAGGAGTACTGGCAGCTCCTCGAGGGCGTAACGTTGTGGGACGTCGGCGGGGCGGAGCGGCAGGTCGAGATCACCGGCCCCGACGCCTTCGAGTTCACCAACATGCTCACCCCGCGCGACCTGAACAAGTGCGCCGTCGGGCAGTGCAAGTACGCTTTCATCACGAACGCCGAGGGCGGCATCATCAACGACCCGGTCCTCCTCCGCCTCGACGAGAACCACTTCTGGCTCTCGTTGGCCGACAGCGACGTCCTCCTGTGGGCCCAGGGCCTCGCCTACAACGCGGGGATGAACGTCGAGATCCGGGAGCCCGACGTCGGCCCGATGCAGGTCCAGGGCCCCAAGTCCAAGGAGGTCATGACCGACCTCTTCGGCGAGGGCATCCTCGAGGTGCCCTACTACTTTATGGAGCATCACGAGCTCGACGGGATGGAGCTCGTCATCTCCAGGACCGGCTACTCCGGGGAGCTCGGGTACGAGATCTACCTCAAAAACGCCAGCCGCGACGGGCTGAAGCTCTGGGATAGGGTCCTGCAGGCCGGCGAGCCGCACGGCATGTCCCCGATAGGGCCCTGCCACATCCGGCGCATCGAGGGCGGCATCCTCGCCCTCGGTTGCGACATGTGGTACGACACCAACCCCTACGAGGTCGGCTACGGCTACAAGTGGATGGTCGAGCTCGAGCAGGAGCAAAACTTCGTCGGCAAGGAGGCCCTGAGAAAGGTCAGCCAGGAGGGCGTGAGCCGCAAGCTGGTGGGCGTGGAGATCGGGGGCGGCAACCTCGGCTCATACAACGACGGCTCCATGATCGACTACTTCCCCGTGCTTGCGGACGGCGAGAGGGTAGGCAAGGTCACCTCCGGCTGCTACTCCCCGCGCCTGGAGAAGAACATAGGGTTCGCCATGGTGCCCGTGGAGTACGGCGAGATCGGCACCGAACTCGAGGTCGAGCGCCCGGAGGAGACGGTCTCGGCCGTCGTGGCCGACCGGGTCTTCTTCAAGCCCGAGCACGC
>DATFPF010000218.1:0-3753 GCA_035264945.1 Rubrobacter sp.
GACAAAGAGGAGCCGAGAAGGGGTGCTCCAGGACGTTTAGTGAATGGACTCCGGTTGCGCTTCTCTGCGCACAGAAATGCACCTCACGTCAGTACTCGACCGCCGATTCAATAATGTCCACTAAGGTTCCGCATCTCGACGGGCCGTTTGCCGGCGCAGGAGGGGTACTCTTCGTGGAGCAACAAGTAACCGTCCCGAGAGACATAGCGTGTAGCTAGCCGAACAGCAGGTACACGCCGGCGGCAAGGCTTACTATGCCTATCAGGAGCATCCTTACCCCCGCGATGACGTGGATGCCGCGTTCGGAGATGGGGCCGATGCCGCCGCGTTGGCCCTTGCCGCCGCGCAGTAGGGCGTAGGCTGCGAAGGAGAGCGTGGCGGCGCTTACGAGGAGCAGGAGCACGCCGAAGGCGGTGGTCGACTGCATGGAGGCTAGCCGTCTTCCCTTGCGTGGGCCATGCGGGAGAGGAGGGTGCGGAAGCGGGGGTCGGCGTGGAGGGGGGCGAACTCCAGCGCGCTCTTGAAGTGGTCCGCGTCGCTCTCGCCGGCCTCGACGGCCCGCTCTATAAAGTCCAGGGCGTCCCCGTACTCGCCGCGGCGGGCCCGGATGCTCGCCAGCGCCGAGAGGGCTGGGGAGTACTCTGCGTCGGCGGCGACGGCGCGCTCGAGGATCTCCTCTGCCGTCTCCAGGTCGTCGGCCGTGTAGTACAGGCTCGCGTAGGAGTAGAGGGCTCGCGGGTTGCCGGGGTCCGCCTTGAGGGACTCGACGAAGTGCTCCTCCGCCTCCGTCGGCTCGCCGCGTCGCTCGTGCAGGATGCCGAGCTCCAGGTGGGCGTCCGGGTTCTCGGGGTCGAGGGCTAGCACGGCCCTGTAGGCCTCGGCCGTGCCCTCCTCATCACCCTTGGCGAGGCGCACCTCGCCAAGGGTGATGAGGTGCCGAATCTCGTCCCGCCCAAGCGCCACCGCCTCCTCCGAGAGCCTGAGGGCCTCATCCAGGTCCCCGCCCTGCGAGAGCAGGTGGGCGGCGAGCTCGTCCCTTATCTCCGGCGAGCCTGGGCAGTCCGCGAGGCCGCGCCTGAAGGCGGCCTCGGCCCTCTCCATGTGGCCGTTGCGGGCGTGGCAGATGCCGAGGTTGGCGTGAGCCTCCCACCATTCCGGGGTCTCGGCGATGACCTCCTCGTAGGCCGCGACGGCCTCGTCGTAGCGGCCTAGCATGTCCAGGGCGTTCGCCCGGAAAGTGAGCGCCCCGCTGCGCTGCTCCTCCTCCGTGGCCGCCTCGACCGCCTTCTCGAAGAAGTTGTAGGCCTCGGCGAAGTCGGCGGCGTCGAAGAGGGTGAGGCCGGCGTTTATGAGCATGTCAGAGTCCTCGGGGTGGCGGGCGGTCCAGCGCTCGAAGGTCGCCTTCGCCAGCGCCGGCTCGTTCATGTAGCCGTAGTAGCGGCCTAGCTCGACGTAGGCCTCAGGGTAGCCGGGGTCCGCCTCGATGGCCCGCTCCAGGTGGTGCACGATCTTGAACGGCTCGTCCCGCCCCAGGGCCACGAGCGCGAGCCCCATCCGCGGGGCCACCCACTCGGGGTCGATCTCGAGGGCGTCCAAAAAGCTCGCCTCGGCCTCCTCCAGGCGGCCCAGGTTCAAGAGCGCCCTCCCGACCGCCTCTATGGCCTCCGGGTTCTCCGGGGCGGCCTCCAGGGCCTGCTCGAAACGGGAGAGGGCCTCTTCGATCAAACCCTCGCTCGCCAGGGTCTCGCCCTGCTCGAGATACTCCTCAAACTCCATGGTTGCATTAAATCAGATAGGACCCAGCACGAGTGTGTACAATCTCCCGCGCCCACGAACCGGAAAGGCCCATCGCTTTGAAGAACCCCCCCGCGCCGGTACGGTTGGAGATCCGGTACGCAGACCTGGACCCCTACGGCCACGTCAACAACGCCGTCTACCTCGCCTACTTCGAGCAGGTCCGCTTCGCCTACTGGAACGCCCTGGCCGACCTCGCTGGCATAACGGAGCTCGAGGCAGGCGACGTGCCCGGCGCCCGGTACGTGATCGCCGAGACCAGCCTAAGCTTCGAGGCCCCGATCTTCTTCGACCACACCCTCCACGGCGCGGCGACGGTGCCCTGGGTCGGCAACCGCTCCTACGCGATGGACTTCGAGCTCCGCACCGGCGAGAGCTTCGAGGCGGGCGAGCTCGCCTGCGATGGCTTCGCCGCCCACGTCTTCTTCGACCCCGTAAAGAACGAGGTCCAACCCCGGCCCGACTGGTTCCTCCCCACCGTCGCAGCCCTCGAAGGCCGCCCCGAGGACGACTTCGCCCCGCCGCCGCGCTAGCCCGCGAGACGACCGCGGCGGCCGCGCGTGCTACGGTGGGGACGACAGGGTGCAGAGGAGGTCGTCATGGAACACCAGAACATCAAAGGCGAGATGGTCCCGTCCCTGGGGATGGGGACGTACCGGCTAACCGGGGAGGAGTGCGCGGGGGCCGTGGGCCTCGCCCTCTCCCTGGGCTACAGGCACCTCGACACCGCGCAGATGTACGGCAACGAGGCCGAGGTCGGGCGGGGGATCGAGGACTCCGGGGTGGACCGTGGGGAGCTCTTCATCACCACCAAGGTCTGGCCTAGCGACTACGAGCACGACAAAGTCATCTCCAAGACCCGCGAGAGCCTGAAGAAGCTCCGCGCGGAGTACCTGGACCTGCTGCTCATGCACTGGCCCGGTGACGGCGTGCCGCTAGGCGAGACCCTAGGCGCGATGCGGGAGCTTCAGGAGGACGGCAGCGTCCGCCACGTGGGCGTCAGCAACTTCTCCCCCGCTTTGGTAGAAGAGGCCGCGGGGCACGTGGACGTCTTCTGCAACCAGGTCGAGTACCACGCCTACAGGAGGCAGGACGCGCTGCTCGGCCAGGCCCGGGAGATGGACTACCTCCTCGTCGCCTACCGCCCGCTCTCCCGCGGCGGCGTCGAGAACGACGCGACGCTCCGCGAGATCGGCCGAGCCCACGGCAAGACCGCCGCCCAGGTAGCCCTGCGATGGCTTGTCCAGCAGGAGAAGGTGTCCGCGATCCCCAAGGCGGCCGGCGAGGCCCACCTGCAGGCCAACCTCGACGTCTTCGACTTCGAGCTATCGGAAGAGGAGATGGACCGCGTCTCCGCTCTGGGCAGGTGAGCAACGTGCGCGCGCGTGATCTGGGATTGGAGATCGGGGTCCTGCCCTCTGGGCCAAACGACGCGATAACGGACGTCGATGGCGTTAGGGTCGGCCACTCGACGATAGTCAGGGGCGAGGGGCCGCTGGTTGTGGGGGAGGGTCCCGTCAGGACCGGCGTCACCGTCATCTGCCCCCGCGAAGGATCCGCCCGCGACGAGCCGGTCTTCGCCGGGAGCCACAGGTTCAACGGCAACGGCGAGATGACGGGGCTCGAGTGGATCAGGGAGGCCGGCGCCATCACCACGCCCATCGCCATCACCAACACCCACAGCGTCGGCGTCGTGCGAGACGCCCTGATAGCCGCTGAGCTCGAAGAACGCGGCGGGGCGGAAGAGTACTGGTCCCTGCCGGTCGTGGCCGAGACCTACGACGGGACGCTCAACGACATCAACGGCCAGCACGTCGGCGCCGGGCACGTAAAGGAGGCGCTTCGGAACGCGGCCGGCGGGCCCGTGGCCGAGGGCTCCGTGGGCGGTGGAACGGGCATGATCTGCCACGAGTTCAAGGGCGGGATCGGCACGTCCTCGCGGCGCGTTCCGGACGAACA
>DATFPF010000219.1:0-12224 GCA_035264945.1 Rubrobacter sp.
GGCCCTGGTCCAGGTACCCCAAGACCTTCTCGAACTGCTCGTCGGAGACGAGCGGACCCATCGTGGTGTCAGGGTCCAGGCCGTTGCCGACCTTGATGTTCCGGCCCTGCTCGGCGACGCCCTCGACCACCTCGTCGTAGACCTCGCGCTCGACGAAGAGCCGGGAGCCGGCATTGCAACATTGGCCGTGGTTGAAGAAGATGCCGTTGGCAGCACCAGGGATCGCCATCTCCATGTCGGCGTCCTTGAAGACCACGTTGGGCGACTTGCCGCCGAGTTCCAGGGTGACCTTCTTTAGGTTGGTCTTGCCCGCAGCCTGCGCGATCATCTTCCCGACCTCGGTCGAGCCGGTGAAGGCCACCTTGTCCACGGCGCCGTGGGAGGCGAGCGCCGCGCCGGCCTCGCCGAATCCGGTCACGATGTTGACCACCCCGTCGGGCAGACCGGCCTCCATCATCAACTGTCCAAGACGTAGCGCAGACAGCGGCGTCTGCTCGGCGGGCTTCAGCACGACGGTACAGCCCGCGGCGAGAACGGGGCCGAGCTTCCAGGCGGCCATCGAGAGCGGGAAGTTCCAGGGGATGATCTGGCCGACGACCCCGACGGGCTCCTTGAGCGTCAGGCCCATGAACTCGCCCCCGGTCACTACCGCAGAGACCGGGATGGTGTTGCCCTCGATCTTGGTCGGCCAGCCTGCCATGTAGCGGAACAGGTCGGCCGCGAGCGCCACGTGTCGGCGGCCTTCGCGACGGAGGAGGGCTTGCCGTTGTCCAGCGCTTCGAGGGTTGCGAGCTCGTCCGCGTTGTCCTCGATCAGCTCGCTGATCTTGTAGATCAAACGTCCCCGCGCCGAGGCGCTCATCTTCCGCCACGGCGAATCGTCAGCGAAGGCTCGGCGCGCGGCCCTCACGGCCCGGTCGATGTCCTCCGCCTCGCCCCACGCCACGTCCGCCAGGTGCTCCTCGGTGGCCGGGTTGATCGTCTGGAAGGTCTTGCCCGAGGCCGAATCCACCCAGTCGCCGTCGATCAGCAGCCTGTGCTTTCCGCGCACGAACTCGTTTACCTTCGGTTCTACCTGTAGCTCCACGGTTCCCCTATCGATAGACCTACCCACCGGACGCATTCATGCAAGTCTCGTCCTGTGGGGTCGTGATGATGCACATCGGTACGTGTGCTCTGTCCTATCAACCATCCTCTCCAAAACTCGCTTGTATCCCACCGCGACTCAACATACTCCCACGATCACCCCGGCGTTCAACCGGCGAAATGCACAAAAAAACCTGCCGTGCTACACTGCCCGCACTTCCAAGAGAAAGGGGAAAGGGAAGCGAAATCGCCATATTTAAGGGGAAAAGTCAGCGCATGTAATCTCGTTGACGGCGGCCTGGGGAGGGCCGGGGGAACGTGAAGTTCGGTCAACTTGCACAGAGGTGGCTTCCGTTTCGGCGGCGCATGAGGGGAAGGAGAAAATAGGTGCGAAGGATTCAGGTAAACGTTAACGGCGTCACTTACGAGCACGAGGTCGAGCCTCGTCTGCTCCTGGTGCATTACTTGCGTGAGGGGTTGAACCTGACGGGGACCATGGTCGGGTGCAACACCTCCAACTGCGGGGCGTGCACCGTGTTGTTGAACGGGGAGTCCGTCAAGTCTTGCACGCTGTTTGCGGTGCAGGCCGACGGGCACGAGATCACGACGGTCCAGGGCCTCCAGACCAACGGCGACTGGCATCCCATGCAGACGGCGTTCCACGAGCAGCACGCGCTGCAGTGCGGGTACTGCACGCCTGGCATGATCCTGGCCTCCGTCAGCTACCTCAAGGAGAACCCGAACCCGAACGAGGAAGACATCCGGGAGGCCCTGGAGGGCAACTACTGCCGCTGCACCGGTTACGAAAACATCGTCAAGGCCGTGCAGCAGGCCGCCGGCCAGACGAGCTAGAGGGAGGCGCTAGAGGTGACCCAGGCACCGGAACGTTACATGGGGAACGGGCTGCCCCGCAAGGAGGATCCGAACCTCGTAACCGGTAAGGCCAACTGGACGGACAACATAAAGCTGCCCGGCATGGTCCACATGTCCATGCTGAGGAGCCCCTTCGCCCGGGCGAAGGTTACGAAGCTGGACGTCTCGGCCGCGCTGGAGCGGCCAGGCGTCGTGGCGGCCTTCACGGGCGCCGACCTCGCCGAGGAGTGGCCCGGCGGCGTGCCTTGCGCGGCGGTCGTCTCCGAGGAGCAGAAGACCCCGTTCTTCCCGCCCATCGTGACGGACGAGGTCCGTCACGTGGGGGACGTGGTGGCCGTGGTGGTCGCGAGCGACCGATACGCCGCCCAGGACGCCCTCGAGTTTATCGAGGTTGACTACGAGCCGCTCCCGGCGGTCGTGAACATGGAGGACGCCCTCGAGGAGGGCTCCCCGCTGGTGCACGATGACCTCGGCACCAACGAGTGCTTCACCTACACGGCCAACGTCGGGAATACGGACGAGCTCTTCGACAGGACGGACGACGCGGGCGACGCGGGCGCCGAGATACGTGGGCCCGAGGTCCAGGGGCAGGGGGACACCGGCGAGGCCTTTTCCCGGGCCAGCGTGGTCATCAAGGAGCGCTACATCCAGCAGCGCCTGCTCCCGACCGCCATCGAGCCGCGGGCGACAGTGGCCTATCCTGACCCCGGGCACGGGGGGTACGTCATGTACTCGTCCACCCAGGTGCCCCACCTCGCCAAGATCGTGCTCTCGCTCGGGACCGGGATACCGGAGAACCAGATCCGGGTCGTGGCGCCCGACGTGGGCGGCGGGTTCGGCTCCAAGCTGAACATCTACCGCGAGGAGATCCTGGCGGTCGTGCTTGCCAAGAGGTTGGGCCTGCCCGTCAAGTTCGTCGAGGACCGCTCCGAGAACTACCAGGCGACCATCCACGGCCGTGGCCAGATACAGGACGTCGAGCTAGCCGCCAACTCGGAGGGCAAGATCCTCGGCATGCGGGTCAAGCTCCTCGACGACATGGGCGCCTATTTGCAGCTCCTGACCCCCGTGATCGCGATCAGCGGTGGGGCGATGTTCCCCGGCGTCTACACTTTCGACGCGTTCTCCATCGAGATCAAGGGCGTCTTCACCAACCTGACGCCCACAGACGCCTACCGCGGCGCCGGGCGTCCGGAGGCCTGCTACGCGATCGAGAGGGCCATAGATTCCCTGGCCCGCGAGCTCGACATGGACCCGGCGGAGATCCGGCGCAGGAACTTCTACGAGCCGTTCGACGAGCCGACGGCAAACCCGGCCGGTCTTCAGTACGATTCCTTCAACCTGCAGGCGGCGCTCGACCGGGCGATAGAGCTCGCCGACTACCAGGCTCTGCGTGAGGAGCAGCGCCGCAGGCGCGAGGCGAACGATCCGGTCCAGCTAGGCATCGGGTTCGCCACGTACACCGAGATCTGCGGCCTCGGGCCCTCGCACGCCCTCGCCGGACTCGGGATCGGCGGCGGCGGCTGGGAGGTCGCGAGCGTCAGGATGCTCGTTACGGGCAAGGTAGAGGTCGCCACGGGCACCTCGCCCCACGGCCAGGGCCACGAGACGAGCTGGTCCCAGATCGCCGCCGACGTCCTCGGGGTCACCCCCGACGACGTCGAGGTTCTGCACGGAGACACGGGCACCGTCCCATTCGGCCGCGACACCTACGGCTCGAGGAGCCTCGCCGTCGGCGGCATCGCGGTGTACCACGCGGCCAACAAGGTGATCGAGAAGGGCAAGAAGATCGCCGCGCACATGCTCGAGGCCGCCGAGGACGACATCGAGTTCGAGGGCGGAAAGTTCAGCGTGGCAGGCTCGCCGGACCAGAACGTCTCCATAGGGGACGTAGCGGGCGCGGCCTACCTTGGCAACGACCTGCCCGAGGGCATGGAGCCGACGCTAAACGAGACGATGACCTTCGACCCGCCCAACTTCACCTTCCCGTTCGGCGCGCACGTCTGCGTCACGGAGGTGGACACGGAGACGGGCGCCGTGAGGATCCGCGACTACATAGCGGTGGACGACTGCGGCCCGGTAATCAACCCGACCATAGTGGACGGCCAGTTGCACGGGGGGCTCGCGCAGGGCATCGCCCAGGCGCTCTACGAGGGGGTCATCTACGACGAGGATGGCAACCTGCTCACCGCGTCTATGGTGAACTACATGATCCCAGGCGCCCCGGAGCTGCCTAACTACACCCTGGACCGGACGGTAACCCCGTCGCCGAGCAACCCGCTCGGGGTCAAGGGTGTGGGCGAGGCCGGGACCATCGGCGCGCCGCCCGCGGTCATCAACTCCGTGATAGACGCCCTCTCGCCGCTGGGGATAACGCACATAGACATGCCCGCCTCGCCGATGCGGGTGTGGAAGGCCATCCAGAACGCGCAAGGGCTTCAGTCCGGCGACCGGCAGGAGGACGCCTCCCTCGGGGCGAGTGCCGCCGACATCAAGCAGGGGGGTGACGCGTAATGATCCCGATGGCTTTCGACTACGAGGTCGCGGAATCCGTCGACCACGCCATAGAGCTGCTCGGCCAGCACGGCGAGGACTCCAAGCTCCTGGCGGGCGGGCACTCGCTGATCCCGATAATGCGCCTCAGGCTGGCCGCACCCACGGTCCTCATCGACCTCGGCCGCCTGGAAGAGCTGCGCTACGTGCGCGACGGGGGCGACCACCTCGCCATAGGCGCCATGACCCGCCACCGCGACCTGCTCTTCAACGACCTTGTAAAGGAGCACTGCGGCATCGTCGGCTGGACCGCGGGTCTCCTGGGCGACCCGTCCGTCCAGCACCGCGGAACCTTGGGCGGCACCCTGGCCCACGGCGACTCCTCCGGCGACATGCCGAGCGTCATCACGGCGCTAGAGGGGGAGTTGACGATCAAGGGCCCAGACGGCGAGCGGACCGTCAAGGCCGCCGACTTTTTCCAGGACTACATGATGACGGCCCTTGGCGAGCAGGAGGTCGTTACGGAGGTCCGCGTCCCGAAGCTCGGCCAGAACACAGGCTGGTCCTACAAGAAGTTCAGCCGCCGCTCGCAGGACTGGGCGACGGTCGGCGTGGCCGCTATCGTGGAGCGCTCCAACGGCTCCATCGGCTCAGCCCGCATCTCGCTGACCAGCATGGGCGCCACGCCCATCCGGGCCACGGCGGTCGAGCAGGCCCTCTCGGGTGCGGGCCCCGACGCCGTCGCCGAGGCGGCCCAGTCCGCCGACGAGGGAACCAGCCCCTCCTCCGACGACGCGGCCTCGGCGGAGTTCCGGCGCCACCTGGCGCGGGTGTGGACGCGGCGGGCCGTTGAGGAAGCCCTGAACCGTTGAGCGAAGCCGTAAACGGACGCCGGGGGGCCCTGCCCCCCGGCGTTTCGCTTTCCGGGGAGCTCAAGGAGAGGCTGCGGGAGGGAAGCTACCTGGCCGGCGAGGGGCTGGCGACGGCTATCTTCCTCGCCCTCAAGCTGCAGAAGCCGCTCTTCCTGGAGGGCGAGGCAGGGGTCGGCAAGACCGAGGTGGCCAAGGTCCTCAGCCGGATGCTGGATACGCCCCTTATACGGCTCCAGTGCTACGAGGGCATAGACGTCAACCAGGCCGTCTACGAGTGGGACTACGCGAGGCAGCTCCTGCACATCCGCACGGCCGAGGCCCTTGGCACGGCCGGCGAGGACCGTTCGCGCCTGGAGGACGAACTGTACACCCGCCGGTTCCTCGTTAACCGGCCGCTGCTCCAGGCCATAGAGCATCACGGAGACAATCCCCCAGTCCTTCTCATAGACGAGGTAGACCGGGCAGACGACGAGTTCGAGGCTTACCTGCTCGAGATCCTTTCGGACTACTCCGTGACCATACCCGAGATAGGCACCGTCAGGGCCGGGCGCCCGCCGGTGGCCATCCTCACCTCCAACCGCACCCGCGAGGTACACGACGCCCTCAAGCGCCGCTGTTTGTACTTCTTCATAGACCACCCAGACATGGAGCGGGAGGTCGAGATCGTGCGTCTCAGGGTGCCGGACGCAGAGGAGAGGCTAGCCCGTCAGGTGGCCCGCGCCGTGCAGCGCCTGCGCGCCATGGACCTCTACAAGCCGCCCGGCGTCGCCGAGACCCTCGACTGGACCGAGGCCCTCGTGGCCCTTGGCGCCAAGGAGCTCGACGAGGGCCTGATCGAGGCGACGATGGGCTCTGTCTTGAAGTACCACGAGGACCAGCAGAGGGTCCTTGTCCAGTCCCTGAACCTCCTCGCGGGGAGCTAGGAACCGTGGCGCCCGAAGCCGCGCCCAGGCTCCCTGTGCTCCGCATGGCGGTCGCCTTCGGGCGCCTGCTCAGGCGGGTCGGGATCTCGGCCGGGCCAGACCGGGTGGTCGGCTTCGCCACGGCCCTGGAGGAGCTAGACGTGGGGAGCCGCGACGACGTGTACTGGGCGGGCCGGGTGACGCTGTGCTCCCGCCCCGAGGACTTCGAGGTGTACGACCGGGCGTTCAAGGTTTTCTGGGATGGGAGGGAGGGCCTCAAGGTCCCCGACCCGCCGGGTAGCACCTTCTCGATCCGGCTCTCCCCAGACTCGGTGCAGCCGCCCAAGAAGAGCGCCGAGAGAAGCGAGAAGGGCGACGAGGCCGTGAGGCTCCGCTACAGCCCCGTGGACGTGCTCCGCCGGAAGGACTTCGCCGACTGCACGCCCGAGGAGTTCGCCGAGCTGTACAGGCTGATGACGGACATGCGCCTCTCGGGGGCCATGAAGCGCTCGCGGCGCCTGGAGCCCTCCCACAGGGGCCGCCACGACGCGAGGAGGACCCTGCGGGGCGCGATGCGCACCGGCGGGGAGCCAATGCGCCATCGCTACCGGAAGGCCAGGGACAGGCCCCGGCGGGTCGTGCTCCTCTGCGACGTCTCCGGCTCGATGGCCTCGTACAGCAGGGCGCTCCTCAGGTTCATGCACGCAAGCGTCGCCTCGGGAGAGCCGGTCGAGGCCTTCGTCCTGGGTACCAGGCTCACGCGCGTAACCCGCGAGCTCGCCACCCGCAACCCCGACCGGGCGCTCAGGGAGGCCTCGAAGGCCATCGAGGACTGGTCCGGGGGGACCCGGCTCGGGGACACGGTAAAGGAGTTCGTGGACGTGTGGGGCCAGCGCGGGATGGCCCGCGGGGCCGTCGTGGTCCTGCTCTCGGACGGCTGGGACCGCGGGGAGGTGGAGGTGCTCGCCGACGCGATGCGGCGCATCCACCGCCTCGCCCACAGCGTCATCTGGGTCAACCCCCTGAAGGCCGCCCCAGGCTACCAGCCGCTCGCCCGCGGGATGGCCGCGGCGCTCCCCTACGTCGACGTCTTTCTCACGGGCCACAACTTCGAGAGCCTGCAAGAGCTGTCCTACGCCGTCGCCGGGGCGTCCGGGCGGGGAGGCGGGCGTTGACCAGGCCAGATCTCCGGCCCGCCCCCGGTGCCGCGGGCATCGGATATGATCCCTGGCAAGGCGGGCAAATGATCGAGACGGAGAACCTCAAGCTTATACCATGCGGGCCGTCGCACCTGGCGAAGGCCATCAAGGACAAGAAGGGCCTCGAGCCCCTGCTCGGCGTCTCGGTACCGGACGGCTGGCCCGTGTTTCCGGGGGCCATGCCCCGCATCTACGAGAAGCTCAGGTCTGACCCATCTGCCGCCGGGTGGTGGAGCTATCTTTTCGTCCACGCCGGGGACGGGGTGCTGGCCGGCGACGGCGGCTTCAAAGGCCCGCCCGACGAATCCAACGAGGTTGAGATCGGCTACGCGCTGGTGCCGGGGTACAGGGGGCGGGGGCTCGCCACCGAGGCCGCCAGGGGCCTCGTCGGGCGGGCCTTCTCGCACCCCGAGGTCGCGGCCGTCAGGGCCGAGACGCTCCGAGACGGGCACGGTTCGATCAGGGTCCTCGAGAAGCTCGGGATGAGGTTCGCCGGTGCCACCGACGGGGTACTCCGTTGGAGGCTGGACAGGCAAGATTTCAGAGAAGGAGGCGCTCCGTGAACCCGGTCGTGGAGAAGGTGGCGGGCTGGAGGGAAGAGGGAAAGAAGGCGGCGCTCGCGACCGTCGTCAAGGTCGAGAGGAGCGGACCCTTGGGGCCCGGCACATCTATGGCCATCAGCGAGGACGGGCAGGTCGTCGGGTCGGTTAGCGGCGGGTGCGTGGAGCCCGCGGTCTACGAGGAGGCGATGGCGGCCATAGAAGGCGGCACGCCGAAGCTCCTCTCCTACGGTATCTCCGACGACGAGGCGTTCGGGGTGGGCCTAACCTGCGGCGGTATCATCCACATCTTCGTCGAGAGGGTGGACTGGTGAGCCTGCTCGCCCGCTGGCACGCCCTGCTTCGGGAGCAGTCGCCGGTCGCCATCGCCACCGTGATCGAAGGCCCCGGGGACTCGTTAGGCGGCAAGCTGCTCGTCACGCCAGACGACCACGAGGGCGGCGCTGGCGACGAGGACCTCGACAGGGCGATAGTCGAGGCGGCCCGCGGGCTTCTGGAGGGCGGCAAGACCGAGACGCGCCACTTCGGACCGCGCGGGCAGCGCCGCATGGAGGACGTCGCCGTCTTCGTCCAGAGCTTCGCCCCGCCGCCCAAGATGTACGTCTTCGGGGCCATAGACTTCGCGTCTGCCGTAGCCAAAATCGGCAAGTTCCTCGGGTACCGCGTGATCGTCTGCGACGCCAGGGCCGTCTTCGCCACGCGCGAGCGCTTCCCCTCGGCCGACGAGGTCGTCGTCGCCTGGCCAGACGAGTTCCTCAAGACCGCGGAGGTGGACGCCAGGAGCGTGATCTGCGTCCTTACGCACGACCCCAAGTTCGACGTGCCGGTCCTGAAGGCCGCGCTTGAGACGGAGGCTGGCTACATCGGGGCGATGGGGAGCCGCCGGACGCACAACAACCGCACGGCGCGGCTCAAGGAGGAGGGCGTCTCCGAGGAGCAACTGGGGCGCGTCAGCAGCCCGATAGGCCTGGACATCGGCTCCCGCACGCCGGAGGAGACGGCGGTTGCGATAGCGGCGGAGATCATCGCCTTCCGCACGGGCCACGGCGGCGGACGGCTCGCGGAGCGGTCGGGCCCGATCCACGCCCCCGACCCGGACGTCGCCGACTCGCCGGACGCCAAAGCGGAGCTTGACGCGAGGCGGGAGGCGGCGGGTGCGTCCCGCGACGCGCGGTGAGCGGGGTTTCGGCCGTCGTGCTCGCCGCGGGCGCGGGGAGCCGCTTCGGGGGCGGAAAGCTACTTGCCCCTTTAGGGGGGCGGACCCTGATCGGGGCTACCCTGGACGGGCTGCGCGGGGCTCCGGTGGATGAGACAATCGTGGTGGTCGGAACCGAAGGGGAAAGGTTGCGCGAGGTAAGCACCGCACTCGGGGCCCGCGTTGTCGAAAACCGGGATTGGGCGGAGGGCATGTCCACCTCGGTGCGCGCGGGGCTCGGCGCCTGCTCGCCGGGAGCCCGCGCCGCGGTCGTAGTCCTGGGGGACCAGCCGCTCGTCGGGGCCGGGGCGGTGGGTCGGCTCGTCGAGGCCTTCGAGGGCGGGGCGCAGGTGGCCGTGGCGACCTACGGCGGTAGACCGCGCAACCCGGCGCTCTTCGCCAGGGAGGTATGGCCGCTCCTGGAGCAAGAGATGTCGGGGGACAGGGGGGCGAGGGCCGTGCTCGCGCGCCACCCGGAACTGGTAACGGAGGTGCCTTGCGATGACGTAGCTGACCCGGCCGACGTGGACACTGTGGAAGACCTGCGACGCCTGGAGGAGCGATTGGCCGCCACCGGGTGCTGTGGGACGATCCGTCAAAGGAGAGACAGATGAAGCTGAACAACGAGTTTACGGTCGACGTCCCGGTAGAAGACGTCTGGAACGTGTTGCTCGACCTTGAGCGGATCACCCCATGCCTGCCGGGGGCTTCCCTGACGGAGGAGACGGGCGATCGCGAGTACGACGGGGCGATGAAGGTCAAGCTCGGCCCCGTCACCCAGCAGTACAAGGGCACGGTCAAGATCCAGGAGGCCGACGAGTCCGCCCACCGGGCGGTGCTGAGGGCCGACGGCAAGGACGCCCGCGGGCAGGGGACGGCCTCGGCCACCATCGTCTCCACCCTGCACGACGAGGGCAGCGGCAGCACCCGCGTAAACGTCGAGACCGACATGCAGATCACCGGCCGCGCGGCGCAGTTCGGCCAGGGCATCCAGCAGCAGGTCTCCGAGAAGCTCCTTGGCCGCTTCGCCGACTGCCTGGAAGCGGAGATAGTAAACGGCGGGGCCGCGACGGGGGCTGACGTCTCCGGGGCCGCGCCGTCCGCCAACGGCTCGTCCGGTGACGGGCAGACGGGGGGCGCCCAGCAGCAGGATGACGTCGAGGCGCTCGACCTCGGCGAGGCGAGCCGGGACGCGGTCATGGGCAGGATCAAGCCCGCGATACCCCTGGTGGTCGGCGCCGTGGTCTTGCTGCTCGTGCTCCGGTCTCTCAGGGGGGGAGGCTCGTCGGGCGGCGGTCCCGCGAAGGGCCGCGGCGAGATCGAGGCGCATCTGAGGTTCTAGCCGCCAGCTTTCAGCGGTCAGCTTTCGGCAAAGAGCGGCTGGCCGCTGAAAGCGTAGATCGGGGCGTGTCGATTGCCGTCCGGATCCGGCGCGTAGAAACCGTGGGCTCCGACGAGGGAGGGAGCCGGACAATGTGCCCGGCTCCCTCCCTTGGAGCAAGGACCGGCAGGTGGTTCCTATCTGCCGCTTAGCTGGGCTTTTACCCTGTTGAGGACCTCGTCCGCCTTGTCGAGAAGGCCTTTCTCCCTGGCCTTCTCGGCCATGGAGGGATACACCCAGTTTTTCTCCTGGGCCTTATCTACAGCCCTCGCTATGGGCCCTTTCTCTCCCTGGCCGGCCTCCGCGGTCTGGGTGGCCGTCTGCGATCCCCCGGTCCCGCGGGGTTCTTCCTGGCTATCCTGCCCCCCGCCGACCGGCCCCATCAAGCGCTGCTCGTTGACGGCCCTGAACAGGGGCCGCTCGTCCTCGGGTCGTCTGTCCCGTACCGGCACTTGCGCGCTCCTTCCCCGGTGATGCCATAACACCTTGCTTTATACTCCTACTTCCACCCCCGCGCAGCAATCCCGAAGGCGGGCGCGTCGATGGGTAAGAAGGAGGCTCGGTGAAGATCGACTACGAGTTCACGGTAGGCGTGCCCGTGGATCAGGCGTGGGACAGGATGCTGGACCTCGAGAAGATAGCCCCCTGCCTGCCTGGGGCCGCCATCCAGGAGGAAATCGGAGACGGCGAGTACGCGGGAACCATGAAGGTCCAGATCGGGCCCATCACCGTTGGCTACAAAGGCACGGTGAAGTTCGAGGCGACGGACGAGAGCGACCACCGCGCCGTCCTCGAGGCCACGGGCCGCGAAACCCGGGGCCAGGGGACGGCCTCCGCGACCATCGTCTCCACCCTGCGGGAGGAGGGCGACGGCACCAGGGTCAACGTCGAGACGGACCTCGTGCTCACCGGCCGCATCGCGCAGTTCGGTCGGGGCATAGCACAGGGCGTGGCGAAGGAGATGCTCGACGAGTTCGCCGCCTGCCTGGAGCGCGAGATCTCCGGCGCCGCCAACGCGGAGGAGGCCGAATCGACTCCCGAGAGAGTCCCCGCCGCCGACGGCAAGGCGGCACCGGCCGCGCGCACGTCCGCGCGCATGGCCGGAGGGACCGTCGAGGGTGCTGTCGTCGCCGGCTCGAGCCCCTCTGAGGCCGCCGAGGGCGCCCCGACCACCCCCACGCTACAACCGGCGATTCAGGCGATTCCCCGCCGCGATCCCCAGGAACGATCCGAGTCCTTCGACCTCGACGCCGTGGTCCGGGACGCGATCCCGGCTCCTCTGGCTCTCGCGCTCTCCGGCCTCGGCGTCCTGCTCGTTCTCCTCTGGCTCCTCCGCAAGATGCGCTAGAGCGCCCAGGTACCACCCATCAGCAGCCCGCCGCCAGAAGGTGGCTCGCGGTGATCCCGTATCCCCACGCAAGCCTCCAAGACGGGGGCGGGGATGCTCTCCCGAACACGTCCCGGGAATCTTCCTCTTCGCTGAAAGCCGAAAGCTGACGACCTAGTGCTCGTGGTGCTGGTGAACGACGGCGTGGCCCTTGCCGCGGGCTATGAGGTAGCGGTTGACCGGGAAGGCGGCCACGAAGGCGACCGCGAGCGCGAAGGCGAGGCTGCCCCAGAAGAGCAGGCTCGTGAGTCCAGCCCCCATCGCGCCGGGTACGACG
>DATFPF010000220.1:0-5212 GCA_035264945.1 Rubrobacter sp.
CACCATCTCCTGGAGCAATGCCCATAAGAAGCTCGTGTGGTGCACCGAGAGGGAAGGACGAGCCATCGGCTTCTGGATCGCTCTCTCGAACGTGATCATCATCGTGAGAAGGCACCTCCGAAAGGCCTGGACTCACTACCGCTGGCAATCTCGACCCCAGCGCAGACCGTGACCTGTTGGCGCAAGCTCTTAGCCGAAATTCCGGGCGGTTCCTGCCCGTTTGGACGATGCCGGGGGCCTGGCCCTATTGTAGGGTGGGGACGTCGTCCCCGGAGAGGCGTAAGGAGGATTTCCAATTGAGCGACGCGAGGGCCAATACCGCGGCCGGTGCCCACAGCTGCGTGGTCGACCCCGGGCTCAAAGACGCGCAGGCGGTTCGGGGCCTCTCGGGCGGTAGGTACGGGCGTATGTTCCCGGGACTTCCGCCATGCGAGGTCGACGTGGAGGGCGCCGTGGCGTTGGGTGCGTCCGCCTCGCGCATGGACGCCACGCTGCCGGTCGTGGACGCGGCGCTCCAGAACCCGCGCATCCCGGCCGGCTTCTCCGTCCTAGGCCAGTTCGTAGCCCACGACATCACCGCCGACAGGTCCCTCTTGGCCCCGCACGCCACGCTCGAGGAAATCAGAAACGCGCGCGCGCCGAGGCTCGACCTGGAGTGCGTCTACGGGGACGGGCCCGTGGGGAACCCGTTTCTCTACGACAAAGACGACCCGGACAAGCTCCTGATCGGTGCTAACGCCGCCGGGGAGCCGGCGGACGACCTTCCGCGTAACCAGCAGGGAACGGCGCTCGTCGGGGACCCCCGCAACGACGTGCACCTGCTCATAAGCCAGTTGCACCTGGCCTTTCTGAGGTTCCACAACCGGCTGGTGGACCGGCTGCGCGGGGCCGGCGTGCCCGGCGGGGAGGTCTTCGACGAGGCGCGCCGGCTGGTCCGGTGGCACTACGAGTGGGTGGTGGTCCACGAGTTCCTGCCGCTGACGGTGGGGGAGGAACTCCTCGCCGACTTGGAGGCCGGCGGCAGGAAATTCTACGAGCCCGCGGAGAGCCCGACCATACCCGTCGAGTTCTCGGACGCCGCGTACCGGTTCGGGCACAGCCAGATCACGCCGACCTACCGCCTCAACGACGCCTCGGGCGGCGTCACGATCTTCCCCGATTGCCTTGGCGGTCGCCCCGTCCCGCCCGGGCGCGTCATCGACTGGTCCTGGTTCTTCGACGTCCCCGGCTCCGGGCACGCCCCCCAGCCGAGCCGCAAGCTAGTTGCGAGCCTGACGCACGCCCTGATCGAGCTCCCCGAGCAGATCGTCGGCCACACCGAGATCCCCGCGCACCACTCCCTTGCCTCCCGCGACCTGCAGCGCGGCGCCGCCCTGGGACTGCCCTCCGGCGAGGCGGTCGCCGGGGCGATGGGCGTGGAGCCACTCACGCCCGACGAGTGCGGCCTCGGCCCCGGCTGGACCGCCGAGACGCCCCTCTGGTACTACGTGTTCAAGGAGGCCGAGGTCAGGGCCGCGGGCGAGCGCCTCGGGCCGGTCGGCGGCAGGATCGTCGCGGAGGTCCTGCTCGGGCTGCTCGACGCGGACCCCGGCTCCTACAGGAACGCCGGGCCGGGTTGGCGGCCCGAGCTGCCCTCCCCGCGGCCAGGTCACTTCACGGTGGCCGACCTGGTCTTCTTCGCCGGCGGGGCGGGGGAGGCGTCGCGGTGAGCGGCGCGACGGGCCGCGCCGAAGACCCCGAAGGGGCGGCCGACCGGCCGCACCCGCGGTTCGTGCGGCCCCAGACGCCGCGCAACCTCACAGACGAGCAGCGGGCCGAGGAGCGCGCGTCGACTCCGCTGGAGCTCTTCTTCGACCTGTGCTTCGTCGTCGCCGTGGCGGCGCTCGCGCGGGGGTTGCACGACGAGCCGAACCTGGGCGGCGTCTTGCGTTTCCTGGGCTTCTTCGTGCCCGTGTGGTGGTCGTGGATGATCTTCACGTGGTACGCGACAGGCTTCGACAACGACGACGTGCCCTACCGCGTGACGCTGCTCACCGCCATGCTCTCGATGCTGGGATTGGCCGCCTCCGTCGGGGAGGTCGGCGTCGAGGCGGAAGCCACGGTGGGCTTCGTGCTGGCCTACGTGACGATGCGGCTCCTGATGACGGGCCTGTTCTTGCGGGCGCGGCGGCACGCACCGGCGAGCTTCCGTTCCTTTACCGCCCTTTACGCCGCAGGGAACGCGCTCGGGGCCGCCGTCTGGCTCGCCTCGCTTCTCGTGCCTGGACCCGGACGCTACGCGGTGTGGGCCGTGGGGCTCCTCGTCGAGCTTCTGGGCCCGATCCTGGCGGTGCGGACCATGCAGAACCCGCGCATGAGCTTCCATCCGCGCCACATAAGCGAGCGCTACGGGCTCTTCACGATCATAGTGCTCGGCGAGTCGGTCCTGGCGGTGGCCCTGGGCACGGCGGACACGGACTGGGCCCCTGTGGCGCTCCTGACCGCCGTCTTGGGCTTCGTTGTGGCCGCCTGCGTCTGGTGGCTGTACTTCGACCATGTAGGGTTTTCGGGGATCGAACTCGGCCCCCGTCCGGCGTTCTACTGGGGCTACGGCCACCTCGCCGTCTACGCAGGGATTGCCGCCTTCGGCGTCGGCACCCAGCTCGCCATAGAGGCCGCGGCGGCGACGGGTACAGGGTCGGTCGTGGCCCTCGCGAAAGCGGCCCCTACGGGCGGCGACTACGACCTCTGGACGAGGTTGGTTCTGGCCGGCGGCGTCGCCCTCTACCTGGCCGGCATCGCCTTTGTGGACAGGATCAACGAGGGCCCGAATGGCGACCGCACGGGGTATGTCCGGCTCGCGACCGCGGCCATCCTCGTCTCGCTCGCCGCGCTCGGCGCCCTGCTGCCGCCGCTTGTTTTCGCGACGCTCGTCGCCACCGTGCTGCTCGCCCTGACGATCCTGGAGTCCCTTCGCGAGGAGCCGAAGAGGGCCTGAGCCCCGCACAGGCCCTCCAGGACACCGGGCCCGCTTCGTGGCGACTCTTGGCCTGCTGCCGTCCGGGTGGGATGCCGGTCGAGGCCCGTGAGAGGACGTGTGCGGGCCCCTCCCCTCACGAAAGGCGAAACATTAGGCGGTGCAGCCGCTTTGGACGGCGTCCTCGCCGATCACCATCCCGATACGTCCGCCTGCGGCCACGCGCCAGGTGGCGACCTTCGCGGTGTTGTCGATGAGGGTCGTCAGCTCGGGGCTGTCGTTGCCGGTGATGATCCCGTTGGTGAAGCACAGGGGCCCGTCCTGGCCGGGCGTGCCGTTCTCGTAGGTGAAGTCAGGGCCGAGGCTGTTCCTCTCCCCGGTGCTTGGCTCCGGCTCCATCCGGAAGAGGCCGCCCTGCGGGCAGTCCTTGGCCTGGATCTTCATGTTCTGGCCGCCCCCGCTGCGCTCAAGGACTACGCCCTCGTTCGAGATGGCGAGGCTGACGGGACCAGCGAGGGTCTTACCGTGCAGCGGCACCTTGCTCTCGAAGATGGTCGTGGTCTGCCCGTTGTTGATCGGGCTGGTAAGCCGGTAGTTCTCGACGGCGAAGGTGTTGGAGACGACGCCGAAATCGACGAGGGCGCCGTTGACGTGGATGGTCGGGCCCACGCGGACGGCGGGGATGTTGCGGTCCTGGTCGCCGCGGAAGGTGTTGCCTCCCGTGGTCACGGAGAAGGCCCTGCACGTCCCGGACTTGGCCGCCTCGGCGGGCTCCGGTACCGCCGAGAGCGCCAGGACCGCCGCCAGCGCCAGCAAGGCCGCCGCGGCCATCACCCACAGGTGGGCCCCATCCTGCTCGTAGAGTCGAACATGTCGCCACGCCTCCCTGGGCGCGGGATGCCCCCGCGCGCCCGTCGCCGCCCCCCTACCCCGGTTGGTACGCGTCGGGGCGTTGGATTCAAGCCGCCGCGGGTTCCGCCCGGAAGATCGCGAGCCCCGGACGGGGCCCTGCTATAGTTGCGCGGGGTTTGGAGAGGGAGGACTGTTCTTGACGGAATGCCGGCCCACAGGTCTCTCGTCGCCGGTTTGCGCCGGTCCCGGCGGGGATTAGGCCCGTGGAGGTGGGCGTAGGGGGCCGTTCGGCGAGGGCCCTTCTTACGGAGATTTTCGCCTTCGGGCTCAAGCAGGCAAGGGCCTGCCTGTTCCCTGGGATCTTTATCACGATCCTGCTGCTCTCGAGCCACGTGCCGCTCCTCGGGCTGGCCCGCTACGACTTCATCTTCTTGGGGGCCGTGCTGGCGCAGGCGGCGCTTGTGGCGTTCGGCGTCGAGTCCAGGGACGAGGTGCTCACCCTCTGCGCCTTCCACCTGCTCGGCGTCGTGCTCGAAGTCTTCAAGACCAACCCCGCGATCGCGTCGTGGAGCTACCCCGAAGAGGGCTTCTTCGAGGTCTTCGACGTCCCGCTCTACAGCGGCTTCATGTACGCCTCGGTGGCGAGCTACATGTGCCAGGCCTGGCGCCTCCTCGACCTAGACCTGGAGAACTACCCGCCGTACGCGCTCAGCGTGCCCCTCAGCATCGGCATCTACCTTAACTTTTTCACCCACCACTTTATCCCGGACCTGCGGTGGGTACTCGCCGCCGGGGTCTTCATCGTGTTCTTCAAGACCAGGGTGCTGTTCACGGCGACGCACCGGCGCCGGAGCATGCCGCTCGTGCTGGCTTTCGTGCTCATAGGGTTCTTCGTCTGGATCGCGGAGAACCTCTCGACGTACCTCGGGGCGTGGACCTACCCGGGCCAAGCGGGGGGCTGGGAGGTCGTCTCGCTCCAGAAGATCAGCTCCTGGTGCCTGCTCGTGATCGTCTCCTTCGTCATCGTCGCCGACCTCAAGCACGCAAGGGCAGGACGTCGGGGCGGTCTTCGCGGGAAGACAGGCTCTTGGCACTGAAGCTCTAGGTACTTAGGCTCGGGGTGATGGCCTCCACCTCCAGGCCTCAGAGCCTAGAACCTTTCAGCCTTTCTTGCGGCTGTACCTGCGGCGGAGCACGAACCCTAAAACGAGAAGTACGACGAGGGCCACGACGCCGAAACCGAAGGACTTGGCGACGGCGAGTAGCTCGTTCCAGTACTGGCCGAAGACGTAGCCGATGAGGGAGTAGACGACGGACCAGACGAGGCCGGCCGCAACGTTGTAAGGGACGAACCTGGAGTACCCCATCCTTGTGACGCCGGCGAAGAGGGGGGTCATGCTGCGC
>DATFPF010000221.1:0-36977 GCA_035264945.1 Rubrobacter sp.
TCCCCCCGGGCGTCGGACCCGGGCGGGCGCGGTTCTCCGGCCCGGTCCCCGGGCGTTCCTCCGGCCTCAAACCGCGACCGGCCCGATGCTCGGCAGGTTCAGCGAGCGCTCGACGAATTTTCCGGATCCCCTCTCCCCCACGACCTGGCCGTCCTTGTAGACGAGGTTCCCGCGCACGTACACGGCCGCCGGCCCGCCGGTGAACGTGCGCCCCTCGTAAGGCGTGTAGTCCACGTTGCCGTGCCGGTTATCGGCGGTCGCCGTCGTCGAGAGCTCAGGGTCCCAGAGGACGATGTCGGCGTCCGCGCCGGGCGAGAGCGTGCCCTTCTTCGGGTAGGCGCCGTAGATACGGGCCTGGTTCGTGGAGAGGACGGCGACGAACTGGTTCTCCGAGAGCTTCCCCTCGCGGACGCCGAGCGTCCAGAGGGTCATGGCGCGCTCCTCGGCGCCGGGGATGCCGTTGGGGATCAGGGTGAAGTCGTCGCGGCCGAGGTCCTTCTGCCCCTCGTAGTTGAACGCGCAGTGGTCCGAGCCGAAGATCTGGAGGTCCCCCGTCTTGAGCCCGTTCCAGAGCGCGGGCCTGTTGGAGGGGTCGCGCAGGGGCGGGGAGCAGACATACTTGGCGCCCTCGAACCCTTCTCTCGCCAGGTCCTCGTACTCGAAGGCGAAGTACTGGGGGCAAGTCTCGCCAAAGACGGCCTGTCCGCGCTCGTGGGCGAGGTGGATGGCCTCGAGCGCGGGCGCGCACGAGACGTGGACGACTAGGATGGGGGCACCTGCGACCTCGGCGAGCCGTATCGCCCGGTTGGTCGCCTCGGCCTCGACCGCCTCGGGACGGGTGAGGGCGTGGAACTTCGGGCCCGTCTCGCCGCGTGCAAGAGCCTGCTGCTGGAGCTTGGCTATGGCGTCGCCGTTCTCGGCGTGGACCAGCACGAGCACGCCTGCCTCTTTGGAGAGTTGCAGCGTCTCGAAGAGGTCGTCGTCCTCGGTGTAGAGCGGGGTGCCCTTGTATGCCATGAAGATCTTGATCGAGGCCACGCCCTTCGCCGCCAGGTCGGGCAGCTCGGCCTTTATGTCGTCGCGCAGGTCGGTGATTGCTACGTGGAAGCCGTAATCTATGACGGCCTTGTCCCTCGCCTTCTCCGTCCAGGTCTCGTAGGCCCCGGCGAGCGTGCCGCCCTCCTCCTGCAGGGCGAAGTCGATGATCGTGGTGGTCCCGCCGGCCGCTGCGGCCTCGGTGCCGGTGGCCCAGTCGTCGGCGGTCACGGTGCCGCCGAAGGGCATGTCCATGTGGGTGTGGGCGTCTATAAAGCCGGGCATGACCAGCAGCCCAGAGGCGTCCACCGTCTCGATGCCGTCGGCGTCGATGCTCGCGCCGACGGCCGAGATCCTGCCGTCCTCGACCAGCACGTCGGCAGGGTAACTGCCTTCGGCGGTGACGACCGTTCCCCCGGTAAAAAGCAGCTCGCTCATGGTGCTCTCCTCTCCCTAGGCAACCGCGTGTCCGCTAACTCTCGCATACCCCGCGACCGCCCGTCAATCGCCGCCCCCGCGGGGCAGGGGCGTGCCGCCAGAAGGTCGCGCAAACGAGATACCGCGCGGACCGTCGCGCTGAGACGCAAGCCGCCCCGGGCGTCTTCTACGACGCCCGGGGCGGTCCGCGTTCTCAGGCGGGGCCGACGGGTACTAGGTAAGCTCCTCGGCGATCCCCATCGCCGGCTCGGCGACGACCGCAGGAGCGCGCTGCGAGCGCATCAGGGCGGTGTAGGCGACAAAGGAGACGGCGAGGCCAAGGAACCAGGTGTAGCCAGCGAGGAAGCCCAAGGAGTCGAAGCCTAGCAGGGGCGCGAAGACGCCGACGAAGGCGACGGCGAGGCCCACTACCGTAGCTGCTATCGCCCTGGGGTTCCATCCACCCGAGTACTCGTAGTCGCCGTCGCGGGTGTAGAAGCTGTCGAGGTCGTAGTTGCGGCGTCGGATCAGGTAGAAGTCCGCCAGCATGATGCCGGCGACCGGGCCTAAAGCGCCGCCTATGTAGCCGAGCACGGCGAAGATCGTGGCGGCGTTCTCCATCCACAGCCACGGCATGAAGAAGACCCCCACGACGATGGAGATGAGCCCGGCGGAGACGAAGTTGAGCCGCCTCGGGAACATGTTGACAAGGTCGTAGGCCGGGGAGACGATGTTGGCGGCGACGTTGACGGATAACGTCGCGATCAGGATGGTCGCCACGCCCAGGATCAGGACCACAGGGTTGCCGAACGCCTGCACGAGCTCCACCGGGTCGGAGATGGCCCTGCCGAATGCCGCGACGGACCCGGCGGTTATGGCGATGCTCATGACGGAGAAGAGGATGGTCGTGAGCGGCAGCCCTATGGCCTGGCCCGTCATCTGGTCGCGCTGGGAGCGGGAGAAGCGGGTGAAGTCCGGGATGTTGAGCACCAGCGTGCTCCACACCGAGACCAGCCCCGTCACCGAGACGGCGAAGAGCGGCCAGAACTCGCCAGGGGCGAGCCGGCTCGGCTGGTCGAAGAGCGGACCCACGCCGCCCGCTACGTTCACCGCCCAAACCACGAGCGTGAGGCCGGCAACGATCACTATGGGCCCTGCCCACAGCTCGAAGAACTTGATCCGCTCCATGCCGTGGAAGATGACGTAGGCGTGCAAGGCCCAGAAGATGGCGAAGGAGATCCAGGCGTTCAGCCCCATCCCTAGTATCGAGGCGTCGAGCGAGTTCCACCCGGGGACGATGCTGCCCAGTATGGCCTTGATCGCCTGGCTCCCCACGTAGGTCTGCACCGCGAACCAGAAGATGGCCACGAACGCCCGGATAAAGACCGGGATCTGGGCCCCGTTCCGCCCGAAGGAGGCCCGGAGCAACACCGGGAAGGGTAGCCCGTACTTGGCCCCAGCGATGCTGTTGGCCCACATCGCCAGGATGAGGACTATGTTCGCCACGGTGACGGTGCCTATGGCCTGCCACGGGCTCATGCCGAGCGCGATGAGCCCCGCCGCCGTCGTGTAGGCCACCACGTTGTGGACCATCCCCATCCACACCGTCGAGTAGTTGACCCAGCTCCAGTTGCGCCGCTCCTCCGGGATGGGCGCCAGGTCGTCGTTGTAGAGCTTGGGGTCGTACCCATCGCCCCGCCCGATGGTCGCACTCAAATGGAACACCTCCAAATAGACGCCGCACGTATATGCTCCGTCGTATACTAGGTGGATGGCCCTCCCGACTCTTCGGCCCGCTGGCTAATTTTTGCGGGCCGCCGCTGGCGGTCCGTTTGTACCCTCAGAGCACGGGCATTCCCGCTACGACGCCTCTCCCGCGATCGGTGCGTCCGCGCGGTAGTACGTCATGCTCCCCATGACCCCCGCGGCCTGGTGAGCAACCTCGGCGGGCTCGTCGAACCCGGCCCCGCGCATGAGCGCCGTTACGCTCTCGCTGCGGTGGTCGGTACGTCCGCGTCGGCGGGGTCGATGCAAGAAAAAGCCTCCCGGGGATGCCTGCCCCTCCCCGAAGTCCAGCATGTGGAGCGAGCCTCCGGGTTTAAGCACGCGCCTCGCCTCGCGCAGGCTCCCCCTCTTCTCGTCCGGGCCTAGGTGATGGAACATGAAGGCGGAGAGCACCCGGTCGAACCAGGCATCGGGATACGGGAGTTCCTGCGCGAAGCCGAGATCCAGGCCCACAGAGAGCCCCTTCCGCGCGGCCTTCCGCCGCGCGCGGGCGAGCGCCGCGGGGTCCGGGTCGAGCCCGACGACATTGGCGGCCGGATGCATCCGCTTGGCGAGAAGCGTGAGGTTCCCCGTGCCGCAACCGATCTCCAGAACGCTCCCGCCGGGCCGCACCCTCGCCTGTTCGACAAGAGCTCGTTGGTACGACCCGAAGCCCAACAGCCGAGAGACAGGATCGTAGAAAAGGAGCATGCCGCCGTGCCCCGTGCCCGGTACGTAGCCCCGGTGCCCTTCTTCTCTCGCGCCCATTCCTTCCCCTTCTCCCGCCTCCGTAGCACGATGTTCCGGTACACGGACAGTATTACGCCTGCCAAAGACACCGAAAAGACCGAGTGTTCGGGCGTTATGCAACGATCTTTGGTTTATCCTCGTGGGTGGCGTCGGTGTCGCGGGTACCGGAGGAGCAGGGATGGGCACGACGAGGGTGGAGGTCAGGGGCGCAGAAGGGTCGCCGGTCTACGCCTTCGGGGCGGCGCCCGGCGTGCTGCCGGTGGGCGTTCTGAGGTTCCCCGGCGGGGAGCTCCCCGCTGACGCATCAACGGTGGGGCAGGCCCACTCCCACGACTTTCTCGTGCTCGCCTACTTCGAGCGGGGCGGCGGCTCGGTGCGCCTTGGGGGGCGGGAGTGGTCGGCGGAGGCCGGGGACGCGTACGTCGTCGCGCCCGGCGAGGTCGTGGCGGGCGACGCCGGCCTCCACGCGGCCGGAGGCTGGACCGTCTACTTTCCGGCCGAGGTGCTCGGAATTCCGGGGCCTGACGCCTTCCTCTTTTGGCGCACCCACCCGCTGCTCTTTCCTTTCGTGAGGGGTTCCGGCAACCCGGGGGCCGGGCGACTGCGGGTGCCGCCAGAGCAGAGGGCCGCGTGGACAGAGCGCTTCTCCGCGCTCGACGCCGAGCTCCGCGGGCGGCAAGACGGCTACCGGGAGGCGGCGCTGGCGCACCTTACGCTCTTGCTCGTAGGGCTATCGAGGCTTGCGATCGACGTCGTCGGGGACCTCAGGCTCGCCGACGAGCCGCTGCTGGCGGGGGTCTTCGGCTGCATAGAGGAGCACTACCGGGAGCCCATCTCGCTCAAGGACGTGGCGAGGGCCGTGGGCCTGACGCCGGGGCACCTCACGACGGTGGTCCGGCGCAAGACGGGCCGGACGGTCCTTGGCTGGATCTCCGAGCGGCGTATGGCAGAGGCGCGTCGCCTTCTGGTGGGGACCGATCTGCCCGTGTCGGAGGTCGGGCGGAGGGTCGGCTACGGTACCCCGGCCTACTTCGTCAAGGTCTTCAAGCGCAACCACGGCGCCACCCCGCTCGGATGGCGCCGCGCCGGCCGAGCGTGAGCGGGTGGGGGCGGTCTTTGCCCCGGTTCCTCTACGCCCCGGTCCGCGACTGGCCCGCCGTCTCGGGACGGGGCGCGGTCCCGCGGGTGACCAGGCCGAGCCTGTAGAGGGTGTAGTAGAGGAACCCGGCGGAGAGCATACCGGCCAGCCAGGAGAGGTCCAGGTTGTTCAGGGCGCGGGCGATGGGGCCTTGAAGCGGCGCGACGAGGCCGTAGAGGAAGAGCCACGTCACGACGAGGCCGACGAGGAGGGAGGCCATCGCCGCCCAGTTCACGTCGCCCACGCGGGACTCCGCGGGGGGCTGGTAGAGGGCTTCGACGTCTATGTTCTCGCGCCGGATCACGTAGAAGTGGACCAGCATGATCGCCGCCCAGGGGCTCACCCAGGCAACGACGCTCGCCAGCCACGCGTCGAGCTGCTCGGCGACGCTGCCCGCGAAGACCAGGTAGACGGTGAACAGGGTGGCAAGGACACCGATAACGACCGTGAGCACGTGCCGGGGGACCCTTATGTCCAGCGCCAGCGCCGAGACGGACATCGAGTAGACGTTCAGGATGTTCGTGGCGATGGGACCGTGGATCACGAGCAGCAACACAGGCACCGCGAGCGCCCCGAAGGTCTGCACGATGATGACGGCCGGGTCGGCCCCCGTCCCCGTCGTGGCTATCGAGGCGCCCAGGACGCCGAGCCACAGCACCGGCACGAATTGACCCAAGGCTCCCGCCAAGAAGAGGCGGCCCCGCGGCACGGAGCGCGGTACGAAGCGGGAGTAATCCGATGCGTAGGCAAGCCAGGTTATACCCCAGCCGATGCCGATGGCCGTCATCACCTGGCTCATCGCGGTAAGGCGCGCGGCCCCCGTCGCCTCGCCGGCGTAGCCCCATTCGATGTCGCCGCCCGTCCACGCGACTATCGACATGACGACCAGGATTACCAGCGTTACGGGCACCGTGAACTTCTCGAACGTGCGGATGGCGTAGAAGCCTAAAGTTGCCAGGCCGACCTGGATCGCCATGATGAGGAGCACCAGTACGACCTTGGTGGTCGGCGTGCCGGGTATGCCTAGCTTCTCCAGCAGGGCCGATGTGAGGTCGAGGACGATCCAGGTGTTTATCGCGATCCAACCCGTCGCTATGACCATCTGGAAGATCGTCGGCAGGTACGCCCCCCGACGCCCGAACGCGCTCCGGCTCAGGACCATCTGGGTCACGCCGGTCTTCTGGCCCATGAGGACGAAGAGGCCGAAGATGGTCACCCCGAGCGCGTTGCCCAAGGCGAGCACGATCACGGTGTCCCAGAACCCGAGCCCTAGCACGATCCCCAAAGCCCCGAGCACCCAGTTGATGGGCGCGATGTTTGCCCCGGCCCAGATCCAGAACTGGTCCAGCGCCGTCGCGTCTTTCTGCCCTTCCGGGACGGGCGTCACCGCGTTGTGCCGCTCCAGGTGCGTCGCCTCCGCCAACTCCCCGCGCCCGTCCACCGATCTTCCGCTCATCTGTCCCTACCTCTCGTCCGTCGTCTCCTGCCGCCCGAAATCAACGACCTCACCCATGAGCCGCGTCTCGGCCGGGCGGGTCTCCGAGATGACCTCTCCCCCTCTCACCACCAGCGTCGTCGCCGCCAGGCGCCTCACAGCCTCCCACTTCTCGGGCGCATCCACGAGCACGAAGTCGGCGGGGCTCCCCTCGCCCAGCCCGTACCCCTCCAGCCCGAGCGTTCTCGCGCCGCCCTCGGTCACCATGTCGAAGCAGGCGACCACCTCCTCGCGGGTCGTCATGTGGCAGGCGTGGACGGCCATGTGGGCCGGCTGGAGCATCCCGCCGGTGCCGAGCGGGTACCACGGGTCCATTACGTCGTCGTAACCCAAAGAGACGTTCAGCCCGTTCTGCAGGAGCTCCTTTACGCGGGTGATGCCGCGACGCTTCGGGTAGGCATCGTAGCGCCCCTGCAGGGTTATGTTGATGAGGGGGTTGGCGACGAAGTTGATCCCGCTCTTGACCAGGAAACCCATGAGCTTGAAGGCGTAGGCGTTGTCGTAGGAGCCGAAGGCGGTGGTGTGGCTCGCCGTTACCCGACTCCCCATCCCGGTCCTTATGGCCTCGGCCGCCATCACCTCCAGAAAACGGGACTCGGGGTCGTCCGTCTCGTCGCAGTGGACGTCTACGGGCCTGTCGTACTTCTCGGCGATCCTGAACGTCTCCCTCACAGAGGCCGCGCCCATCTCGCGCGTGTGCTCGAAGTGCGGGATGCCCCCTACGGCGTCGGCCCCGAGCCTCATTGCCTCCTCCACGAGTTCGGCCCCCTTCGGGTAGGAGAGGAGCCCCTCCTGCGGGAAGGCGACGACCTGAATGTCGATCCAGTCTCGCACCTTATCCCGCAGCTCCAGGAGCGCCTTGAGGCCCGTAAGCTCGGGGTCGGTGGTGTCGGCGTGGGTGCGGACGTGGAGGACGCCCTGGGCCGCCTGCCAGCGCAGGAGCCGGGTGGCGCGGTCCATTACGTCTTCGCGCGAGATCTCCTTTTTGCGCTCGGACCAGATCTGGATTCCCTCGAAGAGCGTCCCCGACCCGTTCCACCGCGGCTGCCCCGCCGTCAGCGTCGCGTCAAGGTGGACGTGCGACTCCACGAACGGCGGCGACACGAGCCTCCCCCCGGCGTCTATCTCGCGCGCCGCTGGCCCCTCGATGCCGGGCGCGACGCGCTCGATCCGTCCCCCCGAGACGGCGACGTCCACGAGGCCGCCGTCGAGCCGGGCCCCGCGCACGATCAGGTCAAACATGATCAGGTCTCTTCCTCACGCGTCAGAGTAAAGCTTCCCGGCCCGCCGCCGTCCTCGGCCGCCCGTACAAAACGTCCCGATGTTCGCCGTCGGCGCGTTGTGCCCGGGGACAACGGGATCTCCCCCGCCACGCAGTATAGGGAGTCGTGGGGCGGCGCAACAACCGCTCCGCGACGGCCGTCCATCCCTGCGGCCAGGCTCTCGACCGTCGTCCCGCAAGACCTGTGGCCGGAGAAGCGCCCGGGATGGGCGCGGCGGCTTTTCAGATCCGCAACGATCAATAGATGCGACCGTAGCGTTCGCAGGCCTCTTCGGGGTCGGCGCCTTCGAGGAGCGAGATCTCGGTCCGCTTCACGCCCACGTAGCAGTCGAAGAGGTCGCGGGAGAGCCAGGAGCGCACGGTCTCGTCCCCCTCCAGCGCTTCCAGCGCCTCCGCCAGCGAGGCCGGCAGCGGGCGGACGCCGAGGCGGCGGCGCTCCTCCTCGTCGAGCTCCGAGGGGTCCCCTTCCACGAGGGGCGGCTCCGGCAGCCCCTCGCGGATGCCGCGCAGTCCGGCGAGGACGAGGACGGCGAGCGCCAGGTGCGGGCACGCGGCGGCGTCGGCCGCCCTGAACTCCAGGTTGAACTGGCGGGCCGGATCCGAGCCGGCGACGTTCGTGGTTGGGGGGATGCGGATCGTGGCCTCCCGGTCACGCTCGCTCAAGGTGCCGAATCCGGCGCTCCAGTGGTGCGGCCCGAGGCGCAGGTAGGAGACGACGCTTGGGGCTGTGATCGCGCACAGCGCCGGCAGGTGCTCCAGGATGCCAGCCGCGAACCGCGCCCCGGTGGGGCTCAGTGAGCCTGGCCTCCGCGGGTCGTAGAAGACGGGGACGCCTTCCCCGTCGACGAGGCTGATGTGCACGTGCACGCCGTTGCCGGCGCCATCGGGGTCCCGCATCGGCGCGAAGCTCGCCCGGTACCCGAGCACGCGGGCCACCTCGCGCACCACCTCCTTCATCGCGGCGGCCCGGTCGGCCGCGGCGAGGCCGGCAGCGGGGGCCAGCGGGACCTCGAACTGCCGCGCCCCGTACTCGGGCAGGAAGATCTCCGGCTCCAGGCCGGCCTGCCGCATGGCCGCGAACACCAGGGACCCGAAGGGCTCGACCGCCCTCTGGGCCGCGAAGGAGAAGCCAGGCCCCGGCTCGAACCCGGGCGCCTCCAGCAGAAACTCCTGCTCGAAGGAGCAGACCAGGTAAAGCCCCGTCTCCCTCTCTAGCCGCGCCAGGGCGTCCTTGAGCAGGGTTCGGGGGCACGAGTCCCATGGGCTCCCGTCGGTGTTCGCCGCGTCGCACAGGAAGAAGCGCATCGGCGAGACGCCGGGAAGGTCCACGCGGACCCCCGTCTCCCTGTCAGGCAGCAGCCTCAGGTCGCCAGCGGATCCCCAGGGGTTCGGCTCCGCTATCGGGCCGAATGGGGTGAGCGCCTGGTCCGCCGGCACCCACCCCACGCCGGACTCGAGGCGCCCTTCGAGGTCTGAGGCCGGCACGGAGCGGCCCCGCAGCAGGCCCGAGATGTCCGCGTGCAGGAACCCCACGAGCTCTTCGCCAAACAACCCTACGCCCCCGGATCCGCCGAGCCGTTGTCCCAGAGACCCACCTGGAATCCGGCCTCCCCGAGCTTCCCGCCGAGCGGGCCTGCCTGGGCGGCCCCGCAGACGCAGAGGACGCCGCCTCCCTTGCCGTCGCCGCGCGCGAGCGCCGCGACCAGCGCCCCGGCCGGCTGGAGGTGATGGCCGTCCCAGCCGAGTTGCCGGTAGGTGTCGCGCAGGACCACCAGCGAGCCGCCAGGTCCCGCGACGGACCCGGCGATGCCGAGGAAGTGGCCGCAGTCCCAGTCGGGCGCGGGTGGCTCCACGGGCCGGCCCGCCAGATGGTCCAGGAGCACGGAAGGGCCTGGGCGGGAGCCCCACAAGCGCCCGGTGCGCAGGTTCGCCACGAGCGTGCAGCCCGGGGCCTCCCCGGCCGGGAAGGATGAGGCGACGGCATCGAGCAGGGAGAGGACCGATTCCGCGCTCCACGGCCCGGCCACGGGCACCACCACGAGGGCGCCATCCGAGAGCTCCTCGACGGCGCGTGCAACCCCTGTTGCGGAGGTGCCGGCTGAGTGCTCGTCTTCGGCCACGGGTATGCCCAGGCGGTAGTCGGTGCGGGGGGAGGCGCCGGGCGGGAGCCATCCCGAGGGGTCTCCCGTGGCGAGCGTGGTCCCGGCGCGGATGGCCACCTCGTCCTGGTCCGCCCGATGCCCCGCCGCCGCGAGGGCGAGGGCCCCCCAGAACGCGCCGCAGAGCTGGTCTTTCTGCGGCATCTCCTTCCCGTGAAGGGAGGCGAGCGCCTGGGGCTCCGGCACGAGCCTCACCGCGCCGACGGGGGGTATCTCCACGCTAGTCTGTGGGGTCCGGGGTCCTGCGGTCCCTGACCCCCATGACGTCCTCCTGCGTCAGGTCCGGCTCGTCGCCTGACTCCGAGAAGGCGCGGCCCATCACCTCGAGCAGCTGGGGACGTCGGCGGGAGATGAACAACAGGAAGCCCAGGCCGATCAGGGCCCAGAGCGCGATCAGGTAAGGCCACAAATTGAACGGCGGGTCTGGCACGGGATAGATGAGGCCGTAGATCGGCAGGCACACCGCCGCCGTCGCGACGAGCGGGATTGCCGCGTGGCGCAGCACAGAGAAACTCTCCCGCTCCTTCCTGAAGAAGTACAGGAAGACTGAGGCGTTTATGAAGATGTAGACGAAGAGCACCGCCAGCGTACCGAGGCCCCCGAAGTACCCGTAGGTGGTCGCCGGGTCGGGGAAGACGAAGGCGCTGAAGACTATGCCGAGCACCACGGAGTAGCCTGCCTGGACCGAGGCGGCCACGTAGGGCGACCGGCGGGTCGGGTGCACCTTCGCGAGCGCCCGCGGCAGCACCCCGTCGCGCCCGAGGGCGTAGATCAACCGCACGGTCGAGTTGTGGATGCCTATCGCCGAGGCTATAGCGCCCGTGAGGGCGGCGATGCCGACGAAGGGCGCCCATGCGGACCCCAGATACTGGCGGGTCAGGGTGTCGAACCATGCCGTGTCCCCGGCGAAGCGGGCCATGTTGCTGGGGCCGAAGCCGATGGTCGCCGCGTACGTCACGAAGACGTAGTACAGCCCTATCACCGCCACCGCCCCGAGAAGGGCCCGCGGGATGCTCGTGTGCGGGTCGCGCGTCTCCTCGCCCAAGGAGGCTGCCGCCTTCCACCCGACAAAGGACATGATCCCGAAGATCATGCCGAGGAACACCCCGCCGATGCCGCTTCCGGTCGCCGGGTTGAAGACGGCGAGCGTGTTCCCCTCCGCCCCGCCCTGGAAGATCACGGCGAGCAGCAGGATGGTGACAATGACGATCTCGTAGACGAGAAAGACGAGTCCCCCCCGCACGGACTGCGTGACACCTAGCACCGAGAGCGTGTAGACCAGCCCCGCGATGACGAGGAAAGGGATGATCCAGGGCACCGCGATGCCGAAGGTGCGCTCCAGGAGCTCGCTGGAGAAGGAGGCGAAGATCGAGTATGTCGCCGCCTCGAAGATCCCGTACCCTATGATGAAGAACCACATCCCCATGAAGCCGGTCTTTGGGTTTATGGCGTTGGAGACGAACGCGTAGACGCTCCCCGCTGACGCGGTCCTGCTCGCGAGCTGCGAGAAGCCCAAGGCCACGAGAAAGACCGCCACAAACGAGAGCAGCATGGCCAACGGCATCGCACCACCGGCGAACCCGGCTATGAACGGCGTGTTGAAGAACATCGCCACAGACGGCGCCATGAAACCCATGGAGACGACCATCGCTTCCAGCGTGGAGAGGGCCCCGCCCCTCAACCCCCCCTCGGTTCTACCCTCCATGCTCGCTCCCCTTCGTCTCAGATCTCCACAAAAAGTGCCACATATTGCCAGATGGGGGCGCGTAAAGCCATAGCGAAAACGCATAAATTTCCAATATTTCTCCTCCATGCCACCGGCGCGGCCGGCAGACCTCTCCGGCCGCCGCCAACGGGACGCCGCGGGGCGGCTTCGTCTCCCCGTTGAGCGGGGGGCGGCGTCTTGCTAGAGTCCCCGGGGTCGGTTGACGAGAGGGGAGATTCTGTGGCGGAGATCCGGGAGATAGTCCAGGAGGGCGAGCACCAGTTCACGATGGGCCCGTACGCCGAGCCCATCGCCAGGGTCGCGGACGGGGAGACGGTCACGATACACACCGAGGACGCCTTCGGCGGCTCCATCACTTCGGAAGACGACGTCCCGAGCGAGGCGCTTGGCCCCTACCTCAACCCGCAGACAGGCCCTGTCTTCGTCGAGGGCGCGGAGCCAGGCGACACTCTGGCCGTCAAGATAGAGAACATAGAGTTCACCCGCGACTGGGCGGCGAGCTGCCTCGTCCCCTTCTTCGGCGGCCTCACCTCGACGAACCTCACGGCCACCTTGCAGGAGCCGCTGCCGGAGAGGGTATGGAAGTACCAGATAGACGGGGACGTCGCGCGCAGGGGCGGGTGGGAGATCCCGGTCCGGCCCTTCGTCGGGACCATCGGCACCGCGCCCGCCATCGAGGCGCGCTCGGCCCTCTCCCCGGGCGACCACGGCGGCAACATGGACGTTCCAGACACCGGCCCCGGCAACACGGTCTACCTGCCCGTGCGCAGGCCAGGCGCCCTTTTCTACACCGGCGACTGCCACGTTGCCCAGGGCCAGGGAGAGCTCTGCGGCGTCGCCCTCGAGGTTTCGGCCAAGGTCACCGTCACCTTCCGTGTCATAAAGGGCAGGGACATACTCTGGCCGCGCATCGAGTCAGACGAGCACATAATGACCGTTGGCAGCGCCCGCCCGATGGAGGACGCAGCCCGCATAGCCTACGCGGAGCTCGTCGGGTGGCTCGCCGAAGACCACGGGTTCGAGAGGTTCGACGCCTACCAGCTCCTCACCCAGGTCGGCGAGCTCTACGTGGGCAACATGGTCGATACCGTCTACTCGCTCGTCGCCCGCTGCCCCAAGCGCCACCTGCCCGGCTAGGGCTTTCAGCTATTGGCTTTCAGCCTTCAGCCAACCGGAAGGCGGCCGAGACGGGCCCCTGAGAGGGGACTTTCCGGAGCCCGCCTCCGTTCTACTTCGGCCAGCGGAGCTTGGGGATTACGCGCTCGCCGTAGGCCCGGATGAACTCGTCCTGGTTGCGGCCTACGTTGTGGACGTAGACCTCATCGAATCCGAGGTCCACGTAGTGCTGGATGTGGTCCAGGTGCTCGTCGAGGTCGGCGCTCGTGAGGACGCGGTTCGCGAAGTTCTCGATGGAGACCTGCTTGGCCATCGCCGCGAAGTCCTCAGGGTTCCTTATGTCGCCCTTGGGGAAAGGCATCCCGCCGTTGGGCCATTCCTTGACGGCCTGGTCCTCGGCCTCCTGCTGGCTTTCGGCCCAGGAGACGTGGAGCTGTATCATGCGCGGCATCGTGGAGGGGTCCTTGTCCGCCCTGCGGGCGCCCTCCTCGAACTTCTCCATGAGCATCTTGATCTTCTCGTCTGCGGCGCCGACGGTGATGATCCCGTCGCAGAACTCGCCGGTCCTGCGGCTCTGGATCGGCCCGGCGGTCGCCACGTAGATCGGGGGCGGAGTGTCGGGCATGGTGTAGAGCCTGGCGCTCTCTAGCTTTATGTGTTCCCCGGCGTACTTCACCACCTTGCCGGTGAAGAGCCTCCTGATGACCTCGATGGACTCCATAAGGATGCGCAGCCGCGTGGGCGCCTCGGGCCAGTACGCGCCGACGACGTGCTCGTTGAGGGCCTCCCCGGCCCCGAGCCCGAGCCAGAACCGCCCCGGGTACATGGCCTCCAGCGTCGCTGCGGCCTGGGCGATGATGGCGGGATGGTACCGGAAGCCCGGCGGCGTGACGCCTGTCCCGAAACGGAGGTTGGTCGTCGCGCCCAGGGCGCCCATCCAGCTCCAGACGAAGGCGCTCTCCCCCTGGTCCGGCGTCCACGGGTGGAAGTGGTCCGAGGCCATCACGGACGAGAACCCGGAATCCTCGGCGGTCTTGCACCACTTCAGGAGATCCGTCGGATGGAACTGCTCGAACATCGCCGCGTAGCCAACGGTGCCAGTGGTTTTCATGTGGCCTCCCTTTGGACGGCCGCTTTCAGCTTTCAGCTTTCAGCGGTCAGCTTTTCTCAGAATGATGTGCCCGTTTTCCGTTGGCTTACAGTTTACAGCCCCGATGTGGGACGAAGCCACGAACTCCATCAGCGGCTTCGTGGGTGCCGCGGCTGATAGCTGACGGCTGATAGCTGACGGCTAGAAATGATCCGGGACGAAGAGCCAGGGGTCGGCGGTCGGGAAGAGTTCTTCGAGGAGGTCGATGGCCCGGGGCGAGCCGGCCCCGAGGAGGCCGTGCCGGGCGAGTTGGCGGGCGGGGAGGTAGCCGGCGTAGAGCTGGGCGAGCTGGCGCACGTCGAGCGTGACCCGGTCCTCCGCCTCGGCCCCGCGCGCGACCTCGCCGCCGCCGACGGTGTACTCGCCGACGTTCTCGGGGATTACGTCGTCGGCCACCTCGAGTACGAGCGGGCCGCCCTCCCTGTTCAGGAGGCCCAGGGCACCGCCGACGTCCACGAGGCGGAGCATCTGGTCGGGCTCGACCTTGGCGTCGACGTCGGAACTGCGGAGGTACGGGTGGAGCGGGTCCCCGCGGCTGGTCCAGTGCCGGATGTCGAAGGCGTCGGGGTCGAGGGCGGCCAGGAAGGAGACCAGGCCACGCCGCGCTTCGGGCGTGGCCGCGACGAGCTCCTGCACCTCGAGGTGGCGCCCGGGCTTGCGCCCCTCCCGGTAGCCGGACATCTTGTAGATCAGGTATCCCTCTACCACCCCCTCGGCCTCGTAGATGGCGGTCTCGAAGTCTTTTCGTCCCAGGATCCTGCGCCAGTGCGCTTCGCTCCTGAGCGCGCAGAGCTGGTGCCGGCGCGACGCCGCGCCTAGGAGCTCCATCATGGTGGGCAGGTCATCCTCGCGGTACGCCCGCAGGTCGCTCTGGCCTGGATCGGTCGGGAGGTCGGTCGGCCTTAGCGTGTACTCGATGGCCTCGGTGGCGAGCTCGTAGCCGAAGGAGCGGTAGAAGGCGTGGGCGAAGGGCGCGAGCAGGGAGATGTCGACGCCCCGGTCCCTCATATCCCCGAGCGCGGCGCGCATCAGGTCCCCGGCGTAGCGCCGCCGCCGGTAGGCGGGGTGAACCATGACGGCCGCCACGCCGCCCATGGCCGCCGGCTTCCCGTCCACGAGAACCTCCATCGGCAGCACCGTGGCGCTCGCGCGGACCTCGCCGTCCTCCTCTATGACGTGGACCTGCTCCGGGTCCAGGCGAGGGTTCTGACCCGCGTCGAAGTACTCGCGCGCGAAGTCGGCCTCGCCCCCGAAGGCCGTCACCATGAGCCGCGCCAGCGCCTCGCCGTCTCCTTCTCGGTACGTGCGGATCTGCATGTGCCTCCGAAACCTCGCCTCCGGCTTGGGATTCTAACGGAAGCGACCGCGCAGGATCAGGCCCCCTTCTTGCCTTTCTTCCCCTTCTTCTTGGATTTCTTGGGCTTGCCCGACCCCTTAGGCTTCCCTTCGACGGCCTCGGCCATCCAGCGGCACCACTCGGCGTTGCCCCTCTCGTAGAGGATGCCCCGCCGCAACGCGGCGTAGGAGGCGAAGCGCGGCGAGTCCGGCCTGCCGACGTCGTCGGCCCACTCCCTCTCCATCCAGCCCCTTATCTCCTCGTACCGGGCGAGTTGCTCCTCGTACCGGCGCCCCTCCTCTTGGAAGAGCCACGCGGCCTCCTCCCCGTCCACGAGCCACACGGAGTACGCCTTGAGGGTCAGCTCGTCCTTCGTCGGCCTCCTCGTCGGCGGCTCGGCCGCCCACTCCCTGAGCGCGTCGAGGCCGGCCTGCGTGATCTCGAAGACCTTCTTGTCAGGCCGCTCGCGTTGCTCGACGACGCTGTGGGTAACGAAGCCGCCCTCCTCGAGCCGCGCGAGCTCCGGGTAGATCTGGCTGTGCCCGGCGCCCCAGAAGAACGCCACCGTCCCCTTCATCCTCTGCGCCACGTCGTACCCACTCAGCGCCTCCCGCGCCAACAAGCCCAGGATCGCGTACCCAAGCGTCGTCATATTCCTCCAGGGTTCTATTATGTCATTCTTGACATATAGGTTAGCAGGTCGTAGAGTATCATATGTCGTGATAGACATACAAGAACGGCGACGGAGAGAGGCCAAGATGGGCTGCAGGTCTGCGATGGTGCGTGGGGCCAGGTTCGGTGGACGGCCCCGCCCCGAGTTTTTCGGGATAGACGTGGAGAAGCTCGGGCCTGGGGCGAAGGTCGGGGTTGCTTTGTCGGTGCTGGGTCCGGTGGCCCTCTCCGGGGTATTGCTTGTCGCGTTGGTCCCTGGCCTGTGGTGGATCTTCACGACGTACTTCTGGATCGCCTTCCCAGCCATCGGGCTGCTGGGTGGCGGCCTGGCAGAGCTGGGAGAGGAGCGTCGCGCCAGGCCAGAGGCCGTCGACCCGGAGCGGGAGCTGCTCGTGGCGCTCCTCTCGCACGGCGAGATGACCCCGGCCGGGGCCGCGGCTGAGACCTCGCTGTCGGTAGACGAGGCCGACCGGAGGCTCAAGAAGCTGGCCGAGGCCGGTCACCTGGAGGTGCGGGTGCGGGGCGGCGGGCTCTTCTACGCGCTGTGGGAGGCCGAAGGGCGCCAGATCGAGGGCGCGCGGTGAGCGTCGGGACGGGCGGCACGACGAGGGTGGCGGCGCTCGGGATGGTCGCCCCCGGTGCGATTCACGTGAGGTCTCGATTTACGGAGGAACGCCGAGGGTGGCGCGCGTACGCAAGACGCCGTTGGGCGGGTGCAGGATGACGACAGAGGAGGAAAGATGAGAGCACGGGAGATGGCCGGGAAGGCGCGTCCATTCGGGGCGCGGGCGGGGACGGCGCTCGGATGGGGCAGCTTCGGGGCGATGGCGGCCGGCGCGGCGGCGTTCGGGGCCGTCGCCATCGGGGCCCTGGCCATCGGGGCCCTGGCCATCCGGTCGCTCGCCGTGAAGCGGGGCAAGATAGGGCGTCTCTCCATCGACGAGTTGGAGGTGGGAAGCCTGCGGGTTCGGGAGTTGATAGTGGAGAGAGAACACAGGCAGGAGGTATAGAAGGTGTCGGTAGTCAACGGCAGGTTCACGGCCAAGATGGACGAGCCCTTCGTCGTCTTCATAATAGGGATGCGTATAAATAACCTCTTCGCCGTGAGGAAGTGGCTCCCTACGGTACGCGCGATGGGCCCGATGCTCCGGGAGCTCTACCAACACCCCGAGAAAGGCTTCCTCGGGGGCGAGTTCTTCCTGTACTGGCGCGGCCCGGCCCTCGTCCAGTACTGGCGCTCCTTCGAGGACCTGGAGAAGTTCGCCCGCAACCCCGACGACCCGCACCTTCCGGCCTGGCAACGCTTCAACAGGAGCGTAGGCTCGGACGGCAGCGTCGGCATCTTCCACGAGACCTTTATAGTGGAGCGCGGCAACTACGAGGCCGTCTACGGCAACATGCCCGTCTTCGGCCTCGCCAAGGCGACCGAGCACGTCCGCGCAGTTGGCGGCAGGGAGACCGCCCGCCGGCGCCTGATGCGCGGCGAGAACGAGCCTGCGGTACCCTCGCCTGAATAGGAGATCCGACTCGGCCGGGCGCGGCCTCTCGCCCGGCGGGGGTTGCTAGTGGCCCGCAGCCTGCCACTCCCCGATGGCCTCTATCGGGTAGATGAGCATGATGATGTTCAGGAGCAGGCCGTCTCTTATCCAGAACGCCAGCGCCGCCTCCGTCGCCACGAACAGCGCGACCGTGAGACGGAACCCGAGGCGTCGGGCCAGCGCGCACCCGAGCCCGCAGAGGAGAACGTCGGCGAGCGAGTTCATCACCGTGTCCTCGTGGTACCCCGTGGTAGCCGAGCGCGGCGGTCTCTTCGCGGTAGCGCCGCATGACGGACTCCGAGTTCTCGACCATTTCCTACGGGGCCTCGATGGAGACGGCGAGCGGGGGACGCCAGACCTTCGGCAACCGCGGCACGACGAGCGCCAGCAGCCCGCAGAACGCGAAGCCGTGGAGCACGTGCGTGGAGCTATACGGGTCCAGCAGGTGCTGGGAGTTGTCAGAGCTCCACGCATCGCCCGACCACAGAAGGACGTAGTCGCGAGAGCATACCCACAGGCGCCCCTGGCTGCGGAGCTGGTAGACGGTGCCAGCCAGCATCGCGACGACGGCGAGCCACGGCAAAATCCTTCGCATCCCGGTCCGCAGCGTACGCGACGATCATCCGTCCCGCCAGCACCCGATACCGCAGGATCAGCCAACCTCGTAACCGAACCACGGGAAACCAGCAGCCAGGCACGACCTGGCCGCCCCGCGCGAACGGGCGCCGCGCCTGGCGCCGGATTGAGGCGCCGATACGCTTGGCGGCGGTGCGGAAGTCGTGGGTGGTGACGGAGAGCCGGTGGGGGCTATCCGCTCTCCGGGACCGTGCGGACGGGCTTTCTTCTCTCCGGGTCGGCCCGGTAGGCGCGTTTCGTAGCGCGCGAACGTCCGCCCTCACGCACCAAACCCACGTGCCGGAGGAAATCGGCGCTGCCCATCCGCGCTTTGGAGCGTCCGAGCCGAACCAACCCGTAGCTCCAGAAGTCCTCCGCGGGGTTGCCTTTCGCGTGCTGGACGAAACCCCAGATAGACCAGTGGAGGTCGCTCATCGCCTTGTAGACCTCCAGCCGCGAGTAGAGCGCCGCGGACGCGGTGCCGCCGCGGTAGGCCTCCATCATGGCGCGGTCTTGCTCGGGCCCGAACCCGGCCTCGACCGAGAGGTCGGCGAGATCCCACACAGGATCGTTCATGCCCGAGTACTCCCAGTCTATGAGGTAGATACGCCCACCCGCGTCGAGGAGGTTTCCCGGCCACGGGTCGTTGTGGCAGGGCACGAGCGGGGCGGGGGAGGCCTCCAGCGCCCGGCGCACCGCCCTCGCCTTCCGCCTTACCTCATGGTAATCCTCCGGCAGCGACGTCCGCCTCTCGCGCAAGAGGTCCAGGTAATCGTCGATCGCGTCGAAAACGTCGAAGCGGGACCTGAAAACCCTCCCAAGCCGGTGAACCCGCCCGAGCGCCCGGGCGGCCCGAACCGGAGCCCCCGAGTCCAGGCCAAACCCGTCCCCGGCGTTCATGGAAATCCCTTCGACGAACCGGGTCACCATCGTGCCGTCTCTCGCGTCGAAGTAGACTACCTCCGCGTTGACCCCGGCCTCCGCCGCGATCCGCGCGTTGTGCTCCTCGGCGGTACGGTCGATGTAGTCCGAGGTGCCATCTCCTGCGAGCCGCAGCACGTAAGCCGCGCTACCTATCGTCACCTTGTAGCAGACGTTTGTAAGGGCGCCGCCGAGGCGATCCAGTTCGATGACTTCGTGCCGGACGTTCCCGAAAAAAGGCACGCGTGCTAGCGCGGCATACACTCGATCCAATCGTATCCCTCTCTCTATCTGCCTTGAGCGGGCATCCCCCAACGCCCGTGACGCAGTCGAGAGATTGTAAACTCTGTGTTAAAGACGCGCAAACTGGCCAGGGTCCGGCGTCGCTTTATCTGCGGGATGCGAAAACGACCGTTACCTGGCCGATGTGGGTGCGCGGGGCGTCGTTGCGGGCCACGTAGGTCTCCAACTCCCCCTTCTCGTCCAGCTTCCGGATACGGGAGAGCGCCCGGTTCAGGCGGTCTTCGGCGGCCAGCGACCAGACCGAGTCCCCGTCGCGCCACGCCTTGCTCAAGGGGCCGCGGGGGTCGAAGTAGGAGTCGCCCTGGACCGTGGCGTCGATGGGCGCGAAGGTTCCCCGGTGGGCGAGACCGGAGTCGTCGAGGATCTCGAGCAGTTCGTCGATGGGGACGTAGCGGTTTCGGAGGGCATCAGCGGCCTCGGGGATCAGGTGGTAGTGCCAGTAGCCGTCGCGCAGTTGCTCTTGCGAGCAGGTGCTGACCGTTAGGATTCCGCCTGGCTTCAGAACCCTGGCGAACTCTCCGAAGGCTAGGCGGTGAGCTGGGAACCCTTCTGCGGCGGCGTCGGGCAGGTGGTGGAGCACCTGGTTGATCATTACCCCGTCCAGGGTCGCGTCCTCGAAGGGCAAATCGTCGATCCTGGATGGGTGAAAGGAGATGCGGTCCCCGGCCCACGCCAGCTTGCGTGCGGCGACCTCGAGCATGCCGGGGTTGAGGTCCACAGCCTCGATCCGGCCGACGTAACCGAGCAGCGCGTCGGAGTAGCTGCCGGTGCCGCACCCGGCATCCAGCACCACCGTCCGGTCCAACGGCACGGGAGCGTGGGCGAAGCAACCGACGAGTACCTCGGTCCCCACCGGCTCCCTGGTCTTGTCGTAGTTGCCGGATGTGCGCGTGTAGTCCTCGTAACTGCTCAATTCGGCCTTTCCCCTTTGGGTCGTTTTCTCCTCACACGAGTAAATAAGCCCATTCTACAGAGCCGGTTAAACCCAGGTTTTACCCATCATTAACCCTCCCTTCACTTAAAGGAGGATCGGCGAGCCTATACTGCGCGCGATCTCGTGCGTCCCCAAGGGAGAGAGGAACCGTATGGTCTTTCGGAGCGTGGGTACCAACCTGTCCCGGCTATACGTGGACGGCGTCGGTGGGCTCGCGGAGGACCTCGGAGAGCTAAAGAGCGCCGGACCGGATTTCGTGGAGATCTGGCCCCAGAACCTGGGGGTCATCCTCGGCGGTCGTCTTGATGCGAACAGGCTGCGGGCGGTCGGAGAGCTGCTGCTGGAGGCGGACCTGGAGTACACGGTCCACGCCCCGCTCGAGGTGAACCTCATGGATCTCACCTCCCACGGCCTCCAGCGCGAGGTTCTCGACGCAAGCCTCCGGTTCGCGAAAGGAATCGGCGCTGGGGTGGTGGTCTGCCACGCTGGCCAGCGCGTGGGAACGCGCGACGCCAGGCACAGCATGAGGGACCAGCTCTCCGCCGAGCGTTCCGCCCTGCGCGAGGCGGGAGGTCTGGCCGGAGAGCTCGGCGTGACCATCGCCGTCGAGAACTACTACCCCGAGCGGCCGATCCTGCGCGGCACGGTCTACGACTACTCGGTCTGGCCCTCCCAGTTGGCAGAGCAGATCTCCACGATCGACCATCCCGCGGTCGGCATCTGCCTGGACGTGGGGCACGCGGCCCTCGCGGCGGGCTTCTTCGGCTTCGACTTTATCGAGGAGTGCGCCGCCGTAGCGCCCCTGGTTCGCCACGTGCACCTCCACGACAACCTGCAAAGGACCAACCTTACCGGAGAGCCGCAGGTCTCAGAGCACATCGCCTTCGGTCTGGGAGACCTGCACCTCCCACCCGGGCGAGGAACCATCCCGCTCGAGGACCTGTTCCGGCGGATGGATTTCCCCGAACGGCCCTCGTGCTGCGTGGAGCTCTCCCCGGAGGGCTTCTCCCTGGTTCCCGGGGCCCTTCAAGCGGGCAGGGAACTCGGCCTCGCGGTGACGCAAAGGGAGCGGGTGCCAGCCTGAGCCGAGGGTTGGCCGGCCTCAGCGCCGGATCGAGGCGCCGACGCGCTTGGTGGCTGTGCGGAAGTCGTAGGTGGTGACGGAGAGGGCCGAGAGCTGGTGGGGGGCTATGCGCTTCTCGAAGTCGCGGAGGTTTATGGTGCGGCGCATGCACACGAGGGCGGCCTCGCGGCAGAGGGCTTCGAGGTCGGCGCCGGAGTAGCCGCCGGTGGCGCGCGCTATCTGTTCGAGGTCGAGGTAGGGGTCCGTGGGCATGTCCTTGGCGTGGATCTTGAGTATGTGCAGGCGGGCCTCGGCGTCGGGCAGGCCTACCTCTATCTCGTGGTCGAAGCGGCCGGGGCGGCGGAGGGCCGAGTCGAGGGCCGAGGGGCGGTTGGTCGTGGCGATGACGCAGACCTGACCGAGGTCGTTAAGGCCGTCCATCAGGGAGAGGAGCTGGGAGACGAGGGTGGCCTCGAAGCTCTCGCTCATCGCGTCGCGGGATGAGGCGAATGAGTCGATCTCGTCGAAGAGGACTATCGCCGGCGCCTTGGTCTTCGCCTCGCTGAAGATGGAGCGCAACTTGGCCTCGCTCTGGCCCCAGAACTTGTTGAGGATCTCCGGCCCTGAGACCGCTATGAAGTGGGCCCCGCTCTCGTTGGCGACCGCGCGGGCCAGGAGCGTCTTGCCGGTGCCAGGCGGGCCGTAGAACAGGATGCCCTTGTGAGGCCTTATGCCCATCTTCTTGAAGATCTCCGGGTGCGTTATGGGCAGCTCGACGGCCTCCCTGACCATCTCTATGGTCTCGCGCATGCCGCCGACGTCCTCGTAGCGGGTGGACGGCACGTTGCGGGTGCCTGGCGCCGTCCCGCTCGCCGCCGCCACGTTCGCCCCCCCGCTCCTCACGCTGCGCGCCAGGCGCTCGAAGAGGCCCTCCCGGTCCTCCGCGATGGGCGCCTTCTCCGGCCCGCGGCCCGCGGGGGTCTTCACCACCTTCCACGACGGGAGGGGCCCCTTCTCGCGGTAGGCCCAGGCGTCGTCCTTGCCCGGCTCTATCTTCTCGGGGAGGCGGGCGACGAGCTCGGCCGTCGCGTCGAGGTCGAGGATGGGGCAGTGGACGCACGGGCCGAGGTCGGAGAGGATACGCTCCGTTATGGCGTCCTTGTCCACCCGGAAGGCCGCGTCGTCGTCTATCTGCCCGTGGGCGTACCACGAGTTCGAGGTGAGGTGGTCGTTGTCGTAGAGGTGGATCTGGCGGCAGGGGAAGAGCTGCTTGTCCTCCAGGTGCTTCGGCGTGCACCAATCCCTCGCCGCCGTCCCGGAGCGCTGCTTGCGCAGGAAGCACCGCGTCCCCGCGAAGAGCTCCTCGCCAGGGACGGGCGTCCCGTCGGCCTCGTACCAGGCCTCCTTCTCGCCGCGCAACAGGCCCGAGAAGTCGTCCAGAAGACGCCAGTCATCGGGCAGGTCCAGCTCCACGGAGACCCGCGCCCGGCCGTTCGTCCCGGAGACCCCGTAGGAGGCGTGGGCGGCCGCCACAGCGGCCGCCCGCCCGAGGTGGCCTTCGGAGGCGAGGGGGAAATCTACTTTGACCTTCATCGTCCGCCGATTCTAACCCAAGCCGCGCGGGGTGGTCGCTTTGCAGGACGGTCCTCCAGAGGTTACGCAGGGGCTCCCGAAAGGTTGCCGGCACGCACCCGCATGGCGCCTATTCGGGCGGCCTCGCTCCCGCGGCATCGGGAACAGGCGGTAGGGTACAGGAAATCTACCTCGATCATCCTGCCCGTTGGGATCCTTCTGCTACGCCCCGGGTGGCTGACACCTGTTGAGACGAAAAATCGCCGAATGGATGCGTCGAGATGGGGTGTCTCGCAGAATCTTCGGACCGCGTCCACGGAGACAGTGGGGTGTGGCCCTCCTAGCCTTCCCACTCTTCGCGCAGCACGCCCATGATGACCTTGTCCACGTAGCGCCCGCCGAGCCAGACCTGCTCCCGCATCCGGCCCTCCTCCACGAAACCGCACGAGCGGTACGCCCGGATTCCCCGCTCGTTCTCGGAGTGGACCTCCAGCCACACGCGGCGGAGGTTCCTGAGACGGAACGCGTAGTCAAGCAGCAGGCCGACGGCCTCCCGCCCGTAGCCGCGTCCCCAATACTCCGTGTCCCCGATCCCGATGCCGAGCTCCGCGTGCCGGGCGGTACGGTCGATGTTGTACAGGCCGCACCGGCCCACGTACGCGCCGTCGGCCTCTATGGCGAACTCGATCTTGCCCGCCTGCGGGTCGGAGATCTCCTTGTCGAAGTCCCTCTGCAGTCGCTCGAGGGGGACCGGATCCGGCGGGTCTCCGCCGCCGGCCAACAAGAACCCGAGGTCGTTCTCGAAGGCGGCCTGGCGGGCCAGGTCCTCCCGGCTCGCGGCCCGCAGCGTCACCTTCTCTCCGCGGAGCACTACCTGTTGACCTCGATGGGGTGGCGCATCCAGACGTTCGGCTCTTCGTAGGTGCCAAGGTCCCGCTCCAGGTCCATCCGCACGGGGCAGAGGGCCCCCGGCACCACGTAGGGACCGCTCTCCGGGAAACGCATCCCCGTCCAGCCCTCCCACTCCCCCACGGTGCCCGTGACCGTCATGGACCGCGGCGCGACGCGCAAGAATTCCGCGCCGAGCCTGCGGTGGACCCGTAGCCAGGGGTCGAAGGGGAGCCCGTCTTTGCGCTTCCAGCGCGCGTAGCGCTCCATGGGGGTGAGCGGGTAACGGTCCTTCAGCGTGGGCCTTACCGGCGCGATCAGGGCCGCAAGCCCCCGCCCCGCCGCCGCGTCCTTCATCGCGCGCAGAACGACGCCGCTCAAACCCCGGCCCTGGTAACCCGGCGCCACCGTGGCCAGCAACGCCGAGGCCACCGTCGGCGCCCGACCTGCCCCGAGGTCTCCAACGCCCCGCTCGACCGTTTCTCCTACACCGCCGGGCAACCCTCCGAGGCCCCCATCCCAGAAGAGCGGCACGGAGTTCCCCGCCGCGACGACCCTGTCCCCGTGGTCGCAAACCGCTACCTGAAACCCGGCGAACCGGTCGAACAGCTCGCCCCAGACCCGGTTCACCGCCGCGTCGTGGTGCATAAACTCCGGCAGAACGTCGGCGCCGATCGACCGCGCCGCCCCTTCCAGGTCGGGCCTCTCCCCCAGGGTGAATACCTCCAACCCGATACCCGAAGCCTCGAACCTACAAAAACGCCGGCACCAGCTCGCCCTTCACGAGGTCGGCGTAGTGCTCGCGCTCCCTCACCACGGACCAGCGGTCGCCGCTTACCATGACCTCGGCCGGGCGCGGGCGTGAGTTGTAGTTGGAGGCCATCGAGAAACCGTAGGCGCCTGCGTGCATGACGGCGAGCAGGTCGCCCTCCTGGGCGTCCGGCAGCTCGCGGTCGCGGGCCAGGTAGTCGCCGGACTCGCAGACGGGGCCAACCAGGTCGGCGCGCGCGAGGGAGCCGTTCTCCTTCACGGGCAGTACCTCGTGGTGGGCGTCGTAGAGGCTCGGCCGCAGTAGGTCGTTCATCCCGGCGTCCGCGACTATAAAGTCCTTCTCGCCGCTCGTCTTGCGGTAGACGACGCCCGTGAGAAGCACGCCGGCCGCACCCGAGATGAAGCGGCCCATCTCGCACAGGATCTTGACCGGCGTCCCCTGCAGGCGCTGGAGGACGGGCCGGATCTCCGCCACCAGCTCCTTCGGCGTAGGGGCCTCCTCGTCCTTGTAGCGGATGCCGAGGCCGCCCCCTATGTTGAAGTACTGGATGCCGAAGCCGCGCTCTTGCAGTTCCTCGACGAGGCCGGCGGACCTCTCCACGGAGTCCCTGAAGGGCTGTAGCTTGGTGATCTGGGACCCTATGTGCTGGTGGACCCCGATGATGTCGACGCACCGGTACTGCCCGGCCCGCTGGGCGAGCGCGAGCGCCTGATCTACGGGGATGCCGAACTTGTCCCGCTCCCTGCCAGTCGTTATGTGGTCGTGGCTGCCGGCGTCCACGTCCGGGTTGACCCGCAACGAGACGCGGGCCCGCTTCCCGAACCTGGCGGCGAGCCGCTCCAGCCGCTCGAGCTCCGAGGCCGACTCGACGTTGAAGAGCAGGATGCGCTCCCCGAGCCCCGCCATAAGCTCGGTCTCCGTCTTCCCGACGCCGGCGAAGACTACCTTCTTCGGGTCGAAACCGGCGCGCATCGCCCTGTAGAGCTCCCCGCCGGAGACGATGTCGGCACCCGCCCCGAGGGAGGCGAGCGCCCGCAGCACGGCCAGGTTCCCGTTTGCTTTTACCGCGTAGCAGACCATGTGGTCGATGCCCGAGAACGCCTCGTCGAGCTCCCTGTAGGCACCCTCTATGGCGGCGCGGCTGTAGACGTAGGTCGGCGTCCCGACCGTCCGGGCGATCTCGTCGAGCGCGACCCCCTCGCAGCGGAGGCCGCCCCCCTCGTAGTAGAAGTCGTCCAAGACCCTCCTCCTCGCTCCGCCGTGGAAGTGCTATATTTTCGCTCCTGTAACCGGAGCCGTAGGGGAGAATATACCCCGTGACGAAACCCCGCGCGACACCCCCCGCACAAGAGATCCGACCTTCCGGAGAACGGCGCCCGCTACTGCTCAACCCCGTCCTCGAACGACAGGGCGCCTACCCGCTCCTCCGCCTCGACGAACGCCGCAGCGAGCTTGAGGAGAAGGGCGCCGAGACCTTCGACTTCGGCACCGGCGACCCCCGCGAACCGACGGACGCGGCCATCCGACGGGCCCTCAGGGAAGGCGTCGCCGCGACAAGCAGGTACCCAACGGCGACGGGCAAGCGGGGGCTCCGAGAGGCGTTCGCTGGCTGGATGGACCGCCGCCACGGCGTGGCGCTCGACCCCGAGACGGAGGTGCTGCCCGCCGCCGGCTCCAAGGAGGCGATCTTCCACGCCCCGCTCGCCTTTTTGCACCCATCGCACACGAGGCGCGGCGTCGCCTACGGCACGCCAGGCTACCCGGTCTACGGACGGGGGACCCTCTTCGCCGGCGGAGAGGCGAGACCCGTAGAGTTGAACGAGGGGGAGGGGTTCATGCTGCAGACAGGGGCCGTGGACCCAGAAGAGACCCGGATACTCTGGATCAACTACCCCCACAACCCCACGGGCGCCACGGCCACGTACGAGTACCTCGAAGGGGTGGCCGCCTTCTGCCGCGAGCACGACGTCCTGCTCTTCTCCGACGAGTGCTACAACGACCTCTACTCAGGCGAGCCGCCGCCATCCATACTGGAGGTGACGAAGGAGCGGACCCTGGCGTTCTGCTCCCTCTCCAAGCGCAGCGGCATGACCGGCTACCGCTCGGCGATGATGGCCGGCGACCCGGAGCTCATCGCGGCGCTCAAGAAGCTCCGTCCGTCCGTCGGCGTCGCCTCCCAGGCCTTCGTGCAGGACGCCGCCACCGCCGCCTGGGGCGACGACGGGCACGTGGAGGCGCGGCGCCGGGTCTTCGGCGAGAAGCGCGCCCTCTTCGCCCGGTTCTTCGACAGGGTAGGCCTGAGGCTCCTCCCCACGGACGCGAGCTTCTACCTGTGGGTCGCCGTGCCAGACGCGTTCGCTGGCAACGACGAAGCCTACGCGATGCGCCTCCTGGAAGAGGGCATCGTCGTCGCGCCGGGACGCTCGTTCGGGGCCGGCGGCGAGGGCTACGTGCGGGTCGCGCTCGTGCCGGGGCTGGAAGAGTGCCGAAGGGCGATAGGGCGCTGGGAAGAGCTCATCACCTGAAGCGAGCCCCGAGGCCTTCCGTGAATTTGGGGTGCGCCAGCATCTACCCGCGCGCTCGGGAGATCGTGGTCGAGACCCCGGACGGCCTGGCGCGAACCTACGGCGACTCGCTCGAATGGTTCGAGGCCATGCCTGCGTTCGGCTGCGCCGTGGCGGAACTCTTTGCCCGACCCCCGTCCGTCCGGCGCCGTGTATAGAATGAGGCGCAGGTAGAGGCGCAGGTAGGCGGGACGCGAGGAGAAGATGAGGACACGCGGAGAGCGATCCGGTTCCGGGCGAGCGCGGTCCCATGACGAGGCCTCGTTCGGGGGCGAGGAGCACCTCTACCGGGCGTTCTTCCGGGCGAGCATGGACGGTGTGCTCTTCGCGGACGCCGACGGCGCCATCCTGGACGCGAACGCAGAGGCGTGCCGGCTCCTGGGCCGGGCGCGCGAGGATCTGACGGCGCCGGGCGGGGGTGAGGTCTTCGATCCCCTCGACCCGCGCTTCGCGGCGGCCCGCGTCGAACAGAGAAAGACCGGCTCCTTCCGGGGTCTCCTGCGCGTGCTGCGGGCCCCGCCCGGGAAGGCGGCAACGTTCGAGGCCGTGGTGACCGTCGCCGGGTACGTGGACGGCGTCGGCGAGGATCGGCTCGTCATCGTGGTCCGCGAGGCGGAGCGTGTCGGGAGGCCGGACTCCGGATCCGCGGGAAGCGCTGAGGAGATGTTCCTCTCGATAGCCAGCTACGTCGGGGACGCGGTCGTGGTCTTCGAGATCGACGGCTCCCTACGCTACGTGAGCCCCGCGATGGAGCGGGTGACCGGGTACGCGCCGGAGGAGCTCGTGGGCTTCGTGATGCTCGACGTGATCCACCCCGAAGACCTTGAGCGGGTGGTGGCCGAGGGCGTGGAGGTCTGGGACTCCCCCGGCATCGCCCCGCCCTTCACCTTCCGCCTGAGGCGTAAGGACGGCTCCTGGGCGCACGTGGAGCTCGCGATGAACAACCTTCTGGAAGACGCGCACGTCGGCGGCGTGGTCGTCATCGTCAGGGACGTGACCGAGCGCGTGAGGGCCGAGGAAGAGGTGCGGCGCCTGAACGCCGAGCTGGAACGCCGGGTGGACGAGCGCACCGCCGAGCTTCGGGCCGCCGTCGCGAAGATCAAGGAGAATGAGGAGCTGTTCAGGGCAGCCTTCGAGGGCGCCGCCACGGGCATCGCCCTCCTCTCGGCCGACGGGCGATGCCTGCGGGCCAACCGCCGGTTCTGCGCCGTCACGGGCTACGCCCGGGGGGAGCTTCTCGGCGAGGATCTCTACCGGATAGTCCACCCTGAGGACGCGCGGAGGGACGAGGAGCTCCGGCGGGGCATGGCGGCCGGCGGGACCTCGGACTACTCCGCCGAGGCTCGCTTTCTGCGCCGGACCGGGGAGTTCGTCTGGGTCTCGTCGAACGTCTCGCTCGTGCGGGAGACCAATGGAGAACCCGCCTATTTTATCCTGGTGGTCGAGGATATAGACGCGCGCAAGCGGGCTGAGCTCGCGCTTGGATCGCTCACGCTCAGGGAGAAAGAGGTACTGCTGCGTCTGGCGCTTGGGGACACGAACCGCAGGATCTCCGCCACCCTGTTCATAAGCCCCAACACGGTCCGCTCGCACGTCCAGAACATTACCGTCAAGCTCGGCGTCGAGAACCGCACCCAGGCCGCCCGCCGCGCTATCGAGCTAGGCCTCCTCCCCGACGAGGCGCAGAAGGCCTAGGCCCAACGCCCATCTCACCCGCCCCTTGCTACACTGCCGGGCTATGAGAGAGAAGATAGAAGCCGCGTTCGAGAACAGGGAGTTGTTGGGGGAAGACGAAAGCCGCCAGGCCGTCTTCGACACGATAGCCGCGTTGGATCGGGGGGGGTTGCGGGTCGCCGAGAGGCGCGGCGACGAATGGGAGTCAAACGCGTGGGTGATGAAGGCGATCAACCTCTACTTCACCGTCGCCGAGATGGAGACAATGGAGGCAGGCCCCTTCGAGTACCACGACAAGATACCTACCAAGAAGAACCTCAAGGAGGCCGGCGTCCGCGTCGTCCCGCCCGGGACGGTCCGCTACGGGGCCTTCGTCGAGCCTGGCGTCGTCGTGATGCCGGGCTACGTGAACATCGGGGCTTACGTCGGGAGCGGCACGATGGTGGACACCTGGGCGACCGTCGGCTCCGGCGCCCAGATCGGCAAGAACGTCCACCTCGCCGGCGGGGTTGGCATCGGCGGCGTGCTTGAGCCGCCGGGCGCCATGCCCGTGGTGATCGAGGACGATGCCTTTATCGGGTCCAGGTGCGTGGTGGTCGAGGGCGTGCGCGTCGAGGAGGGCGCGGTGCTCGGGGCAAACGTGGTTCTGACGGGCTCGACGAGGATCATCGACGTCACCGGCGAGGAGGAGGTCGTCTACAGGGGCCGCGTCCCCGCCCGCTCTGTCGTGATAGCCGGCACCCGCACCCGGGAGTTCCCCGCGGGCTCCTACGGGGTCCAGACGGCGCTCATCGTCGGCGAGCGCCGCGAGTCAACAGACCGCAAGACGTCCCTGAACGAGGCCCTGCGCGAGTTCGGGGCCGGCGCGTGAGGGAGCGGCTGCTCGAATCCCTCCTGTTCTTCCTGGAGCGTCCGAGCGTAACGGGCGAGGAGAAGGCCCTCTGCGACGACCTGGAGGCGCGTATAGGCGAGGCCTCCGGGTGGGAGATCCAACGCATCTCCAACAACCTCATGATCCGCCGCCGGGAGCCGGACCCATCGCGGCCCGGCATAGTCTTCGCCGGGCACCTGGACACGGTGCCGCAGCCGGATGAGCCCATCGAGGTAAGGGTCGAGGGGGACAGGGTCTACGGCCGGGGCGCCTCGGACATGAAGGCGGGGGACGCGGTGATGCTCGCGCTCCTGGAGGACTTCGCCTGGGAGGGGGGCCGCTTCGAGCCCAGGTTCGTCTTCTACGAGCGCGAGGAGGGCCCGCACGTCGAGAACGGCCTCGAGGCCGTCTTCGCCGGGAGCCCTTGGGTGCTCGAGGCCGACCTCGCCATCGTGCCCGAGCCGACGGAGGGAGCTTTGGAGGTCGGGTGCGTTGGTACCGCCCAGATCGAGGTGACCTTCCGCGGCAAGTCATCCCACGCCGCGCGGCCGTGGCAGGGGGAGAACGCCATCACCAAGGCCGGCCGCTTCCTGGCCGCGCTGCACGAACGGCCGGCCAACGAGGTGGTCGTGGACGGCCTCTCCTTCTACGAGGTCCTCACGCCGACGACGGCGAGGGGTGGTCGGGCAAAGAACGTGGTGCCTGACTCGTTCTGGATCAACGTCAACCACCGCTTCGCCCCGGGCAAGGGCGTGGACGACGTTAGACGCCTCTTCGACGACCTGCTCGGCGACGAGGCTGCCTACGAGATACCGGACTTCGCCCCGAGCGGCTCGGTTGACCTTGACAACCCGCTCATGCAAGAGCTAATCGCCACGGGCCTGGAGGTCCGCCCCAAGCAAGCATGGACGGACGTCGCCCGCTTCGCCGAGCGCGGCGTCGCCGCCGTCAACTTCGGCCCGGGCTCCCCCTCCCAGGCCCACCAGGACGCAGAGCACGCCGACCTATCGCTGCTCGAAGACTGCTACGGGCGGCTGGAGAAGTTCCTGGGGTAAGGGACCCGATCGGAAACGCGAACCCCGAAGCGCTGGCCTTCGCCTACCCGGACCGCAGGGAGAGGCGCCGGTCTGGATAGCCGCCATGCTTTCGTGGGACGCGAAGCCCCGGGACCGGCCTACGGCATCCCTTCTTCGATCGGAAGCACTACGCCTTCCGTCAGCACGAACTCGGGAGGGGAGGCGACGAACCAGGCGATAAAGTCGGCGACGCGCTCGGGCCTGAGGGCCTGCCCCGGGGGAACCTTCTCCGGGTCCCGCCTGCGGCGTTCGTCCGGGGAGAAGGCGCCCCAGTTAGTAGCCATGGCGCCGGGGTAGAGCACGATCGCCCTGATGCCGTGCTCCTTTCCCTCGTCGGCCAGGGCTTCGGTAAGGCCCGTGAGGCCGAACTTGGAGGCGCAGTAAGCCGAAGCTTTCGCCCACCCCTTCTTGCCCGCCACAGAGGAGACGTTCACGATAGTTCCGCCGCCCGCCTCGCGCATGCGCGGGAAGGCGGCCTTGGAGAGCAAAAACGGCGCCCTGAGGTTCACGGAGAGCGTCAGATCCCAACCGCCCACGTCCAGCTCCTCCACCGTGCCGGGCACGTCGATGCCAGCGGCGTTGACGAGCACGTCCACTCGCCCGAAGGACCCGACGGTCCTGTCTACGGCCGCCGCCGCCTCGTCCTCCCTCGCCAGGTCCGTGGGCAAGGCCAGCGCCCGTCGGCCAGCCCTGGAGACCTCCTCGCCCGTCTCTTCGAGCTCGTCCGCGCTTCTCGCCACCAGCGCGACGTCCGCGCCGGCCCGTGCCAGGGCTACGGCCGTGGCCCTACCAAGCCCGCTGCTTGCCCCCGTGACCAGCGCCGTCTTCCCCTCCAACACCCGCGCCCCGTTCGCAGCCTCGTCCATAACTAGTCGCCCCTCTCCGAGATGCCGCCGTCGGGACGGCAGCATGACACGCGCGGCGACCCGCGGCTATCTCTGGGGTTCGCGAGAAGGTCCGGCCACAACAGCCTGTCAGGATGTCGCGCGTCCTCGCAGCCCCGGAGATCCTCTGACGGCTCCCGGTAAGGGGGCGTGGGCGGCCGTTTTCTAGCATAATGCGGGTGCCGGCTCGTCCGGCGGGGAAAGCTAGAGCAAGGGGGATGCATGGGACGTGCTAGGTTCAGCCGCAGGGAGTTCCTGAGGGCGGGCGGCGCGGGGCTCGCGGGGGCGGCTTTGCTTGGAAGCGGGGCCCTGGCGGGATGCGGCGGAGGGGGCGCCGAGGGGGACGACATCGTCTTCTCCTGGGGTCCCGACGACACCGGGGTCCTGCCGAAGATGATCGAGGCCTTCAACAAGCAGAGCGACGGCTTCAAGGTCAATTACAGGGAGATGCCCTCGGACACGGGCGAGTACTTCGACCAGCTCAGGACCCAGTTCCAGGCGGGGGCGAGCGACATAGACGTGATCGGGGGCGACGTCATCTGGCCGGCCCAGTTCGCCGGCAACGGCTACATCGCCGACCTCTCCGACCGCTTCACCGACAGCGACGAGTTCCTCCCCGGGCCTATGGAGGCCATGAGGTTCGAGGACGGCATCTACGGCGTGCCCTGGTACACCGACGCGGGCCTCCTCTACTACCGCAAGGACCTCCTGGAGAAGGCCGGCTTCTCCGGCCCCCCGGAGTCCTGGGACGAGCTCGCCGAGCAGGCCAAAAAGGCTCAGCAGGACGAGGGCCTGCCGTTCGGGTTCGTCTTCCAGGGGGCCGAGTACGAGGGCGGCGTGTGCAACGGGCTCGAGTACATCTGGACCCACGGCGGCGACGTGCTCGACCCGAACGATCCCGGCAAGGTCGTGGTTGAGAGCCCCGAGTCCGTGGCCGGCCTCACCACCGAGCGGACCCTGATCGAAGACGGCGTCACCACCCGCGCCGTGCTCCAGTACCAGGAGGACGAGTCCCACGGCGCCTTCGTGCGGGGGGACTCCGTGTTCCTGCGCAACTGGCCCTACGTCTACGCCCTCCTCTCCGACCCTGACGAGTCCAAGGTCGAGCCCGAACAGGTCGGCGTCGCCTCGCTGCCCGTGTCGGGCGGGCAGAGCGCGAGCGCTTTAGGCGGCTGGAACTTCTTTATCAACGCCGCCTCGGAGAAGAAGGACCAGGCGTGGGAGTTTATCCGGTGGATGACGGAGCCAGAGCAACTCAAGAAGAACGCCCTCGAAGGCTCCAGGCTGCCCGTCAGGCGCGAGCTCTACGATGACCAGGAGATCCTGGACAACGTCCCGGTCGCCAGGCTCGGCAAGGACGTGATCATCCAGAACTCCCGCCCCCGACCCGTCTCCCCCGTCTACTCGGACATCTCGCTCGAGATGGCGGAGAAGTTCAGCGCCTCCCTCTCCGGCGAGATGACCCCGGAAGACGCCGTCTCGGCGCTCCAGGAAGAGATGTCGAGCCTCGTCAAGCAGGGCGAGGAGGCGGGTTAGTGGGTTCGGGGTTTTGAGGTTCTAGGCTTGGGCCTCCCCCTGCGAGACGCGTCGCTTGGGCGGGCTGGTTCCCGGCGTTCTTGCTGACGGCTGACAGCTCTACTCGGGCTTCGTCTTGAGCCTGACGCGGAGGAAGTCGAAAAAGACGCGGAGGACGGCGACGGCGGGGACGGCAAAGACGACGCCGGCGAGGCCCGCCAGCTCGCCCCCGCCTATAACGGCCAGCAGGACGAGGATGGGGTGGACGTGGAGGGCGTTGCCCTGGATGCGGGGGGTAAGGAAGTTGCCCTCGAACTGCTGGATCAGGGTGTAGGCCACGATGACCAGGATCACGCGCGTCGTCGTGGACTCTATGGTGGGCGAGGGGTCCTCGAAGACGGCTGCCACGATGACGGCCGGTATCCCCCCGATAAACGCGCCGAGGTACGGGATGATCGCCGTCGCCGAGACCCACGCGCCGAGCAGGATGGCGAAGGGCACGTCGAGCAGGTAGAGGGCGAGCGCGGCGAGGACGCCCTGGATGGCGACGACGACGGCCAGCCCGCCGAGGTAGCGGGAGAGCGACTCGCCGAAGGCGTTCCACAGGTCGCGGGCGTCGCGCCGGTAGGCCCTCGGGGCTGCCCGCAGGTACGCGGCCTTGACCATGCGCACGTCCACCAGCAGGTAGACCCCCACGAAGAGCACCCCGAAGAGGGCCACCCCGAACCCGAAGGCCCGCGGGATAAAACCGACAAGGCCCCGCAGCAGGTTCTCCGTGAGGGCCTGGGCGCGGTCGAAGAGGTCGTTGACGAGGCTGCGCCCGAACGCCTCAGGGTCCGATCCCGGCAGCAACTGGCGCTCGTCGAGAAAGTCGATAAGGTCCAGCAGCAGCCTGTTTGCCTGGTTGGCGATGATCGGCACCTGCACGACGAGGTCCCTGAGCTGCTGTATGAGCAAAGGCACGAGGTAGAAGAGGGCGAGCGTGATGAGGCCGAGCAGGCCGAGGACGGTAACCAGGATGGCGAGCGTCCTGGGCATTACGTGGGAGAGCGCCCGCACCGGGAACGAGAGCACTATGGCGAGGGCCATCCCCCCTAGCGCGACGACGGGCACGGTCGGCGCGGCGTACAGAAAAAGCGCGATCACGACGACGACCAGCGCGACGATGCCGGCCAGCACCCGCGCGGAGACGTAGATCGGGGTAGGCTGCCTCTCGACCGTGCGCCCCGCCCCGCCTTCCTCCCCGTCTGACCTCGCGCCGCGCCTGAGGCCCCTACGCCACGCCGCGAGCAGCCCCCTCTGCTTCATCTTTGCCGGCTCTCCCGGTGCGCGTTCACGCCCCCATTCTACGCGTGCGGGGGCGCCCCAACCTACCCGTAGCCTCCGCCAAGCGTGCCCATCACGCGGGTAACGGAAAACGTCCCAAGATCGCCACGCGTCGCCGGGCGAAAGGCTCCGGGCGCAACCCTTTCCAAGCAGGGACGCGGTAGACCGTGTGGTGCCACGAACTCCAGCGTTGGCGGGAACTATCGAACCGGTGTCCTCCCGGTCTTCCGCCTCGATCAACACGAACCATGCGGGTTGCCGTGTGCGGACCTCGGAGTAGGCGCCTTCTAAGACGTGCGGTGGATAGCGCCCCCCCGCCCAGGAGAATGGCCCAAATGCGGGGTTGTGCCTCCCGTTCCTTGCACGCTAGGCTTTCCCCGTCCGGACACATGGGCGGGTCGCCCCGCGGCGCCCCGGCCCGACCGTGGCCCGCCGAACACCCTAGAAGAAAGGTTTTTAGGAAGTTCGCCACTTGTAGGGTGGGCTGTGTCCCTGCCGCCCTTATGCTTCCTCTGGTCGAGCAAACAGGCGAAGAAGGAGAGGCCCGCATGAGGAAGGTGGTCGCGGCGGAGTTTCTGTCGCTGGATGGGGTGATGGAGTCCCCCGATAAGTGGCACTTCCCCTACTTCAACGAGGAGATGGGCCGGGCGGTGGGCGAGGGCTTCGCCGCCGCGGACGCCATGCTTATGGGGCGGGTGAACTACGAGGAATGGGCCGCCTTCTGGCCCGGGCAGGATCCGCAGGAGAACCCGATGGCCGCCCAGATGAACTCCATGCAGAAGTACGTGGTCTCGACGACCCTCGAGGAGCCACTTGAGTGGCAGAACTCCACGCTCATCGGCGAGAACGTCGCGGACGAGATAGCGAACCTCAAGCAGGGCGAGGGCGGGGACATCGTGATCTCAGGCAGCGGCGCGCTGGTCCGCTCGCTCCTGAGCCACGGCTTGCTCGACGAGCTGAAACTGATGGTCCATCCGATATTGGTGGGTAGCGGCAAGCGGCTTTTCGAGGAGGGAGAGGAGCAGACGAAGCTGGAGTTGGTGGACTCGAGGACTTTCTCCACGGGCGTCCTTTACCTCACCTACCGGCCAGCATAGGCGCGGTCGGGCAGCCCGGGTCGCCCTTTGAGTGGCCGGCGGTCTCCTTCGGTAGCTTTTGTGGGCCACGCGCAAAAGTCGCGCGGCCCAATCACCCAACCTCGTAGAGGGTCAGGGTTCTCCGAACTTCGCGCTGAGGGCTCTTCGAGAAGGCGGGCAAGAAAGCTCGTCTTCTGGTCCATTTGGGGGAGGCGCGCGCGCCTCGATCGATGTTACCGTAGCTTGCGCATCTTGGGGCCCATCCGGCAACGAGGCGGAGGCCCTGGCCCGTGTCGGGGTCCCGATAAGGTGCCTCAGAGATCCGACGGGGCGTTCGCCGAGCGGGTAGGATTGGCGAAGGTCTAGGGAGGAGGGTACACAAATCAGCATCGTTCTCGGCCTGTTCTTGGGCTTGTTGTTCGTGGCGCTTTCGGTGGGCGGTCTGGCCCTGGTACAGCGCCTGGTGCCCACGGCGCTGCGCGCCAAGCACAACGAGGTTGCCGGCTTCATCTACGCGGTCTTGGGCGTCGCGTACGCGGTACTCCTGGGGCTCATGCTCGTGGCCGTGTGGGAGCAGTGGAACGCGGCGGCGGAGACGGCTGATGACGAAGCCAGCTCGCTGGCCGAGATCTTCTGGATCGCCCACCAGCTGCCCGATCCCGAGGGCCGCCGTATCCAGGAACTCGCCCGTTCCTACGCCCGGACCGTGGAGGACGAGGAGTGGCCCCTTATGGAGCAGGGCAAAGCCAGCCCGAAGGCATGGTCCACGCTCGACGAGATCAGGGACGACGTCCAGAAGCTCGGCCCTTCCACTAGCACCCCGCAGGTGCTCTATGAGCAGGAACTCGAGCGGGTGCACGACTTGGCCGACGCCAGGAGGGGGCGTTTGCTGAGCGCCGAGGAGGGCCTGCCCGCCATCCTTTGGGTGGTGTTGATAGTCGGAGGGGTCGTGGTGGTGTGCTTCACCTACCTGTTCGGCCTCGAAAACACGTCGGTTCACCTGCTGATGGTGGCGGCGCTTGCCTTGATCATCGCCTTGGTCCTCTTCAGCGTCGCGGCCCTCGACCACCCGTTCAGGGGCGACGTGCGGATCGCCCCCAACGCCCTCGAGCAGGTGCTGGGAAGGTTCGAGAGCAGCAAGCTCAGCGACCTCTGACAACCTTTGTGCGCCGTGCTGCCCGACGCACGTTACCCACCACGCCGCCCGCATCGAGGCGATCCTGACGACGCCCAAGGCGCGGAGGGTGTAGTGGCGGAGGAGGCAAGACCACCAAAAGCAGGGGCACGCCGATAACCACGGCCGGGATCAGCCCGAAGATCTTGTCCGGGCGGCTCACCCGGACAA
>DATFPF010000222.1:0-5262 GCA_035264945.1 Rubrobacter sp.
AGTAGGGAGACGATCTCCCCGGCGGAGCTCCGCCTGGGGCGCAGGCCCGGTCCGTCCTCCCGCAGCGAGCAGAACATCCTCGCCTCCTCTTCTCCGCTGAAAACGGCGAGCGCCTCCCCGCCCCCGGCCAGCGCCACCGCGAGCGGCAGCGCCGGGCCGTCGTCCTCGAGCGCCAGCCAGAACGTCGCCGCGGGCATAGGGCGGCCGGAAGCGGCCCCCTCTTGCGGCGCCGTCAAACCGTAGGTCATCGCCATAGACCACGTCCTTTCCGATAAATCTCGCGCAAAACCGCGACGTATTGTCGCGCCGACCCGCGGGATCCGCCTGGCCCGAAAGTTGCAACTTCGCCGCTATCGGCGGCGCTCGTCCGGGGTTTGCCGCCGTACGGTGTCCTGCGACACCTCCCCGCGTTTGCGCGCCGGCCTTGCCCGCGGGGGTACGCCACAAGGGGCTCGCATGCGCCGCGGCGTCAGAAGCGGCCCCGCGCCCCCGACGACCGGTGTTCGCCCAACAGTCTAGAGAGGGGCTTCTGAGAAGTTCGCCAAGAAACACTCCAAAAAGGCCCTGCGTCCGGGGATAACGGCGGAGCAGGCGGCACGTACGCTGTCGGCGGCGCTCCGCGGGGTTGCGACTGTGGTCGCGCGCGAGCCCGACCATCCTGGAAACACGTTGCTATCGGCGACAGTCCGCGACGCCGTCGTCGAAGCGCTCGTGGTAGGCCAACAACCTGAGTGAAAGGGATCTCATGACGACGGCTGACTACCGCACCACCGGCCTGCTAAGCGAGAAGGTCATCCTGATTACCGGAGCAAGCACCGGAATCGGCGCTGATGCGGCCCGGGTATTCGCCCGCGAAGGCGCATCCGTGATGCTCGCCGCCCGCTCCGAAGATCGCCTGTCACAGCTCACAGATGAGATCACCTCGAATGGGGGGCGGGCCGGCTACGTCGTCTGCGACGTCAGCAGTCCCGAAGATGTCCAACGGATGGTCGACGGTACCGTCGACATCTACGGCCGCCTCGACGGGGCGTTCAATAACGCCGGCATCAGCCGCGAGCGTGGCTCTGCACTAGCCGACCTCGACGAAGAGCGCTTCGACGAACTTGTGGCGGTCAACCTCAAGGGAGTATGGTTGGCAATGCGGGCCGAGATACGGGCTATGCTTGCGGCCGCCATCCCCGGCGCAATCGTCAACACCAGCAGCGTCGGCGGTCTGGGTGGGGGAGCTGGCTTGAGCACGTACTCGGCCACCAAACACGGCGTTATCGGATTGACCCGCAGTGCAGCCCACGATTATGGGGCAAACCGAATTCGTATCAACGCGATCGGGACCGGTACCACCGACACCGAGATGATTGCCGCCTGGAGACGGCGTGAGCCTGACATAAGCAGTAGGCTCAACGCCTTGACACCGCTTGGACGTGGCGCAGATCCTCTTGAGGTCGCCGAAGCCGCGGCCTGGCTGCTAAGCGACCGGGCATCCTACGTCAGCGGGGCCGTCCTTCCCGTCGACGGGGGAATGATGGCATGATGGGCTTCCCCAGCTAGAGCGGGGAAGCAAAGTGCGGCGACGGTGGCAACGGGTTCTCGGCTTACGGGCGGGCGCTAGCCGCGCAGGTAGGCCAGCACCGCCAGCACGCGGCGGTGGTCGGCCTCGCCCTGGGAGAGCCCGAGCTTGCCGAAGATGCTCTTTACGTGCTTCTCCACGGCGCCCCCGGTGACGAAGAGGGCCTTCGCTACGGCCTGGTTGGTGCGGCCCTCGGCGACGAGGGCGAGGACCTCGCGCTCTCGGACGGTGAGGGAGGCGAGTCCTTCGCTGTGCCTCCTGCGGGCCAGGAGCTGGCCCACCACCTCCGGGTCGAGCACGGTCCCGCCGGCGCCGACGGACTCCAGCGCCGATACGAACTCTGCGACGTCGGCGACGCGGTCCTTGAGCAGGTAGCCCGTGCCCTCCATCCCGGACTCCAAGAGCTCCCGACCGTAGCGCTCCTCGACGTACTGCGAGAGCACCAGCACCGCGAGGCCGGGCCTGCGCCTCCTGGCCTCCAGGGCGGCCTTGAGGCCCTCGTCCCTGAAGCCCGGGGGCATGCGCACGTCCACGACGGCCACGTCGGGGGGGTGCTCCTCGACGGCGATCAGGAAGCCCGGCCCGTCGCTAGCCTCGGCTATGACCCTGTGGCCCGCGTCGGTTATGAGGCGCGCGATGCCAGCCCGCAGCAGGCCGGAGTCCTCGGCGATCGCCACCCTCAGCGGGGTTTTCTGCGTGGCGGCCTCACCCATCGTCCCGCCTCTCCCACGGCAGCTCCGCGCGCACCCTGGTCGGTCCGCCCACCGGGCTCTCGACCCTCAGGCGGCCGTCGAGGACTACCGCGCGGTCGGCCAGTCCCTTTAGGCCCGTGCCGGCCGGATCGGCCCCCCCGACGCCGTCGTCCTCGACCTCCGCCACGAGCAGGTCCTCAAGGCGCTCCTCCCCGCCCCGGGAGTCTCTCTGCCGGCGCACGGAGACTCGGGCTTCGGAGGCGCCCGAGTGCTTGGCGACGTTGGCCAAATACTCGGCGATCACGAAGTAGGCCGTGATCTCGGCCACCTCCGGGGGCCTTTCGTCGAGCTCGACCTCCACCGAAGTGGGCACCGGGGAGCGGCCGGCGAGCGCGGAGACCGCCGCGTCGAGGCCCCTGTCGGTCAGGACCGCCGGGTGGATGTTCCGGACTAGGTCCCGGATCTCGGCCAGGGCGCGCTTGGCCTCCTCGTGCGCCTCCCCCACGAGCTCCGTCGCCCGCTGTGCGGCCTCGGGGTCAGCGGCCCCGCCGCGGCCCCCCTCCAGCTTGTGCCTCGCCATGCCGAGCGTCATCGCCAAAGAGACGAGGCGCTGCTGGGCGCCGTCGTGCAGGTCGCGCTCTATCCTGCGCCGCTCCACGATGGCAGCCTCCACGGCCTTGGAGCGGCCCTCGGTCAAGGCCTCGACCCGTTCTTCGAGTCCCTCCCGGGCGCGGGGCCCCAGCAGGCGCCGGCCAAGCGAGGCGTGCGCCCGGCAGGCCTGCGCGGCGAAGGCCGACGCGGCCGACGCGAGCACGAGGCCGAGGAGCGCGACCAGCAACGCTTCGGGCACGGTGTCCGCCACGAAATTGTTCGTCGCGACTATGGCCACGCCGTCTGGGAGCGCCCAGAACCAGAGAGGGTAGGTGGCCAGGGCCGCCGAAGCGATCAGTAGGACGACGACGAGCTCGACCAGGCCGATGGGGAGCAGCAGGAGCAGGTAGAGAAGGCCGCGCCAGAGGGCTGGGTCCGCCGCCCGGGCCCGCGCCCGGACGAGGACCGGCCCGCGGGGCAGGGGACGGTAGGGCGGGGGCAAGCGGGTGCCCAGCAGCGCCGCCAAGCGCCACCGTTCGACCCGGACGCCGTAGACGCACGCCAGCGCGGCGAGGGCGAGGACGGGCAGCCCGACCCACACGATCGTCAGCGGGAGGCCCACCGACAGCAGCACGGCCAGGACGGCGAACCACAAGAGACCGAGGGGCAAGCTCGAGAGCAAGAAGAGCGCCGAGAGCGCGGCTTGGACGATGGGACGCCGGCGGGGCGTCCCATCCAGGCCGAAACCCTCGCCTGCTGCTGTAGCTCCTTTGGTTTGGTGCATGGATCCCTCCTCCCGCTGTAGTCTACCCGGCCCGCCGTGCCGAGTCCTACGGCCCGGGACGCGGGCACTGCGCCCGCGTCCCGGGCCGGCTCCTCGCCGTCCGGACACCCTTACCGGAGTTTGCCGTCAAGCCTCCCGCGCCTCCGGGAGATCGACGCCCTGGCCGGCCATCACATGGCCGGCGGGAACACCGCCGGGCTCCCTGCCGGCTCCCTCCTCCGGTTGATCGTCGCGGGGACCGCCGTAGCCGAGCCTCCCGCGGGTCACAAGGGTGAGCACCAGGGCCAAGGCGCCGTAGCCGATCACGGCCCCCATGAGCACGTCCCTCGAGGGGTCGAGCGTGGTGAACGTGGCGGCGAGCAGCAGCGACGCGAAGGTGTTGTTGGAAGCGTGGATCACTATGGCCAGGGGCAGGCTCTCCCTGGTCCTGTTGAAGACCCAGGTGATGACGACGCTGAGCGTGACGCACAGGAGGAAGAACAGCAGTATGGTGCGCGGGTTGGCCCCGCCGATGCCCGCACCCCATTCGGTAAGGAACAGCGGAAGGTGCCACCCGGCCCACAGCAGCGACAGGATCAGGGTGCCGAGGAAGGGCCCGTGCAGCCGCTGGTGGCGGACCAGGGCGAAGTCGCGCCACCCCGGCTCCTCCGCCAACCCCGTGGTGACGATCTGGAGCACGAAGAACGGCACGTAGACGAGAAACAGCTCCGGCGGCGGGAGGCGCAGACCCGCGGCCGCCCCCGGCAACGCCAGGGTACCGGCCACGATGAGCGCCGGGACGGCGATCAGGGCGAAGGCGTACCACTTCCAGCCGACTCCCCACCGGAACAACCTTCCCCGCCAGCGCCTGAGGCCCGGCCTCCCCTCGGCCAGGGCCGTCACGATGAACGCCGCCCCTAAAGGTCCCAGGTAGGCGCCGAGGAGAATGCCGCCCAGCTGCCCGGCCAGCTCCCCGGTCCCGAGTATCTCGGGGAAGGGGACGAGCACGACGCCCAGGCCGTACTGGGAGAGCACGTAGGGCAGCCAGGCCAACCAGCTCAGGCCGTACGCCAGGGCGTAGAAGGAGATCAGACCGTGGCGGCGCACGAACGCGCCTGGGCCTCGGCCTCGATCCGTCGAACCGTGCCCGGATGCCGCACTACTCGGGTTCCACATAAGCCCTCCTCTTATTCGGGTTCCACATAAGCCCTCCCCTCGCATCTGGTTCGTTGTCAGTTATGAGCGTAGGTCCGGGAGCGTCCGCTGCCAATGGGGCGGCCGGGAGACTTTGGGGTAGGGATAACCCCACCCTCGAAACAATGGTGTCCTCCTCGCACTGTAAAACTCGTAAAGGAATTGGTATTCCGGCGCGAGTTTTGGCCCAAAGCGTAGCCAGGGAAGCCCGAAACGTGCACAACGACGCCCTCGTGCAGAAGCGGGACGCGGAGGTGGGCGTTCGCACCGTCGGCAGGGTGATGGCCGTCCACCGCGACCGAGATATGGACGGACGACGTGCGCTACGTGCCCCACTCGATACCCGGCGTGGGAAACGCCTACGTCGTAGCGATCCTCGAGAACTACAGCCGCTGCGTGCTCGCGAGCTCGATCCCTCTAACCCAGGACACCACCGCCTTCCTGCGCCTCCGCCA
>DATFPF010000223.1:0-4195 GCA_035264945.1 Rubrobacter sp.
GCTCTAGCATAGAAGACCGGTTCCCCAAGCTAGAGGGCGGAGACTAATGCCCTTTTTTCAGGATGGTCGGCGCGTCCTCACGGCGGCCCGCCTCGCCGTCGTTGCGGGGTATTTCGGATATGGATCCGTCCCGGACGGCGATGGGGGCGGCACGCTGACCGTGCTCGCGGCAGGCACCGTCATCTTCGCCGGCAACTTCCGGGGGGTAACGCAGGCCATCCCGCTGGCGATCTTCGCCGAGTTCCAGAGCGACATCGACGCGGCGGTGGCGCTCTCCGTTTTGGTTCTGGGCTTCGCCTTCGTCGTGATCCTGGCCGTCAGGTACCTGACCAGAACCGAAGCCGGTAAGCACCTCAGCTAGTAAGCACCTCAGCTAGTAAGCACCTCAGCCGGGCAGTCGCCGGGAGATCCGCAGGATGGTGACGCGGCGGCGTGTTCGGCAGCAGGCTACCGTACCGCAGATACAGGGAGAGCTGACAAGCTGAAGTGCTTACCGGCTGACTCGCTCTCTAGGCCGCGCCTTCGTCGGTAAGGATCATGACGTCCGTGGCCTTGACGAGGGCGGTCGCCTGTTGGCCGACCTCCAGGCCGAGCTCGTCGGCGCTCTCGCGGGTTATGAGGGCGACCATGTGGTTGTCACCGACCTGGAGCGTCACCTTCGCCGCCGCCTCCCCTTTTACCACCTCGGTGAGGGTGCCGGGCAGCCGGTTACGGGTGCTTATCTTCATCTGTCTCTACTCTCTTTAGGGCCAATAGGCCCGGTTACATGGCGAGCGCCGCCCCTGGCTCCCTCAAGTCTAAACCTGTCGGCTTTCTCACGCGCTCCAGGCGGTAGGCCATGCTGTCGCGGCGCAGGAAGACCCGGTCGGCGGCCTCGCTCGCGTTGGCGCCTGACGCGAAGTACGTCCCCAGGGTCTTGACGAGGTCGCTGCCGCGTCTCCGGTAGTGCTCGACAAGCGGTTCGACGAGGGTACGGAACGGGGCGAGGTCCTCGGAGAGGGAGAGGGCACGGACCAGGCGTTCGACCTCCATCCGGACGGTTCTAGCAGACGGGGCGCCGCGATGCTAAAAAAGACCCGTAGCGTACACGCCACACGGGAGTGAGAGATGGAGAGCACGCGCTCCGAGATGTTCCGCAAGCTCCTGCAGAGGGACACGTCGAACCCCATGGTTCTCTACTCTTTGGGCAACGAGCTCTTCAAGGAGGGCCGCCACGCCGAGGCCAGGGACAACCTGAAGCTCGCCGTGGAACACAAGCCCGACTACTCCGTGGCATACCGGATGCTCGGCCGCGCCCACTTCGAGCTAGGGGAGGATGCCGAGGCCCGCGAGGTTTTCGAGAGGGGCCGCCGGGTGGCGGAGGCCAACGGCGACCTGCAGACCGTCAAGGAGATAGACGTGTTCAGGAGGCGGCTCGAAAAGCGCGGGTCGGGGGAGGGATCGTAGGCCCTTCCCCGCACAGGGCTGGCTCGCTGGAGGTCACGATCGGCATGTGCGTGGACTACGAGAGCCCACTCGCCCGGCAGGTTGCCGGCGACGTATGGTCGGGCCTCTCGAGGGCAGCCCTCGCCGCCGGGTTCACCAAGACGACGGCGGTCTGGGAGAGCCTTAGGGAAGGGAGGCCCGAGAGGCCCGAGGCCCCGCCGGTACAGGTCTTCGCCATCGGCCAGGACCGCCCGGACGCCGTGGACGCCGTCTGGGCCCCGGGTGGGGCGGATGGCGTGCTCTACGGGGTGGTCGTAGCGGTCCCCTACCGGACCAACCCCCTCGCTGGCTCGCTCCTCTACCAGGGCGTCGGCCGCCTGACGGACGCCGGCGTCAGGGCCGGGAAGGTCGAGCCTGCCCTGCTGCACGCCTCCCCCGAGGAGTGCGGGCGCTACGCCCGCCGGCTCCTCGAGCGGCTCGCGGGCGTCTAGGGATTTGTCGCTCCAGGTCCTGCTCGCCCTGCCCGTAACCGCCGTCTTCGCGGCCCTAGCGTACCGGCTCGGCATGGCGAGCGCTCGCGGCGCCCTGGGCGGCATTCTCGTGGGCGCGCCCGTCTACGCCTGCCTAGGACCCCAGGGGTTCGCCCTGCTCGTCCTCTTCGTGGTCGGCGGGTCGGCGCTCACCAGGCTCGGCTACGACCGCAAGCAGAGGGCCGGTAGCGCCCAGGAGCACGGAGGCCGGCGCGGGGCCCGCAACGCCCTCGCCAACGCCGGCGTCGCCGTCCTCTGCGCCCTGCTCTACGCGCTTGGCGTCTCGGAGGCTTTCGCCGCCGCGTACGTCGCCGCCGTGGGCGCCGCCTTCGCCGACACCGCGGAGTCCGAGGTGGGGCAGCTCTCGCGCCGCCCGCCGCGGCTCATAACGACCGGCCGGAAGGTGCGGCCTGGCACGGACGGGGCCGTCTCCCTGGCCGGCACCCTAGCCGGCTTGGCGGCAGCGGTGGCGACCGCCTGGCTCGGGCTCGCCCTCGGGCTCGTCGGGGGGTGGGGGGCCGCCGGGCTCGTGGCGCTCGCTGCTTTCCTCGGCACCGTGGCCGACAGCCTCGTCGGGGCCCGCCTCCCGCGCCTCGGGAACGAGGCAACCAACGTGCTGTGCACGCTCGTCGCTGCGGCGCTGGCCCTCGCGCTCGGCTTCTTTATCGCGTAGGCGGCGGGTGCTATATTAGGTGCATGCGCAAGAAGGGCAACAAGGTCTGGAACGCCGGTCCTCGACTATAGGCCCCCGCGCCTCCTCATTTCCCCGCAACGACCAATCCCATATCAGAAGGAGTCTCTCGTGAGCGAGATCAAGCCGAGGAAAACCTACGACCCGACCGTCCTCGAGCGCCGCTGGCAGGAGAGGTGGGACGAGACCGGCCTCTACGAGACCGACGAGGACCCGAACAAGCCCAAGCACTACGCGCTCACCATGCTTCCCTACCCGAGCGGTGACCTGCACGTCGGGCACTGGTACGCGATGACGCCCTCAGACACGCGGGCGCGCTTCATGCGGATGAACGGCTACAGGGTCTTCTTCCCCATGGGGTTCGACGCCTTCGGGCTGCCGGCAGAGAACGCCGCCATAAACCGCGGCATCCACCCATACAAGTGGACCATGTCCAACATAGAGAACATGCGCGGGCAGCTCAAGCGGATGGGGGCCATGTTCGACCTCTCGTCCGAGGTCGTCACCTGCAAGCCCGAGTACTACCGGTGGAACCAGTGGTTCTTCCTCAAGTTCCTCGAGAGGGGCCTGGCCTACCGCAAGGAGGCCCCGGTTGACTGGTGCCCCAAGGACCAGACGACGCTCGCGCGCGAGCAGGTAGTAGGTCCCGACCGCCGGTGCGAGCGGTGCGGGACGCCGGTCGTCAAGAAGAACCTTCCCCAGTGGCTGTTCAAGATCACGGACTACGCCGACGAGCTGCTCGACTTCTCGAAGATAGAGTGGCCCGAGCGGGTGGAGACGCTCCAGCGCAACTGGATCGGCCGCTCCGAGGGCGCGGAGATAGAGTTCGATGTGGAGGGCTACGGCCCCGTAGAGGTCTTCACGACCAGGCCCGACACGCTCTTCGGGGCCACGTTCTTCGTGATGAGCCCGGAGCACCCGGCGGTGGAGAAGATAACGACGCCGGAGCGCGAGCACGAGGTGCGGGCCTACGTCGAGAAGGCCGTCCGCATGAGCGAGATCGACCGCACCGACGTCACCCGCGAGAAGACTGGTGTGTTCACCGGGGCGTACGCGACCAACCCGGCCAACGGCGAGAAGATACCGGTCTACGCCGCCGACTACGTGCTCATGGGCTACGGCACCGGCGCCATCATGGCGGTCCCTGGCCAGGACGAGCGCGACTGGGAGTTCGCCGAGAGGTACGACCTGCCCATAATCCGCACCGTCGAGCCACCCGATGACTTCGACGGCAAGGCCTACACGGGCGAGGGGCCCGCCATCAACAGCGATTTCCTCGACGGTCTCGGGGTGGACGAGGCCAAAGAGCGCATGATCGAGCACCTCGAGAGGAAGGGGACGGGCCGGCGCGCCGTCACGTATCGTCTGCGGGACTGGTTGATCTCGCGCCAGCGCTACTGGGGGACCCCCATCCCGATAATCTACTGCCCCGAGCACGGCGCCGTCCCCGTCTCCGAGGAGGACCTCCCCGTCAGGCTTCCCGAGGACGCGGAGTTCATGCCTACGGGCGAGTCGCCCCTGAAGCTCGACCCCGACTTCTACAACACGG
>DATFPF010000224.1:0-3372 GCA_035264945.1 Rubrobacter sp.
GGCGCCGAGCAGGTTCAGCTCGATCAGGCGCGCCTGGGATTCGAGCGGGATCTCCTCGAAGGGCCCCCACATGCTCGTGCCGGCGTTGTTGACCCACACGTCGATGCCGCCGAAGGCCGAAGCCGCGGAGCGCGCCAACTCGCGCGTCTGGGCAGGGTCGGTCACGTCGGTCGGCACCGCGAGCGAGCGCCCGCCGAGCGCCTCGCACTGTCGTGCGGCCCGCTCAAGGAGCTCGCGGCGCCGGGCGGCCAGGACCACGCTCGCGCCTCGCCGGGCGAAGGCCCGGGCGGTCGCCAGCCCTATACCGCTCGAGGCGCCGGTGATCACCGCCGTACGGTCGCGCAGGCTTTGCATGACGAGCCACCTTCCCTCTCGCTCTCGGCCGATGCCTTGCCGACCCCGTCAAGCAGTGTTATCCCGGCGGGCCGTACTTCCGAAACCTCCACCCCGGCGGTCAGGCGGCTCTAGCGGGCCGCCCTTGACGATACCCTGGCGCCGGTTGCGCGCGGCCGTCGGCGCGGTCAGAATCGGAGGGCGTGAGTGGAGAACCCATAGACGTTGTCGACCGCCTCTCGGTAAGAACGCGACCGCCTGGATTGCCGATCATGCACCAAAACTGGGGCTCGCTTCTGTTCATGCACTGGCCCGTGCCGGCGGATCTCCTCCGTCCGTTGATACCAGAACCCTTGAACATAGACACCCACGACGGCCTCGCGTGGGTAGGCATCACGCCGTTCACCATGTGGGGGCGTCCGCCGGAGATCTTCCCGCCTTTGCGCCCGGCACCAGCTTGATCCTCGAGGTCACCACCCACCCCAAAATATCGTCAGGGCGTCTCCGGACGATCCCGCAGAGCGTGCAAGCCTAGGGCTTCCGCCTCTTCGGGGGAGAGGACGAGGGTCATTTCCGACGCGCTCTCGCACTCTACGCAACTCATCGCGACTTCCGCGCCCCCGTCCGGGTGCCGCGCCGGGACCTCGTCTTTCGGCACGGGTTCTGAGGCGCCGCAGTCGGAACAGGTAAGATCCTTCTCCCGTGCCATCTTTGTCGCCCGGCGTTTCTGTTGATCCGAGAGCCGCGCCTCGCTACCCATGGCAGCAGTCTACCCGAACCCGGCCGCACGGTCGCCCCGAAACGCCCGCGGGCATCCGTCCCTCCCGCGGTGCTCTCATAGGCACAGAGAAGGTCTTCGGGGGCGCCGTTCTAACGGCGGATAAAATCCTTGACGACCGTATCGAAGTCGCGTTTGCGCTCGTCGAATGCCCCGTGCCCGACGCCCTCGATGAGCCGCAGCGCCGCGCCGGGGATGCGCCCCGCCGTATCGTTCTGGAGTTGCTTGGGGAACAGCCGGTCCTGCGCGCCGCCGACGACGAGGGTGCGGGTCCCTATCGCCTCGAAGCGGTTGTCGGCATCGTGGTTCAGGGCCGCCTCCGCGGAGACGACGAAATCCTCCCTGGCGGCCGGGTTGCGTACCACGACGCCGCCGAGAAGGCGCGCCAGGAGTTCGTAGAGGGGGCGCCTGACCCCCGTGTACATGGCCACCACCATTTCCGCGTGCAGCTCCCGCCACCGCTCCCCGCGCGCCAGGCCGATCCAACGCCGCACGATCTCCCGGCCCTCCAGGCCCAGACCCCGCGCGGCCACGCCGACGATCAGGGACTCGACGTGCTCGGGATGGTCGGCCGCGAAGTGCTGCGCCACCAGACCACCCAGGGAGAGGCCCATCACGTGCGCCGGGCCGATGCTCCTCCCGAGCGCCTGGCCGTAGTCGGCGGCCATGTCGCGCGTCGTGTAGCCCGACGGCAGTCCCCGCTTGCGGCTTATCAGGTAGACCTTGTAATCGTCCGCGAAGCGACGAAAGTACCATCGCCAGAACCGCGTGCCGTACGTAGCATCCACTAGGGAGTCGTTGATCGGCGGGAAGATCACGAGCGGAATCGCGCCCTCTCCGAAGCGGACGAACGGAAGTCCGCCCGCGAGGTGCCCTGTCTCGGTTGTGGTAACTGCCATGAAATTCATCGCTCCTCGAAGATAGTAAGGTGCACCGACCCCACCTCTATACCCATCACGGGCCCATCATCCTCGATGGCCTGCAATACGGAGGCGGGAACTCCTGCAGACTACTCGCCTAGATCGGGGAGTGCGGGGGACCTCCTCCTCGGTCAGCAGCGTGTTCGGGGCACATCGAAGAAGCCTTCCGAGCCCCTCGCCAATACGCGGAAGGTCCCGAGCTGAGCGGCGGGACGTTAGATCCCGCGCGCTACGAAGCGCCGCCCGCGCGGCGGTCATACGCAGAACGGGTGGTCTTTTACCCCTGCCCGCCTCCGGGGGGATGGCTGTACTCGGAACTTCGCCCCGGAATGGGTTTTCCGACGTTCGCCACTCCTGGCAACACCAAGCAACCGAAAATATACCGCAGAAGGGTGATGTGCCCCCGCGGCCTTCGCTGCTAGCGTGAACTGTGTGGGGTACCCAACCCCTGCCAACGTGGGCGGTTCGACCTAAAGGAGCGGAAGATGAACAAACTAAAGGTGCTTGGGGCAAGCGTGGCTATGGCCCTTCTCGTTGCTTCGCCCGCCGCGGCGGACACCGTTCACATCGGTGGCCTGACCGCCGAGAGCCAGTTCCTCGGTAACGACAGCATCCGGGTGGGCGGCCTGACCGTCGAAAGCCAGTTCCTGTTCTTCGAGAACGGCGTCTTCGGCAACGGCTTCAACAATGGCTTCAACAACGGCTTCAACAACAACGTCTTCGACGACGACTTCAACGACGTGTTCGACCACTAGCGACCAAACACGAGCCGGCCACGTTGGCGGGGTGGGGCGAACAGAGGCCCCACCCCCTTTTCTTCGCCTCGTCGGGGCCAAGCGCCACCTGCCAACGCCTACCAGGAGGTGGGGGCAACCCCGGAACCGAGGAGGCGAGGAAAACCATCATGGGGCCGTATATAGGTACCTACGAGGTAACCCTCTAACCCTCGCGGGCGGCAAGGACGGCTAGGCCCCGACGAGGTCCCGACTAGGCCCATTCACCCGAGCGCGCGGAAGAGCGATTCTGCTAACTTCGCGCTGAGGTTCTCTGGAGTTCGCTGCAAAAGCGCTAGAGATAGCACAAATGGGGGATGCGCCGTTCCCCGCTCGTGTGCGAGCATGGAATACCGGAAGAGAGATCGGGGGGCGCACGGAGCCAAAGGAGGGCGTATGACACGTGTCCTGATAGTCGACGACAACACCGACTACCGGGGAGCCCTCGCGCGTTTGGTGGGCCGAGAACCGGGCATGGAGGTGGTCGCCCAGGCCGGTTCTCTGGCCGGCGCGCGCCTGAAGCTCGGCGGCGTGGACGTGGCGCTCCTCGACCGCGGGCTGCCCGACG
>DATFPF010000225.1:0-3569 GCA_035264945.1 Rubrobacter sp.
TGGCCCCTTCGAGCTAGGCGACTTCATAGGCCTCGACGTGGCCCTGGACGTCACATCCCGCGTCCACGAAGCGACCGGCGACCCCTACTACGAGCCGCCAAAAGTACTGAGGGATCTGGTACGGTCCGGCAAGCTGGGCCAGAAGACCGGCGAAGGGTTTTACAGCTATTAGCCGTTAGCTATCAGCCATCAGCCAAAAGCTGACCGCTGAAAGCTGATAGCTGAAAGCGACGACCGAAGGGAGGAGCCCATGGGCAGGCTCGACGGCAGGGTCGCGATGGTTACGGGGGCGGGGCGTGGGATCGGGGAGGCGGTAGCCCGCCGGTTCGCCCGCGAGGGCGCGAGGGTCTGCCTTACGGACGTGAACACCGACGGGGCGGCGGCCACCGCGCGCGGGCTCGTGGACGAGGGGATGGACGCGTTCGCGGCGAAGGTGGACGTTACGAGCCGGACGCAGGTCGAGAACGCCGTCGCGGAGACGGTGGACCGCTACGGGCGGCTGGACATCCTCGTGAACAACGCCGGCATCACCAAGGACGACCTCGTCTACAAGATGACGGACGAGGACTGGAGGAGCGTGCTCAACGTCCACCTCTCCGGGGCGTTCTTCTGCGCCAGGGCAGCCCAGAAGCACATGGTCGAGCGCAACTACGGCAGGATCGTCAACATCTCATCGACATCGGCCTTGGGCAACCGCGGCCAGGCCAACTACTCCGCTGCCAAGGCAGGCATCCAGGGCTTCACCAAGACGCTGGCCGTCGAGCTCGGGCGCTACGGCATAACCGCGAACGCCGTCGCCCCCGGTTTTATCGAGACGGAGATGACCCGCGAGACCGCGGCCCGCCTCGGCGTTGACTTCGACGATTTCGTCGCCGAGCGCGTGAAGACCATCCCCGTCGGCCGCGGCGGCTGGCCCGAGGACGTGGCCGCGGCCGTCCTGTACTTCGCCTCAGAGGAGTCGGCGTTCGTGAGCGGGCAGGTCCTCTACGTCGCCGGCGGGCCGAGGGACTAGGGCGTGCCAGCCCGCGACGGACAGGAGAACGCCGTTTCGAGCGATCTGTCGCGCCTCACGGTTCGCGAGCAGCTCGCGGAGTTCAGGCGCCTCGTGCTGCTCAACCCGTACATAGGGAAAATCTTGCGCGGGGCCGTTTGCCTGGATCTCCCGGGGTGGTACCTTACGGCCGGATGCCTCTTTCAGACCGTTTGGAACGCGCTCTCGGGGCGGGACCCCGCCGCCGGCATAAGGGACTACGACCTCTTCTACTTCGACGATACGAATCTCTCCTGGGAAGCCGAAGACCTGACGATCCGGCGCGCGGCCGAGGTTTTCGCGGACGTAGGCGTCGGGGTGGAGGTCCGAAACGAAGCCAGGGTGCACCTCTGGTACGAGCGCAAGTTCGGGGTACCGTGCTCGTCCCACCGGTCGTCGGAAGCCGCCATCGACTCCTTCGCCGCGACGACGTGCTGCTACGGGGTACGCCTCGTCGGCGACGAGCTAGAGGTGTACGCGCCGCACGGCTTCGGGGATCTCTTCGGGTTCGTGCTCAGGCCGAACCCCGTGCTGGCCCCCAGAGAAGTCTACGAGAACAAGGCAAGAAGATGGTCAGCGGAGTGGCCGAAGCTGGCCGTCATGCGCTGGCCGGCATAAGGAGCGTGCGCATGGACGATAAGGCGGTCTATGTGGTCTCGCAACTGGACCGTGCAGGACTGGTCGAGGAGGCTTGAGGGTGCTCTACAACGAGTTCGTCGGACAATCTTCGGTGCCTGTCCGGAACGTCGTCCAGCGCGACGCCGTTCGCCTGTTTGCCGATGCTATCGCAGATCCGAGCCCGCTGTACCGGGACGAGGAGGCCGCACGCAGCAGTCGTTACGGGAGGATCCTCGCGCCGCCCACCTTCCCGAGGACCTTCGATTACGGGAGGGTGGAGGGGCTGGAGTTGCCCCCGGCCGGCCTGATCCACGGCGAGTTCCGCATCTCCTACGAGCGCCCGCTCCTCGTCGGCGACGAGATCCTCTGCCGCCTGCAACTCGAGGACTCCTACGACAAGGAGGGACGCCGCGGCCTGCTCGGCTTCCTCCTCTTCGAGCGGACCGGCGAGGATCTGGAAGGGAACCTCGTCTTCACCACCAACGACACCGTGGTCGTCACGGAGGCCGTGCGGCGGGGGATCCCCGGATGAGCGGCCCGCCGGACTGGAGGGTGGGGGACGGGTTGGAAGAACGCGCCCTTCCCCCGATCAACCGCGGTCAACTCGGAAGGTACGCGGAGGCGTCCGGGGACCCGAACCCCATACACCTCTCCGACGAGGCCGCCGAGGCGGCTGGCCTGCCCGGCGTCATAGCCCACGGGATGCTCACGGTCGCGACCATGGGCCTCCTCTTCTCGCCCTACCTCGAGCACGGCCACGTGAAGACCTTCCGCAGCCGCTTCTCGGGGATGGTATTTCTCGACGACGTGCTGCGCGTCGGCGGCCGGGCGACGGGCGTGCGTGAGGCGGCCGGGGGACGCCTGTACGCCTTCGAGGTGTACGCGCGGCGGGGGGAGGACACGGTCGCCTCGGGCGAGGTCGGGTTCCTGGTCTACGGGGGGTAGGGACCGGGGAAGGGGCCGCCCTCGTCTGGGTGGGGCTAGGGCTCGCCCTTCGCCTCGACCTCCCGGCGGAGGCGAGGCCCAGCACGTCTATGCCGGTCTCGAGCCTATCGGTAAGGCCCGGCACGAGCGGCAGGATCGAGCCGGTCAGGGCGGCTACTACCGTCTGGGCGCTCTCCTCGGCCATCACCTCGTGGAAGCGCGGGTAGGCGGAGTAGGGCACCCCGCCGCCTTTCTCGAAGCCCTCGACGACCCGGTCCTCGACGGACCCAAGCAACGGTATCCATCGGGCCGTTACGGCGATGTTCTCGGGCGAGGCCGCCCTCGTCAGCCACGCCGCGTGCTCGGGCGGGAGGACGTAGGTCCCGGCCTCGGGGTCGTGCTCGACGATGCCGCCCGCCCGCGAGCTGCACGACTCCGTCTCCCAGGCGCTCTACGGGATAGCCCTCGGCACCCAGACGGCCCAGAAGATGCTCCAAGACGGCTCGACGCGGGTCGCCGAACCCCTCGACTACGTGCTCTCCCTGGCCGAGGCCGGGATGGCGGAGATGCGGGCGCTCATCTTCGAGCTCCGCCCAGAGTCGCTTGAGGAGGAGGGCCTGGTGGCGGCGCTCGGCAAGCAGGTCGCCGCCCTCGAGGCAAGGCACGGCATCGAGGTAGAGGACGACCTCTGCGAGGAGCCGCCCGTCCCGCTTCCGGCTAAAGAGGCCGTCTACCGGATCGCCCAGGAGGCGCTGCACGACACCGTCAGGCACGCCCGGGCCGCGAAGGTCGGGATGAGGTTGGCCTGGGACGCCGACTCTACGACCGTCGAGATCCGGGACGACGTCCTCGGCTTCGACGCCGGGGCCTATTTCCCCGGCCACCTGGGCCTGCGCTCGATGCGCGAGAGGGCCGCGCGTCTGGGGGGCGTGCTCGATGTGTCGAGCGCGCCGGGCGCGGAGATGACGGTCCGAGCCAGCATCCCTTCTGGGCAGGG
>DATFPF010000226.1:0-5598 GCA_035264945.1 Rubrobacter sp.
CAGGATCAGGGGCGCCACCTGGACGCCTTTGGCCACGAGCCGCGTGATGAGCTCCGGCGTGAACGCCCGCCCCGCTGACGGCATCTCGGCGCTGCCCTTCTCCGTCGCGTAGACGGTCTGGTAGTAGGCCGAAGGCCATGCCCCCCTGACGTAGCGGTACCGGATCGGGGCCCCGTGCCGCTCCAGATACTCATTTAAGCTGAACGGGAGGTCGAGGGTCGAGACCCAGAGCCGGACGTTCTTCCCGGCTCGCCGCCGATTTTCCTGAAGGTAAGGGGTGTAGAGGGAGGCCCTTCCGCCGTCAGGCAGCATCAGGACCTCCCCCGGCTCACCGTCGAGGAGAGGTTCAAGGTTCTCCGTTCGGAGCTCGACGGTCCAGAGGTCGGCCGGAAGTCGGGTTGAGAGGTGCAGGGTGAGGTGGGTGCCGTCGGCGCGGATGGCGGTCAGGGCGGCGTTCATGGTGCCGCTGGTGTTGACGACTAGCAGGTCGCCTGGTTCGAGAAGATCTGGTAGGTCCCTGAAGCTACCGTGGACGATGCGGTCGTCTTCCCTGTACGAGACGAGCAGGCGGACCTCGTCCCTGGCCAGGCCGCGGGCCTCCGGCGGCTCGACGGCTTCGAGGTCTGGGGGGAGTTCGAAGTCGAGGTTCTCCATGCTCCGGGGTCTTGCGCCTTCCGGGCCCGGCCGCGTGTAATGCGGGAGGTCGACTCCCGGCGTGGGCTCTGTGGTATTCAGCATTGGTGCTTCCTTTGCTTCGGGTGGCGGCTAGGTTCGCGAGCCGTCACGGGTTAATTCGTAGACGTTGCCGTCGGGGCCGACGAAGTGTGACCAGGCGCTGTCCTCGTAGTGGTGGCGCACCGGTCCTATAAAGGAGATCCCGGCTCTCTCCAACTCGGCGCGGGCCTCTTCGACGTCTTGCACGAGGAACCCGGCGACCGGGCCCGTGGTGAAGTGCTCGTGGGTCCGGTCCGACGGGCCGAAGACCTCGACCTTGTCGCCGTTGGGCAGCCGGAAGACCGCGAAATCCGGCTCTTCGTGCTCTGCGGGCAGGCCCATCGTCTCCCCGAAGAACCTCGCCGTGGCCTCGAACCGTGCGGTCCTGGTCCCCAACCACGCTATGCCCTGAATCCTCATGGGCGGCGCTCCTTTATCACTTCGGCCTGCCCTGTTTCGGAGAGGGCAAGATCCCTGGCCGCGTACCGGCCACTGGGCAGGTCGCCGGTCAGGAGCTCGACGAGGCCCGGCACGCTCTCTTCGGGGAGGGGACGGTCGCTTATGTCCTCGTCCGGGAAGGCCTCCTGGTGCATCCGGGTGCGCATGTCGCCCGGGTCCACCCGGTAGACCCGCCACCCGGGGTTCTCGGCGGCGAGGATGTTCGAGAGCTGTTCGAGGGCAGCCTTGCTTGAGCCGTACCCGCCCCAGCCCTCGTAGGGCTCGACGGCGGCGTCGCTGGTCACGTTGACGATGCGGGCGCCGGGTTTCAGGTCGTGGCGCACGGCCTGGACGAGGGCGAGCGGGGCGAAGACGTTGGTCTTGTAGACCTGTTCCAGGACGCCTAGAGGGTAGTCAAGGAGCGCCGGCTGCGGGCTCGGGCCGAGCACGCTCGCGTTGTTCACGAGCGCGTCCAGGCCGCCGGCGTCCCTCGCGGCCCCGGCCAGGCCACTCCTGTGCTCCTGGTCCATTACGTTGCCAGCGATGGCGGTCACGTCCGTGAGCTTCGCGAGGTCGGCGCGGGCGGTCTCAAGGCCCTCCTCGCCCCTGGCGTCGATGATGAGCTTCCAGCCGTCAGCGGCCAATCGTCGGGCCAGGGCGAGGCCGAGGCCGCGGGAGGCGCCGGTGATCAGGGCCGTCTTTGGTGTAGTTTCTGTCATGATGCCGTCCTTTCCCGAAGGTCTCTGTGCGGGGTGCCAATCGTCACGGGGCGAGCGTGCGGACGAGCAGGTAGGCGATTGGGACGCTGCTCGCCGTGGCGGCCGCCAGACGTGCGCCGTTCAGCCGGATCGGGCGTCCCACCTCCCCTTTGTCGTTGCGTGTTTGCCTGTCCGTGCGATAGTGGACCGGCGCTGCGAGCGCCAGGCTCTCCACAAAAGAGCGGCGCGTTGGCCGCCATCAGCAGGGAGTAGGGGGCGTAGATCGCGATCGGCAACCTGCGCCGGTACTCCTTGTGGAAGGGCACGAACTCCTCCCGTCCCACCCGGGCGAAGAGCGGGTACTTCTGCACCCGGGTGTAGAAGTGGAGGGCGTTGTTGAAGAAGGTAGCGAACACCACGACCAAGAAGGTCGCCAAACCCAAGCTCACCCGTGCCTCCCTTCCTCCTGCCCTGCGTTCACCGCGGACTGCAAAGCAGAGTATGCGGCCGCCCCGTGCCCTCGCCATCGCGCGGAAGGACGGATCTCGAACCTGTACGTAAGTACAGGTCGGCGCGAGCTAGGAGGGCGTGTCCACGAGGCCCCGCTCGGCGGCTATCCTGGCCGCCTCGGTGCGGTTGTCGGCGTCGAGCTTGGCGAGGATGGAGCCGACGTGGAACTTGACGGTGCGCTCGGAGATAAAGAGGCGTTCGGCGATGGCGGCGTTCTTGAGGCCCCTGGCGAGCAGGACAAGCACCTCTAGTTCGCGTGGGGTAAGGGGGTTCGTCTCCCGCGGGTCTTCGCCGATGCGCCCCAGCAGGCGGTTCGTGACGGCGGGGCCGAGGAGGGACCCCCCGGCGTGGACCGTACGGACGGCGGAGAAGATGTCCGCCCTGGAGGCGCCCTTGAGCAGGTAGCCGCGGGCGCCGGCACGCAGGGCGCCCAGGATGCGCTCGTCCGTGTCGTAGGCGGTAAAGACGACGGTCCGGGCCGGCGCGCCCGCCTCCCGGAGCCTCAGCAGCGCCTCCACGCCGTCCACGTTGGGCATCTCGAGGTCGAGCAGGATCACGTCCGGGCTCAGCCGTTCAACGAGCCGGACCACCTCTTCGCCGTCGGAGGCCTCGCCGACCACCTCGAAGTCGGGCTGGGTGCCTAGGACCGCGGCGAGGCCCTCGCGCAGCACCGGGTGGTCGTCCGCGACGAGGAGCCGGATCTTATCCACCCGCAACCCCTTCGAGCGGCAAAGTCGCCTCGACGCGGGTCCCACTGCCGGGGCCGCTATCTACCCGCAGCACGCCGCCGAGCACCGCGACCCTCTCCGTCATGCCCAGGATGCCGTGCCGGTCCTCCGGCACCCCTGCCGGGTCGAACCCGCGCCCGTCGTCCTCCACGAGAAGCCCGACCGAATCGGGCGTCGAGACGAGCCGGACGGTGACGCGGCCCGCGTCCGCGTGGCGGGCGACGTTGGCGAGGGCCTCGCCGCAGACGCGGTACAGGGCGGCCTCCACGCCGGGAGGGAGCGGGCGGCTCCCGTTGACCGACCTGAACCTCGTCGAGACGCCCGTCTCGGATTCCCAGCGGCCCACGAGGTCTCTGAGCGCTTCGGGTAGGGAGCGGTCCTCCAGGGGGGCCGCGCGCAGGTCGAGGACGGAGCGGCGGGCCTCGTCGAGGTTCGAGCGGGTAAGCGAGAGGGCGCGGTCGAGGGTCGCGCGGACCTTCTCGGGGTCCGCGTCGGCTTCGAGGAGGGCCTCGGCTGATTCGATCTGGAGCCCGGTCGCCGTGAGGTTCTGGGCGAGGGTGTCGTGGATCTCGCGTGCCAGCCTGTTGCGCTCCTCGACGGCCCCTAGCCTGGCGCTCCGCTCGAAGAGCCGCGCCCGCTCGACGGCGATGGAGAGGAGGTCGCCGACGGTGTTGAGCAGCTGGAGGTCCTCGGTGCCGAGGCCGCGCCACGCCGGGCTCGCTACGTTCATCACCCCGAGCTTCTTCTCCCCGGCGTAGAGGGGGATGCTCGCGTGGTAGCGGAGGCCGTCGGTGCCGTCCACCAGGCCGTCCAGGCGGCTGCAGGTGAGGACGTTCACGTTGGCCGCGCCGCCGAGGTCGCCCTTCTTGTAGGTGTCGAGGCAGTAGCAGTAACCCGAGCCGTCCATCCGGCGCGGCTCGTCCGCGAGGACGGGGGGGAGGTTCTGGGCGGCGGCCAGGTAGGGCTCCGGCGAGGACTCCCGGACAAGCCAGATCCAACCCGTGCGCAGGCCGAGCAACTCCGCCACCTGCGAGAGCGTGAACCGGAGCGCCTGGTCGAGGTTGACCGAGCGGTTGAGCTCCCGCGCTATCGCGTTGAGGACCGACAGCTCGTGGTTGAGCCGCCTGAGGTCCCCGGTTTTTTCGGCGTTTGCAGCCTCGGACACGGCGCCGCACCTCCTCTTGGCGCAGTCTATCAGCGAGCACGCCGGGGCGGATGCCGGGGCGGTCTATCGCCCGTCGCGCTACGAGAAACCGGCCGTTCGGGGAGGTGCGCGGGCGCCGCGGCGTGGCTCGGGTGGGGACCTTACGGTCCTCTGTCGAGGAGGCAAGGGTGTCGAAGGCGACGTAATTCGTCAGGATGGTAGCCCTGGATGGCCGAGGAGGTCAGGGAAATCCTGCTCACGAACCCCGCCATCGCCGGCGAGGAGCCGGGCCGCGTAGTGTTCGCGCTGCGCGGGTCCAGGGACGACCCCGACGAGTTCTGGATCCTGGCGAGCCTTTCCCGAGATATAGGGATAGGCTCGGGCCGCTCGTGGACGGCAGTGGCGTCGTCTGGGGCACCACGGAACCGTTCGCCGTAAAAGGCTTAGAGGCCGCGCCAATAGGGAAGTGCTATCCGAGGGCTGGCAGCTCTCCGGGTGATCTAACTGCCTTCGTCGCACCCATTGATACAGCCTTTAAGCGAAGCGGACCTTCGGTAGCATGTGGCATGGTGGGCTCTTAGGGGCAGTATCACTCTACAATTAGAAGAGAGAACATATTGCTCAACCAGGTGCTGAAGGAGCGGTTGTGATGCTATGGTCAGATACACTCCGGCGTTGGTTGCCAGCCTTCGGCACTGCGATCCCCCTTATCATCTTGCCTATCGCCGTGCTGAGCATCCCGTTGGCCGCGGCACAAGAGATGCGCCTGTCGGCGGCAGAGACAGCCAGTTGGATTCTGGCGCTGTACGGCCTTTCGGGCCTGTTGGGCCTGGTGCTTACCATCCGCTATCGCCAGCCGCTTCTCCTGACCGGCAATATCTTCGTGCTCGTCTTCATCGCCTCCCTCGGGGGCCGACTCAGCTACCCAGAACTCGTCGGCGCGTCCATCGTGGCCGGCGCCGGTGTAGTTCTGCTCAGCGCGCTAGGCCTCACAGCTCGGCTTGCGGCCTGGGTCCCCGCGCCTATCGTACTCGGCCTGCTTGCCGGTGCGGTCATGCCCTTCGTTTCGGATATCTTCACTTCTTTAGGAGATTCACCGGCGCTGGTCGGCGGTACGATCCTGGCCTACTTCGTGAGTCGTCGTGTCCTCGGTACCCGGCTGCCGGCAATCCTGCCGGCGCTTGTAGCCGGTCTCGCTATCGCTGCGCTGACCGGAGAGTTCGGACAGGTGCCCACGCGCCTGTCGTTGCCTATCCCTACTGTCACGAATCCAGTCTTTTCAGTGCACGCCATCGCCACCGTCACCCCGGTACTCGTCGTCCTGATCACGCTCCAGTCGAATCTGCCTTCGGTGGTCTTCCTGCAA
>DATFPF010000227.1:0-24714 GCA_035264945.1 Rubrobacter sp.
GCCCGAGCATGCGGCGTGCGCCCATGAAGACCGCCACGTCGCAGGCGCGCGTCGTGCTCGCCGCGATGACCCTAGCCGCCCTACTCGTGCTCGCGTGGACGCTCGCGGCCCCGGCGAACGCCCAGGAAGAGGCCGCCTCGGAGGATAAAGACGCTTCCGACAAAAGCGAACAATCCTTGCAGGATGCTGCGGTCACTACCCGGTCAAACGCTGCGGACACGGTAACCCGTATCGAGATAGCCGCCGACGGTTGCGATGTAGAAAAAGGCGCGATCGTGACCGTGAGGAACGGGACTAACGAAACGACGTTCGTGAACGGCGATACCCGAAACACAGACGACGTCATAGCCAACATACAGTCGACCTCCGACCAGATCGTTATAGACAACTTTAAAGCAGGCCTCGGAGAATCGGTTACCGAAGACAGCAAGGTAATCGATTCCTCAGGCACCGATTGCGGCAGCGGACAGCGGGCCGACGACGATACGAACAAGGCCAATATCGACGACCTCGCGACCCTCAATTGCGACGACCTGCTGGTGCTGTTCAGGGGCGGGGGCGGAGGGCAGTACGGGAACGTGTCCGATTTCGCGGACTCGGAGGTACGGGCCCGGGTCGAGGTGTGCCTGAAGAAGGAGATCGTCCAGGGCACGGCGGCGGACGAGGACCTACCCGACACGGGCGGGTTGTCCTTGCTCGGGTTGGCCGTACTGGGTGTCGTCTCGGCCGCGGCCGGGCTGGCCGTGATCCGCGGGGGCCGGAGGTAAGGGTAACCGAGACAGGCGGAAGGTCGCGCGAGTGCCACTAAGGACGGGAATCATCGCGATGGCACTGGCGCTCGCCTGCACGGGGGCCGTCGCGGTCTTCGCGTTCTTCGATGGATCTCGGGATCCCGCGGCCGCGGTGAAGGCCGCCACGAAGTCAGGGACCGAGCCGCTGGTCCGCTCGGATCCCGGCGTGGAGCCGTGGAAGGAGAAGCCCGTGGCGCTCGTGGACGCCGAGGCCGAAGCCCCCGGGCCGCAACCGGCAGAGTCGCGGCCGGCAGAGTCGCGGCCGGCAGAGTCGCAGCCGGAGCCCGAAAGGGCGCCGGACCCGGAACCCGAGCCCGTGGAGTTGCCGGCGATGGACGCAGAGGAGCCGCCGGAGCCGACGGCCGACGACATAAGGGCGGCGCAGGAGCCGCGGCACTACGAGCTGCCGGACGGGGCCGTGCTCGGCCTCACGGTAGGGGCCCTGGGCATCCACGACGCGCCCGTGTTCGACTCCGTCGGCGCGTGGGCGCTCAAGTACGGCGTCGGGCACCACCCGGAGACCTCGATGCCGTGGTCGGCCGGGCCGCAGAGGAACGTGTACCTGGCGGGCCACAGGCTCGGCTTCCCCGGGACGGCGAGCCACCTTATCTTCTACCGCCTAGACGATCTCCGCAGTGGCGACGAGATCCTGCTCAAAGACCGCGATGGTAAAGGGTACCGCTACCGCGTGACCGAGACCTTCGAGGCAGACCCTGAGGACTCCTGGGTTATGGGCCAGGTCCGCGACCGGGACATACTCACGCTCCAGACCTGCATCGGACCCAACTGGGAGCGGCGCTTGATCGTGCGCGCCGACCGCGTGTAGTTATAGCGTTTAGCTTTTAGCTGCCAGCTCTAAACCTTTGTTGGCTGTGACCGATTATCCGTACGTGAAGGGCTTTAGGGATTTGCAGGTGTGGAGGAAGGCACACGCGTTGGTCCTTGCGGTATACGGTGCCACAGCGGTGTTTTCGCGTCACGAGACTTACGGACTGACGAGTCAGATGCGGAGGTCTTGCGTCTCCATCCCCGCCAACATAGCCGAAGGTTGCGGGAGGGACGGAGACGCCGGACTGGCCCGTTTCTTGAGGATGGCCGCGGGTTCCGCCAGCGAGCTCGAGTACCATCTCCTACTCGCCCGCGACCTCCACCTGCTAGCCCCTCAGGACCATAGGCACCTCGCAGACGAGATCGCGGAGATAAAACGCATGCTCACGACCTTCGTGAAGCGCCTCAAAGGAGCAACGAAGCAAGGCCAACAGCTGACCGCTGAAAGCTGACAGCTAAAAACTAAACGCTACCTACGCCGCCTCCATGTCCTCCGAGTAGCTGCCGCTCCTCGCGGCGCCGTTCATCTTGAGGCGGTGGTAGAAGGCCTTCTGGGCCTCTTCGACGTTGCCGGTCTGGCCCTTCCAGATCTCCATCGGCGGCTCCTGCAGGGCCCGCGCGTAGGAGAAGGAGAGCTCCCAGGGGAGCCCCTCGTACATGGAGTTCATGGCGTTCAGGTGGGCGGTCGCCTGGGTCACGCCCTGGCCGCCGGAGAGGAAGACAATGCCGGGCACGGCGGCCGGGACGGTCTTCCGCAGGCACTCGACCGTCGCCCTGGCCACCTCTTCCACGCCGGCCTGCCTCTCGTCGTCCTTGCCCGAGATGACCATGTTCGGCTTGAGGAGCATCCCGGAGTACTCGACGTTCTGCTCGTAGAGGGCCTGGAACGTGGCGTGCAGCGTCCACTCGGTAACCCTGTAGCAGTCCTCGATGGAGTGGTCGCCGTCTATGAGCACCTCTGGCTCGACGATTGGCACGAGGTCGTGGTCCTGGCAGAAGGCTGCGTAGAGGGCGAGCGCCCTGGCGTTGGCCTCTACGCAGCCCCTCGTCGGTATCCCGTCACCTATGGTGATGACGGCGCGCCACTTGGTGAAGCGGGCCCCCATCTCCCTGTACTCGTCAAGCCTCTCGCCCAGGCCGTCGAGGCCCTGGGTGAACTTCTCTTCTGGGGAGAGGGGGAGGGCCACGGTGCTCTTGTCCACCTTGATGCCTGGGATGACGCCATGGTCGAGGAGCACCTGCGGCAGCGGACGGCCGTCCGAGGCTTTCTGGCGGAGGGTCTCGTCGAAGAGGATCACGCCGGATAGGTACTCCCCGATGCCCTCGGTGGTGAACAGCATCTCCCTGTAAGCCCGCCGGCTCTCCTCGTCCGCCTCTATGCCTACGGCCTCGAACCGTTTGCCTATGGTCCCGAAGCTCTCGTCTGCCGCGAGTATCCCCCGCCCCGGCGAGACCAGCTCCCTGGCGGTCTCTTCGAGCGTCTGAACGTTCATCCGGCTCCTCTCCCCGTTCTGGGTCTTGTCGACGGAACGGGGGCCCCGAACCGCAGCCCGGGGCCCCCATCGCTATGGAGTTTTGTCGGGGCCCCTTGCTAGGCCCTAACCAGCTCGCGCTCCTTCTCGGGCACGCGCCTGCCGGCCTCGCGGACCCCTCCTTCGCGGCGCCCGCGCTCCTCCCTCTCCCGCTTCGCCCTCCTGCGGGCCTCTTCCTGGGCTTCTCGAGCCTCGTAGTCCTTGTAGGAGTAGCACACGTCGGCCACCTCCTCGCTAGCCTTCCCTTCCGTAAATTTTTCTACCCCCATCCGCCCCCGCTAAACCCGGCGGCACCCCCCGGCGCACCCCGCACGCGAAGGCTACGGGCTGGCGCCGGTACATGAAGAAGCGTCTCGAAGCCCGGGACGGCGTCTTCAGGGCGGGGGAAGCGCGAAGGACGCGCGGACGCCCTGCAGGATGCCCTGCAGGATGGTCTCCACGGCAAGCGCCGCGAGGATGAGGCCGGAGATGCGGCCGATGACGTCCGCGCCTGTAGTTCCAAGCAGGCGGTCGGGCGAGCCGGCGGCGAGCAGCACGGCGCAGGTGACGGCCAGGACGACCGGCATCACCACGGTCGTCTGCGCCTGTTCCAGGAGGCCGAACGTCGAGTTGTCCGTGAGCAAGACGACCGCGAGGATCGCGGCGGGACCGGCGATGTAGGGGGTCGCCAGGGGGAACCCGGCAACGTCCCCTACCGCCTCGCGCGCCGTCTCCTCGTCCACCCGCACGTCGGGGGCGCCGAGCACCCGCTGCAAGGAGATGCCGAGCAAGACCGGCCCGCCCGCGATGCTGAAAGACGGCGGCTTGATCCCCAGCGCTTCGAGGAGTATCTGCCCGATCAGGATAAAGGCGGCGAGGATGGCGGCGCGTGACGGCGAGGAACTCGGGGACGAGGCTGACCGGCTCGATCACCACCATCAGGTACACGAAGTCCGTGAATATGCGATGCTCGAACATCTTTCCTTTCTTGCGTATCACCCCACCGTGGCCCGCGGATTCGACCCTTCGAAGTGGGGACCCCGCCCCGGAGACGGGGCGTATCTTTGCGGATGCGAATTTACCGCGCAACACTCCGGGCGGAACGCGCGGGAGCTGCCCGTCACGTCTCCCGCGGACGGCTCCCCCTAAGGGACGACGGGACGCCGAAAGGCGACGCGCCAACTGTGGTACGTTTGCTGCCAGGAGATCCGCGAGGAGAGAGCGCATGGCGAACCGGCTGGCGAACGAGACGAGCCCTTACCTCTTGCAGCATAAGGACAACCCCGTGGACTGGTTCCCGTGGGGGGAGGAGGCGTTGAGCAAGGCGAAGGATGAGGACAGGCCCATCCTGCTCTCCGTCGGCTACTCGGCCTGCCACTGGTGCCACGTCATGGAACGCGAGTCCTTCGAGGACGAGCAGACGGCGAGCATGATGAACGAGCACTTCGTCAACATAAAGGTCGACCGCGAGGAGCGGCCCGACATCGACTCCATCTACATGTCCGCGGTGCAGGCCCTCACCCGCGGCGGCGGCTGGCCCATGACGGTCTTTATGACCCCCGACGGCGCCCCGTTCTACGGCGGCACCTACTTCCCGCCGACCCCCCGCGGCGGCCTGCCCTCCTTCCAGCAGCTCCTCCTCACCCTCGCCGACGCCTACGAGAACCGCCGGGAGGAGGTCCTCCAGAGCGCCGACTCCGTCCGCGACTACCTCCAGGCCGCCACCGGCGCCGCCATGCCGAGGGCCGAGACCGCCGGGGAGGGCCTGCTCGACGGGGCCGCCGCCTCCCTGCTGGCCGCGCACGACGGCCGCTTCGGGGGCTTCGGTGGGGCGCCCAAGTTTCCTCAGCCGATGAACCTCGAGGTGCTGCTGCGCCACCACCGCCGAACGGGCGACAGGGGCTCTTTAGCGGCCGTGGAGACCACCCTGCGCCGGATGGCCGACGGCGGCATCTACGACCACCTCGGCGGTGGCTTCGCCCGCTACTCCGTGGACGCCTACTGGCTAGTGCCGCACTTCGAGAAGATGCTCTACGACAACGCGCTGCTGGCGAGGATCTACCTCGAGGCCCACCAGGCCACCGGCGACCCATTCTACCGCCGCGTCGCCGAGGAGACCCTAGACTACGTACTGCGCGACATGACGAGCCCCGAGGGCGGCTTCTACTGCGCCGAGGACGCGGACTCGGAGGGCGAGGAGGGAAAGTTCCACGTCTGGACGCCCAAGGAGATAGAGGGCGTACTCGACCCCGACGAGGCGAGGCTGGCCCTTCGCTACTGGGACGTGACGGAGGGGGGCAACTTCGAGGGCAAGAACATCCTCAACGTCCCGCGCCCTCCCGAGGTAGTGGCCGGCGAGTTCGGGATCTCACCCGTGGGGCTGTGGGAGCGCATCGTGGGCATCCGGGAGAAGCTACTCGCCTTCAGGGAGGAACGCGTCAGGCCTGGGCGGGACGAGAAGGTGCTGGCGGCCTGGAACGGGCTCATGCTCCGCTCCTTCGCCCTCGCTGCCAGGGTCACCGGCAGGGAGGACTACCGCGAGGCCGCCCGCAGGAACGCCACCTTCCTGCTCGATAACATGAAGACCGACGGGCGGCTCCACCGCTCGCACAAGGACGGCAGGGCGAGGTTCAACGGCTACCTCGAGGACTACGCGATGGTCGCCGACGGGCTCGTGGGCCTCTACGAGGCGACCTTCGAGACGCGGTGGCTGGCCGAGGCCGACAACCTTTGCGACGCGATGAACGAGCTCTTCTGGGACGAGGAGAGGCGCGCCTTCTACGACACCCCAGCCGACCACGAGGAGCTCGTCACCAGACCGCGCGACGTCTACGACAACGCAACCCCCTCTGGCAACTCCGTCGCCGTCGAGGTAATGCTGAGGCTGGCCCTCCTCCTCGACCGAAACGACTACCGCGAGCGGGCCATGGAGGTCCTCGAGGAGATGGGCGGGGGGATGGAGAAGATACCGTCTGCCTTCGGGCGCCTGCTCGCCGCGCTCGACTTCGCCACCTCCGGGACGCGCGAGGTCGCGATCGTAGGCGAGCCGGACGCGCCAGACACGAGGGCCCTGCTCGACGCGGTCTACGCCCGCTACCTGCCGAACAAGGTGGTCGCCGGACGCAGAGAAGACGACGCCGAGTCCGCCGGCCTGGTACCGCTCCTCGCCGAACGCCCCAAGCGCGACGAGAGGGCGACGGCCTACGTCTGCGAGGGCTACGCCTGCCAGGCCCCGACCACGGACCCGGAAGAGCTGGCCCGGCAGCTCGCGGGCTAGGCGGCCCTGGGATGGGCGTGCGACCGTGCTTCGGATGCGGCGCCCCCGTCCCCGACGGCCCCGGGCCGACGCACCGCTACCTCGGCGCCTCGCCGGGGTGCTGGCGCCTCTACGGGGATCTTCTGGCTAGGGAGTACGCGGACTACGCGCGCTTCGCTCCCGTCCACCGGCTGACCGTGGACGCCTACGCCGCGCAGCACCCGGGGACGCCCTCGCCGCAGTCGATCGGGTCGGTGGGCGCGCACCTGGTCCGCCTGCACCTCCAACTCGAGCGCGGCCTGCCCCACGACAGGGCCAACGACGTGATGCTGGACATCTCTTCCCGCCTCAAGAAGGACTTCGTCTGGCTCGACCCGCCCACCTCCCTCGGTGACGTTACGGTGCTCGACGTTCTTGATACGCGGTATCCCGAGGAGCATATGGAGCGGGTGCGCGAGTGGGCGGCGTCCGTGTGGGGGGCGTGGGCCACCCACCACGAGACGGTCCGGCGGTGGTCGGGGTAGGCTACCCGAAGATCGCCAGCGGCAGGTAGGAGGAGACGATCCAGTTGGGTGCGTCCACTACCTCGCTGATCTTGAGATCCACCGCGAGGCTAGCCAGCACGTAGGCCTCGACGGGCTCCAACCCGTACGTCGTGCTTATGTGCTCGACCATCGCCCGCACGGAGTCCTTGGTCGCCTGCATGAGGTCCGTGTTTACCCCCATCGTCGCGTACCAGCCACCCTCGTCCACAAGAGGGGTGAGCGGGCCCGGCGTCTGGAACTGGGGGGCAGGGATGCTCTTGCCCTTGATCAGGTCGAAGCGTAAAGCCGCGTGCATGGGGCACTCGATGCCCGTGACGCAGACCTCGCCGTCGCCCTGGGCGGCGTGGGCGTCGCCGCAGGAGAACAGCGCGCCCGCGTGCTGCACGGGAAGGTAGAGCACGGACCCCTTGGTGAGGTGGCGGGTGTCCATGTTGCCGCCGAAGGGTCCCGGCGGCATGATGACAGGCTTCTCGGGGCCGGTCGGCGAGACGCCCATCGTGCCGAAGAAGGGCTCTATGGGGATGACGACGTCGTCCTTGAAGAAGGTGTAGTCCCCGTTGGTGAGGTCGAAGACCTTCAGGTACGCGTCGGGGAAGTCCTCCGGCAGGAGGCCGAAGCCGGGGAGCACGGCCGACCAGCCCCAGCCGACGGTGTGGATGTCGAGTACCTCGACGGCCAGGACGTCGCCAGGCTCGGCGTCCCGCATGGCGACCGGGCCTGCGAGCGGGTAGAGCTTCTCCCAGTCCAGAGCGGCGAGGTCGTCCGCGGTTGAGTCAGGCGTGATCTGGCCGTCCGAGACCTCCCGCGTCCGGTAGACGACCGTGTCACCCGGCTCCACCGTCAGCGCCGGCTCCTGCTCGTTGTCCCATACGTAGTGGACCCGGTCTTCCGGAAAGTAGTGCGTCGTCGCCACGTGCGCCCTCCTGGCCTCGCTTTACCCGAAACGTACTCTCTCATATCGAGGCTTCGAGGTTCTAGGTTTTGAGGTTTATGGCACAAGCTAGAAAATTTTGGATACGAGGCATCTCCGAGGGCCCCGGATGGCCCCACGGCCCTCCGGCGGATCTCCGCCAGCCAGCGAAGGACCTCAAAACCCAATACCTAGTAGAGCCTAGAACCTCGTGCCTCAGAACCTCTCCAGCGCCTGTTCGAGGTCGGCCACGATGTCCTCGGGGTGCTCGATGCCGACGGAGAGCCGGATCAGGCTCTCCTTAACCCCGAGCCGCTCGCGGCGCGACGGCGAGAGCTCCCGGTGCGAAGAGGTCGCGGGGTGGATGGCCAGGGTGTAGATGTCGCCGAGGCTTGGGGCCTTCACGCAGAGGTCGAGCGCGTTCAGGAACCGGAAGGCTGCCTCCCTGCCCCCCTCCGGGTCCGCGGCGAGCTCGAAGGAGACGAGGCCGCCGGTGTCGGACAGGACGCGCCCCGCGGTCTCCCTGTCCGGGTGGTCCCCGAGGGAAGGGTTGTTGACCTTCAGGATCTTGGGGTGCCCCGCGAGGCGGGCCGCCACCTCGCGGGCGTTCGCGCACTGGCGCCCCATCCGTAAAGAGAGCGTCTTGAGGCCCCGGTGGGCGAGCCAGGCCTCGAACGGACCGAGCACGCCGCCGACGAGCTTGCGGATGCTCTCCACGGCCGCGTCGTAGGGGGGACCCGCGACGACCACCCCGGCGGTAAGGTCGCCGTGGCCGGAGAGGTACTTCGTCGCGCTGTGGACGACGATGTCCGCGCCGAGGTCCAGGGGTCGCTGCAGGTACGGCGTGCCGAAGGTGTTGTCCACGATGAGCGCGGCGCCGGCGGCGTGCGTGATCTCCGCCAGCCCCCCGATGTCAGCGACGCGCAGCAGGGGGTTTGAGATGGTCTCGACCATGACGGCCCGGGGCCTCAGCTCCGCCACCTTCTTCTCGACGAGGCCGAGGTCGTAGGCGTCCACGAACCGGGTATCCACGCCGTTGGCGCCGAAGACCTGCACGAGCAGGGTCGCCGTGGAGCCGTAGAGCTGCTCGGCGGCCAGGGCTGTCGCCCCGCCGCTCAGCTCCGTCGCCGCGAGCGCCGCGTGCGTCGCGGCCATCCCCGAGCCGAAGGCGAAGGCGCGCGCCTCACCCCGCAGGCCCTCGAGCGAGCCGACCGCGTCCTCGAAGGCCCGCACGGTCGGGTTGTCGTAGCGGGCGTAGCTGTAGCCCTCCTCCTCGCCGCCGAGGACCCTGTCGGTAGTCTGGATGTCCGGGTGGGAGAAGGTGGTCGAGGCGTAGATGGGCGTCGAGACCGGGTAGAAGTCCCCCCCGCCGTTGCCGGACCCGTCGGGACGCCTGGCTCGGCGCTCGCCCGAGTGCACGGCGCGCGTGTCGAAGCGGCGGTTCTCGTCAGGGCTACCTATGGCGGATCACCACGCCCGCAGGTCGCGGTATTCGGCAAGAGGTCGAGACGTATAACATGCCCCTAGAATACCGGGTTTTGGAGATGGTGTCGGTCGCCTCCGTCACCGTTTGGTATCGCGGGCGGTACGCGGGCAAGCCCCTTGACCTGTCCGGTCCGGCGGCGCCGCCAGCAAAGCCCCGAAGCGCTGTCCGAGAACAACAACCCGCGCCCCGCCGCGGACGCCGTCCTAGACGGCCGCGACCGCGGACCCGAGCATCCGCAGGCACCGGGCCACCGGCTCCCGCCTGCCTTCTACCCGGATCTTCCCCGACCCGAGCGCCTCCTCGGGCGAGAGCCGCCCTGCGGTGAGCGCCATGAAGGCGCCGGCGGCGCCCGAGGCCACCACGTCGGGGGCGTCGGCGGACCCCTGCCTGGCCTCGACCGCGCACCCCTCGACCCGCAGGTGGAACGTCTCCCCGTCGATGCGGAACTCGTACACCTCGCGCGGCCCGTCCGCCTCGGGCTCGAAGAGCGACCGCAGGGCCATCGCCGCCCACGCGGGCCTCACGTCGTCGCCATCCCGCGGCTCCTCCTCCATGAGCCTCGACCCCCACCTCGACAGCGCCAGTACCACGGGCTCCAGCGACCGCCCGAGCCCCGTTAGCTCGTAGACGTCGGACCCCGCCGGGGGCGGCAACGTCGCCCGCCGCACGATCCCGTGCCCCGCCAGCGCCTTCAGCCGCGCGGCGAGCAGGTTCGTGCCGATCCCCGGCAGCCCGGCCAACAGATCCTTGAACCGCTTGGACCCCGTCAACAACTCGCGCACCAGCAACAGCGTCCACCGCTCCCCGACAACGTCGAGGGCCCTCGCCACCGTGCAGTGCTGGTCGTAACTCCTCTTGCCCACAACTACCGCCCCCAATTATGTTGAAAATGCAATAGCGTTCACTTGAAAATTATATAGTAATGGTGTATATTTACAACCGATGACGAGAAGAGATTTTGGGGGATATCAGATGACGGATAAGGTTCGCATGAGTACCGTGTCGGAGCGCCCCGCGGAGACGCCGGAGCTGTTGCCGAGCTACTTCGCGCGCATAGACAAGGGCAGGTTGCTCTCGAAGCGGGAGGAGATGGACCTCGCGCGCGGGGCCCAGGCCGGCGATGAGCGGGCGCGCAGGAGGCTCATAGAGAAGAACCTCAGGCTCGTGGTCAGCATCGCCAAGAAGTACAGGGGCCAGGGTCTGCCCTTCGAGGACCTGATCCAGGAGGGCAACATAGGCCTCATGAAGGCCGTCGAGAAGTTCGATCCGGAGAGGGGCTGGCGGTTCTCCACGTACGCTACGTGGTGGATAAGGCAGGCCGTCCAGCGCGCCGTCGCCGACAAGGGCCGCACCATCCGCGTCCCCGTCCACATGACGGAGAAGATCCGGAAGGTAAGCCGCGCGATCTCGGCGCTCTCCCTCAAGCTCGAGCGCGAGCCCACGAGGGAAGAGGTGGCCGACTACCTGGAGTGGGACCTCGAAGAGGTGCGCCTCACCATGAGGGCGATGCCCGACGCCACCAGCCTCAACCAGCCCGTCTCGAGCGAGGACACGGCCTCCCAGCTCGGGGACTTTATCGAGGACGAGAAGGTCTCGGACACCCCCGACACGGTGATGCGGGAGATGGAGACGGCCCACCTGAAAGAGGCCATAGACCACCTCCCCGAGAGGGCCCGCTACGTGCTCGTCCGGCGCTACGGCCTCGACGACCACGAGCCCGCCACCCTCGCCGAGCTGGGCGAGGAGCTCGACATCTCCCGCGAGCGCGTCCGCCAGCTCCAGCGCGAGGCCGAGCGCATCCTCAAGGCTGGCGAGTACGGCCGCGTCCTCCGCGACGCCGTAGCCTGATACAGAGACCTACTCCCAGGCCGGCCCCACCCCAGGGGCCGGCCTCTTCCTTGCCCTCCCTTCGCCCCTTCTTCTGCTAGCCTTGGCCGCGTGATCGGCGGTAGGGGCCCATTACTGGCGACGCTTGCGGCCTTCGTGGTACTTTCCGCGGCGGCCGGAACGGGGCTGCTGCAAGACATCGACGCCCGGCTCCTGCGGCTCGCCCAAGCCCGCTCCTCTGCGGATCTCGACGCCCTCGGCAGCGCCTTCTCGATGCCGGGCAGGGCTGAGCTATCGACGGTCGGGCTCGCGGCGCTGGCCCTCTGGCTGCGCGTGAGGGGCCGCGGGAGGCTCGGCGGGCGATTGATCGTCGCGCTCGTGGCGGCCACGGTCGTCGAGATCGTCGTGAAGTTCCTCGTGCCCCAGGCCCCCATCCCGGGGGAGGTCGGGCGCGTGCCCGACCCATCCCTCGTAGACTTCGACACCCCCTACCCTTACCCTAGCGGCCACATGCTGCGCGCCGTGCTCCTGCTCGGGGCCATGTTCGCGCTCTGGCGGAACCGGACCGCACGCGTCGCCCTCCTGCTGGCGCTCGCGGGTGCCGCGTGGGCCCGCGTCTACCTCGGCACGCACTGGTCCTCAGACGTGGTCGGGGGGGCGCTCCTCGGGCTAGCGGGTCTTCTCTGGGCTTTCGGCGCGGGACGAACGGGTAAAACCGAGGGAGACAAAATCGCCTGAAAGGAGCACGGTGGAGATCACCGTAGTAGGTTCCGGTACCGTAGTGCCCCGCCTGGAGCGTAACCAGAGCTGCGTCGCGGTGCGGGCCGGCGAGGAGATGCTCGTCTTCGACCTCGGCGCGGGTGCCGTCCGGGGGATGGTCGCGGCCGGCCTCGACCCGTTCGCCGCGGACAGGGTCTTCTTCACCCACTTCCACCCCGACCACACGCTGGACGCCACCAACCTCCTCTTCGCCATGAACTACGGGACCGACCAGCCCCGTACCCGCCCGCTGCACCTCACCGGCCCCGAGCCGTTCGAGGGTTTCTGGTCGTCGATCATGGACGCCTGGGGAGAGTGGATGGAGGGCGACTTCCCCATCCGGACGAGGGAGCTACCCCACACCTGCGACTCGCCGCTCGAGCTCCCGGGCTGCCGTGTCACCTGGGGGCCCGCGGCCCACCGCCCCGAGAGCATCGCCTACCGGCTAGACGGCGAAAACGGCTCCTTCGTCTACACCGGCGACACGGAGTACTCGCCGTCGGTCGTGGATCTCGCGCAGGGCGCGGACACGCTCCTGATCGAGTGCTCCAACCCCGACGAAGCCCCCGTCCCCGGGCACCTCACCCCGAGCGGGGCGGCACGCACGGCCCGCGAGGCCGGCGTACGGCGGGTGGTCCTGACCCACCTCTACCCGGCCGTGGACGACGGCAGGCTCCCCGAAGAGGTGGAGAGGAACTTTGACGGCGAAGTCCTCATCGCCCACGACGGCCTGCGGCTGAAAGTATAGAGATCCGGCGGCACGCTCCGGAGGCCCTGGGCCAGGGGCCAAAGCGCAGCCGCCGTTAGTACTTGCTGTTGAGGCCCCTCGCGTCGCCCCTGCCGAGTGAGCGCTCGGAGGTCTGGCACGGGCCGTTGCTCTCGGAGCTCATGGTGAGGTTGCCGTGGGCGCTCTCGGCGGCGTCGCCGAGCCCGAAGGTGTGGCCCCTCTCGTGGGTAACGGTCGACTCCACGTCGTAGCGCCCCCGGCAGGATCCCCTCACGCTGGTGGTCCACGCGTGGTCCGCCTTGTTCAGGCGGATGTCCGACTGGGCTACCCTGTTGAGGGCGCCGTCCTGGATCCAGCTGGACACGCACGCGAAGGCGGTGTAGCTGGCGGGAAGGTCCCCGAAGCCGATCACGCTCTTGCCGTCGTTGGCGTTGCATGTGGCGTCGCTGTTTATGTCCACCGAGCGCCTGGTGCCGCCCTCGTACCTGAGCACACCCTTCACGCGGTCCGGGAGGCCGCAACGGTCGTGCACCTTGTAGATGTTGGCCCCACCCCGCTTCATCGCGGCCACCGCCCGGGCCTTCGAGAGGTTGTCGGGGATGCTGCCGACGTTGGCGTACCAGCGGTTGTAGTGGTAGACCTTCGCGTCCCTGGGATTGAAGTAGGAGTCCTGGCAGGGGCCGGGGCCGGCGGCCCGGCTCTCAGGACCCGAGGCAGCGTCGGAGCGCGGCTCGGGGCCGACGCCCTCCAAGGAGATCTCACCCCCGCGCGGGTTGCTCACCACGAGGTACTGGTCCCCCTCGGGGGACATGCCCTCCGCGGTGATGGCCATGCCCGGCTCCGGCACTACCGCGCCGATGCCGCCGTCCATGATCACGCGCCCCTCGACCGGGCACCTGGCCTCGTCGAACACCTCGGGCAGGTCGCTCGCCTGGATCTCTGCCTTCTCCGGCGCGCACGCCTCGTACACCTCCGGCCCGGTCTGGGCCAAAAGCGAGCCAGCGAACATGGCTACCGCGCTAAAGGCCAGCGCCACGGCCGCGACTATCGACGTGATCCTCTTCAACGTGCCCCCCATACTCGGACAGGACCACCACATCTTGTGCGGCCCGCGCAACCCCTACACTCTAAGGACCGCATCGCCCCAACGCAACAGCAAAGGCGAAAACGCGCCCCGGCGGGCCGAAAGCACTAGGCGCTGCAGGCGGCGCAGCGGCCGTGGAGCGTGATCTCGTGCCAGTCGGTAACGAAGCCGGTCTCGCGCTCGACCTGGAGCGCCAGGTACTCCATGAGCTCCTCGTTGAACTCTATTACCGACCCGCACTCCTCGCACCGCGCGTGGTGGTGGACCCGCTCGGTGGAGAGCTCGTAGCGCGAGTACCCCTCCCCGAAATCCTCCTTGCGCACGATGCCAAGCTCCGTAAGCAGATCGAGCGTCCGGTAGACCGTCGAGAGGCCGAGCTCGGGGTGCTCCCCCTTCACCCTGTCGTACAGCTCCTCCGCGGAGAGGTGACGCTCCCCTTCGAGCTCGCGCACGATAACGCGCCGCTGGTTCGTCAGCCGGTAGCCCCGGTCCCTGAGTATCCGCTCGAAGTCAAGCATCCTCGTCAGTCTAGACCCGCGGTACACCAAGATCAAGAATTGGTCTTGCCGGGGTTTCGGGTTCTGAGGTTCTCAGGCTTGAGGGGTAGCGGGCGTCGTTGTTGCGGGAACCCGGTACCGCGGTCCGGCCGGGGGGCAACCCCGGGCTTCGCGCCACGCATCGCGCCCCTTTTGCCCTTGTGCCCTAGAACCTCGAAGCCTACCGGTGGTCAGCCCTTCTTGCTGCCGTCGGCGCGGAAGGTAGCCTTGCGTCCCCCTGGCCACCAGTTCCAGTCGCCGAGGATACGCATGGTGGCGGGGACGAGGAGGATGCGGATGACGGTCGCGTCCACGAAGACGGCGACGGCCAGGCCGAGGCCCACCGCCTTGGTCAGTATGATCCCGGTGAACGCGAAGGCGCCGGTGACGACGATGATGATGGCTGCGGCCGAGGTGATAATGCCAGCGGTCGCGACGAGGCCCTTGGAGACGCTCGCCGTGTTCGAGTCGCCGTTCTCGTAGGCCTCGCGGATCCGGGAGAGCAGGAAGACCTCGTAGTCCATCGAGACCCCGAAGATAGTGCAGAACATCAGGATCGGGAGCGTCGCGTCCACGAAGCCCAGAGGCGTGAAGTTCAAGAGGTTGGAGAAGTGGCCGTCCTGGAAGACGAAGACAACCGCACCGTAGCTGGCCGTCAGGCTCAGGATGTTAACGATCACGGCCTTGAGGGGGATAAAGACCGAGCGGAAGGTGAGGAGCAGGATCAGGTACGTCACCCCGATCACGAACCCCGCCGCGAGCGGCGCCTTGTTGTAGAGGCTGGCGATAAAGTCCTTCTGCCCCGCGGAGAGCCCGCCGACCAGGAAGCTCGTCCCCCCGGGCGCGTCGACCGCGCGCACGGCGTCCACCGCGCCGTAGGCCCGCTGGGTGTAGGGGTTCTCCTCGGTAACGGCCCTGAGCAACGCCCGGTCGCCTGCCACGTAGGAGTCGACGGCGTTGCGCAGCTCCTGCGACTCGCGGGCGGCAGGGAGCTTCAGGAAGTTGGCCACCCCCTCAGGCGTTACGTCCCCGTCGGCTGAGATTCCATCCGGCAGCTCGGGGACGCGCCGGTCCACCTCTTCCGAGACGCGGCGCTCTACCTCGGCCCGGATCTCGCCCTCAGCCCCCCTTACCTGCTCGGCCACCCGCGGCTCCACCTCGGCCCTTACCTGCTCTTCGGTACCGGGCGGAACGGCGCCGTAGGTTGACTCTATCTCCGAAAGCTGCTGCTCGACGGCCTCGTCTGTGCGCTGCCGGGTCTGCTCTTGTATCTGCTCCTCGACGAGCCCGTCTACGCGTCCGGACGCCTCCCGCTCGGCATCCGAGCGGGCATCACCGACCCGCGCGGCGTAGTCGCGGGCCGCGGCCTCCCCGACCGTGTAGACGCTCTCGACGCGGGCTACGCCGTCGGCGGCGCGGATCTTGTCGCCGAGCTCCTTCGTGTCGGCGAGACCTTCGGTAGTGAGCGGGTCGCGGCCGAGGTCTGCGACGACCTCCATGGGGTTGAGGGCGGCGTACTCGAAGTTCTGCTTTAGCAGGTCGTCGCCCGCGCGCGACTCGTACTTCTGGGGCAGCACCGTGGCCTCCGGGATGCCTACCTTCATGTGCGTAACGGGGTAGAGCAGGGCTGCGAGGATGCCGGCGACGATAAGGATCACGACGAAGGGATGCCGCATCACCACGTCCGCGCTCCGGCTCCAGAAGCCCAAGCCGGGCCCGCCGCTCCGGCGCCGGACGCGCAGGAGGTTCACCTTCGGCCCGAGCACGCCGAGCAGGGCCGGGAGGAACGTAAGGGCCGCGAAGACGGAGACGAAGACGACTATCACGCCCGCGGCCCCTATGGAGCGCATGAACATGAACGGGAAGAAAAGCAGCCCCGATAGCCCGATCAGCACGGCAGTCCCCGAGAAGAAGATGGACCGGCCGGCCGTCGCCACGGTGCGCGGGATGGCCTCCGCGGTCGAGTAGTCCTCTAGCTCCTCCCTAAACCGGCTAACGAAGAACAGCGCGTAGTCGATGCCCAGGCCAAGGCCGAGCATCGTCGAGAGCGTGAGCACGAAGACGGACATGTCGTAGGCGCCGGCGATAAAGTAGATGATCGCCAGCGAGGCGAGCACGCTGGCCCCCCCGATTACCACGGGCACCCCGGCTGCCACGACCGTCCCGAAGGCGAAGACCAAGATGAGGACCGCGAAGGGGAAGGCGTACTTCTCGGCCTGGTGCACGTCCTCGTTGCTCGCGGCCTCTAGGTCCTGGTAGACGGCCGGTGCCCCCGTGACGTAGGCGTCGAGCTCCTCCGAGCGGACCTTCTCCCTTACATCGTCGACCACGTTGCGGGTCTGGTCGATCGACACGCTGAAGGCGATGATGGCGTAGGCCTTCTCGCCGTCCCCGGAGATGAACCTCCCGTCCTCGGAGTTGGCGTAGGAGGCCACGTACCGGACCTCGTCCATCTTTCGGACCCCGGCCAGCGCCCGCTCCTGCGCGTCCTGGAACTTCCGGCCCCTGGCGTCCAGCCCGTCCCCAGTGAAGACCACGGTAAGGGCGGCCGGGGAGACCCCGAACTCGTCGGACATGACGTTCTGGACCCGCTCGGCCTCGGAGTTCGAGCCCTCGAACCCGCCGCCCTTCAGCCGCGCCGAGAGGTCGGGGGCGAAGAACGCGCTGGTGATGAGGATGGCGGCCCAAACCGCGAGCACGGCCCACCTGAAACGGTAGGCGAACGCGCCGAGGCCGTAGAAGCCTCTCATGCCTTGCGGCGGCAGTTCTCGGGGGACCCTCTCATCGGCGCTATCGTACCCGAAAGGCCTGAACGGGAGGGTGTTCGGTTACACGAACGCGAAGGCGGACCCGGCGCTCAGGCCCCCCCGGGGGCGCCGGTCTTCGCCGGCAGCGTGAGGGAGAGCGCGAAACCGAGGACGGGGAGGACGGCGATGGCGAGCATTGCGGTGCGGAGGCCGCCGGCGTCGGCCAGCAAGCCGAGCAGGGGCGCGCCGATGCCCCCGAGCCCTATGGAGAGGCCCATCGTGACGCCGGCTGCCAGCCCTATCCGGCCGGGCAGGTACTCCTGCCCCATCACCACCGTCACGCCGAAGGTCCCGATGGTCAAAGCCCCGATCAACGCGAGCATCACCATGCCGGGGTACGGCCCGACAAAAGCGAAGGCAAGCACGAGCGGCGGCAGCACGAGCATGGACGAGGCGAGCACCGCCTTCCGCCCGAACCTGTCCGCAAGCGGCCCCATGAACAGCGTGCCGACCGCCCCGGAGGCGAGCATCACCGTGAGGGCCACGTTGCCGAGGGCCGCCGATTCGCCGTGCACGCGCTCGTAGTAGGAGGCAACGAACGCGACGAGCCCGAAGTAGACGAACGAGCGGACCGCGACAACCGCGATCATGACGGCGAAAGGCCCCCAGCTCTCCGGCTGCGGCTCCACCTCCCGCGCCCCGTTCGGGCTCTGCTCCGGCGCGAGCCGGAGCATGCGGGAGGTCTCGGCGAACATCACGCCGGCCATCAGCGCGGCCGGGAGCGCGAGGAAGAGGGTGCCGGGCAACCCGAAGGCAAGGACGAGCGGGGTGGCCACGAGGGGGCCGAGGGCGAAGCCGGCGTTGCCCCCCACGGAGAAGAAGCTCATCCCCCTGGCGCGGCGGGCGCCCGAGACGTAGTTGGCGAACCTGGCGGCCTCCGGGTGGAAGGCCGCGACGCCGACGCCGCTAACGACGACGGAGGCGAAGATCAGTGGGTAGCTCGGCGCCACCCCCACGAGCGCCATGCCGACCCCGGCCAGCAGCACGCCGAGCGGCATAAGGGCCGGGATGGGGGTCCTGTCTGAGAAGATGCCGAAGAGGGGCTGGACGAGCGAAGAGCTCACGGTGGCGGCGAAGACCAGCGCGCCGGCCGCCGCGAGGGAGAGGCCGCGCTCGGAGATCAGGAACGGCAACAGGGCGGCCACGGCGCCCTGGTTGAGGTCCGTGAAGAGGTGCCCAGACGACAACACACCCATCGCCCGGCGGTCAACGCCTTTGTTTTGGGCCGCGCTCAAGCTCCCCTCCTACAGTCTCCGACCCCGGTGATGCTATCAGTCATCGGAGATCGCGTACGGCCCTAGCGCCCAGGCCCTGCCGGCAAGCTCCAGAAACTCGCGCCTGACCCCGTCGATTACCTCCTCGACGACCCCGGCCGGCTCCCCCGGCGCCAGCCGCCCTGCCCGCGGTACCGACACCCTCAAGAGCACGTCCGAAGGTGAGCCCTCCCCAACCCCGCCGAGCTCGCACGCCTTCCGGAACGCCTCCCGAAAGCCGCCAACGCCGTCGACGAGGCCGAGATCCAGGGCCTCGGCGCCGCTCCAGACCCTGCCCCCGGCGATGGCGTCAAGCTCGGGGAGGTTCCTGCCGCGGGAGACGCGGTCCTTGAACTCGTCGTAGACGAGCCCGATCTGGTGTCGCAGAACCAGGATCTCGTCCTCCGTGGGCCGGCGGCTGAGGTCCATTAGGCCGGCCCGCTCTCCCCTCTCGAGCCCGACGGGGTTCACGCCCGCCCTCTTGTAGAGGCGGTCGGCCGCGGGACGGATGGTGATGACCCCGATGGACCCGGTGACCGTCGAGCCGCGGGCGACGACGTGGGCGGCGGGGGCGGAGACGTAGTAGCCGCCGGAGGCGGCGACGTTGCCCATAAGCACGACGACGGGCTTCTTCGCGGAGACGCGCTCCACCTCGCGCCAGATCAGGTCGGAGGCAAGCGCGTCCCCGCCCGGTGACTCGACGTGGAGCAGCACGGCCCCGATCCGCCGGTTCCGCTCGGCGCCCCTGAGCGCCGCCACCACGGACTCGCTGCCGGCCCGCTCGCCCCCGAGGAAGGGCACCGGCACGGGCACGCGGCGGCTCCTGCCGCGCGAGATCGCCCCCTTCACCTGCACGAGCGCTACCCGCCGCGGCACCCGCCTCCGGTACGGCGTCTTCAAAGACCTCCTCGCCGACGCCCACTCCGCGATGCGCGGCCTCTCTCCCCCGCCGCCCAGCCTCTCAGGGAGCTCGTCCTCGTAGAGCACGCCGTCCAAGAGGCGGGCGGCCACGGCCTCCTCAGGCCCGTAGGGGGCGGCGTCGACCGCCTCGCGCGCCTCGTTCGCCGTGATCCCCCTCGATTCGCCTATGGCGTGCAGAAGCTCTTCGTAGCGGCCGTCGAGGAGCCGCCCGGCCTGCTCGCGGGCTTCGGGCGAGAAGTCGTTGCGGGTGTAGGGCTCGCCGGCTGACTTGTAAGGCGAGACGGCCACCACCTCGGCGCCGATGCCGAGCTGCTCCAGGGCATCCTTGAAGAAAGTGACCCTGGTCCGAACCCCCGTAACGCCGACGGTCACCAGCGGGGCGACGAGGATCTCCTCAGCCGCGCACGCCAGGTAGTAAGAGCGCGTGTCCACCGGGTCGGCCAGGTACGCCGCGACCCGGCCCCCCGCCTCCCGGAACGCTAACAACTCCCCCCTGGCCTCCTCAAGCGCGGCCCATCCCGCCTCTACGTCCCTGATGCGGAGCACCACGCCGCGGACCCGGCCGTCGGAGGAGATGCGGCCGAGCCTCTCGCGCAGGGCCTGCAGCGTCACGGGCGCGGGCCCGCGGTTGATGCGCCTGCGCAAGAAACCCACGGGCGTCTCGAACTCCGGCAGGGCGCCGCTTATCTCGAGCCACACAAAATCGGGCGGGCGGCCGAGCAGGCGCGAGCTGGCGTTGCCGAGCAGGCGCCAGAGGTTCACCAGGAGGTTCGAGAGCGCGGACACTGCCGCCTATGGTACACCGCGGTCGCCGGACCGCCTTATGATAGACTCGCGAACAGGAACGATTACTGATCACCCGACGAAACGAGAGGCGCGTGGGCGGCACGTTGGAGAGGGACATACGCGAGCGCTTCCGCAGGTCGGGCTACACGCTCACCTCGCAGCGCAAGGCTGTCCTCGAGGCCCTCGCCGAGAGCCGGGGCCACCCTTCCGCAGAAGACGTCTACCTGCTCGTCAAGCAGAAGAACCCCCGCGTGGCCCTCGGCACCGTCTACCAGGCGCTCGGCGTGCTCGAGGAGATCGGGGTAATAGAGGCCAAGCACTGGTCGGAGTCCCCGACCCGCTACGACCTGAACGTCGGGCCACACCTGGACATCCGCTGCCTGCGTTGCGGCGAGGTCTCCGAGGTGCCCGGGGTCCAATTCGGGAGCCTCGAGGACAGCATCAGGGCCGCCACCCCCTACGAGGTGACGCGGGCCACGGTCGTGGTCGAGGGCCTCTGCCCCGCCTGCCGCGACGCCGGCTAGAAGCCAACCGAACCACGACTTTCAAACGGTAACGCGCCGCCATCGGGCGTGCGGTCTTTACCTCGCCGCGCGATGCGTTTAACCTTTCGGGCCATGGGAGCCCCCGGGGCGGAGAGGAGCGAGGGTCCATTGGAGGGAAGAAGATGAGCGAGGATCGGGAACAAGCGGCGGCCGGTCTCGCCTCGGGCCTCGAGGCGGCGGGCGCCCTCATAGAGAGCCTCGAAGAAGAGGTGGCCGGCCTCAGGCGGGACCTAGAGTCAGCCACCGCCGCCCTGAGATCCGCCCAGGAGGAGATCTCCTCGCGCGCCGACGCGGAGCACGATGCCTCGGGGTTGCGGGCCGAGATCTCCGACCTCAAGCGCCGCCACTCGGACGAGCAACTCCGCATGAGCAACGAGCACATCGCCGAGGTCGCCGCCCTGAGGCGCACGCTGGAGGAGCAGCGCCGCGCCGACGTCGATGCTGCTTCTTCCCAGTCCAGAGTGGAGTCGCTAAGGGAGGAGTTCGCCCACGAGCGCGCCGCCCTTGAGGACCGCCACAGGGCCGAGGTCGCTGACCTCAAGGCGACCTCGGAGGCCTGGGAGGAAGAGCTAAGGACCAAATACCAGGAGCAGGAGAGCCGCCACGCGGCGGAGCTGGAGGCCGTACGACGCGCCGGAGAGGAGCGGGCGGAGGAGCTTGAGCGTTCCAGGGACGAGGAGATCCGGCGCCGCGTCGCCGAGGAGCGCGCGTCCCACGAAGAACGGCACGAGGCCGCCCTGCGGGCGCTCAAGAGCGCGGCGGCGGGCCGGGAGCTCGAGCTCCAGAAGAACTACCAGGCCGTCGTCGAGACGCAGCAGGCCGAGATAGAGTCGCTGAGGGGCGAGCTCGAGTCCCGCGCGCTAGAGGTCGATGCGGCCCGCAAGGAGGAGCGCCAGCAGGTAAAGGCCATGGCCGACGGCAGGGAGCGCGACCTCCGCCGCGCTCAGGCGACGAGGCTGGCCGAGGCCCAGCAGGCGGCCGACCGACGGATAGCGGCCCTGCAGGGCCAGCGGGAGGCGGACAACCGGGCGCTGCGGGCCCGCCACGCCGAGGAGATGGCCGCCACGCGGAGGGAGTACGAGCAGAGGCTCGCGGCCGAGGACGAGCGCCGAAGGTCCGAGACCTGGGCGCTAGAAGAGCGCCTAGGTGAGGCGGAGATCCGCCGCGAGACGGAACTGCGCGCCTACGGCGCCAGGCTAAAAGAGCTCGAGGCCGGGCGCCTCGCGGAGAGGGACGAGGCCAGGGGCGACCGGGAGAGGGCCGTCGAGGAGCTCAAGGCGGAGCTCTCCGCCAGGGATGACCGGATCTCGGCGCTCCAGGAGGAGCTGGAGGAGGCCGCGAGCCCCCGGAACGCGGCCCCGGAGCGGACCGAGACCGCGGAGATGCCCAAAGAGGAAGCAGACGGCCCGTCCGAAGAGGAGGAACCCGAAGCCCCGGCGCGGGAGTTGGAGGCGCAGAGGATCCTCGCCGAGGAGCGCATGGCGGACCTGGAGGCCCGCCTCGCGGAGGCCACGCAGGAGGCTAGGCGCAACGCGGAGGAGCGGGAGGCGGCCCGCGAGGAGCTTGCGCGCCTCTCCGACCCGGAGCGCAGGCTGCGGGAGGGGCTCGCCCTCTTCAACGCGAGCGAGCACGCGGGCGCGGTCGCCTCTATCTCCCGCTCCTTCGGCCTCCCCAAGGTGCACGCCGGCCTCGACGGCGGGACCAGGGGCAAACCGACCCTCACCCTGCTCTGGGGCGACATGGCCTGGCGCCGCTACGTCGCCGACCCCACCGAGGGCGTCCCCGACCCGAGGGTCTACCTCGCCGGAACCGGGGACGACCCCGACGAGGTGCCCGCGCCCGAGCGCCGGCCGAACGCCCGCATGGACGCCCGCGGACGCCTCATGCTCGGCATACAGGCCCGTTAGAGCTATCAGCCGTCAGCTCCTGCGGCGGAAGCAACCGCGGAACAGGCGATGGCCGCGGGCTATCCCAGAAAAACTCCAAAAGCTCATAGCTATTAGCTGAAGGCGCGATCTGCGAAGCAGATCGCCTCACGTGCGGCGCATGCGGCGGAGTACGCCCTCGTTGTGGACGTGGATGGCGTGGCCGCGGCGGGCGCCGACGTAGGACGCGGCCACCGAGGCGGCGAGGAAGACGGCTGCCAGCAGCGCGGCCCCGACGCTGTCTATGCCGGGGAACGGGGTCTTTCCGACGAGAATGTTGGCCACGGGGGAGATCACGAAGGCCACGGGGGCGACGAGCGTCCCGTGCAGCAGGTGCCTGTCCGGCGCCTTGTAGGCCCCCGCCATGCCGCCGAAGTAGAACGAGAGGGCGCACACGAAGAGCGCCAACGGCGCGAAGTTCCTGACGGCCGAGGCGGACGGCTCGAGCTGGAAGAGCCAGGAGAGCACGGGCGCGAGGATGCCGAACAGGATGAGCAGGACGAGCAAGAAAGCGACCAGCATCCCGACCCCGACCGCTGCGACGCTTCTCATACGCCGATTCTAGCAGCCACGGCCCGGCCCCCCGTGGAAGGGTTCACGCGGCGGGCGACCTTCGCTTGTAGGCCGGGACGCGGCATAGTACCCTCTCGAACCGTGAGATCAAGATCGGCACGGTCCCTAAGCCGCAGACAGTTCCTCAAGCTCACCGGCGCCGGAATGGCGGGCGCCACGCTGCTTGGTAGCGGGGCGCTGGCCGGATGCGACCTCGCGGAGCGCGTCCCCGGCCTGCCTGTCTCCACGCCGAAGCCCAACCCAGGCCAGAACGTGGTGCTCATCATCACGGACTCGACCAGGAAGGACCACATCGGCATCTACGGCCACGACCGGGCCGCGCAGACGCCCAACCTCGACGCCCTGGCCAGGGAGAGCCTGCGCTTCACGCGGGCCGTCCCGGAGTCCATGCCTACCATAAACGCCAGGCGCGCGATCCACACGGGGACCCGCACCTGGCCGTTCCGGAACTGGGACCCGCCCAAGGGGGAGGACATAATCCTGCAGGGATGGCAGCCGATCCCCCTTGACCAGGTGACGCTCGGCGAGGTAATGCGCGCCAACGGCTACCAGACGATGATGGTCACGGACAACATGCACCTGATGAAGGCCTCCTACGATATGCACCGGGGTTTCGATGTCTTCGACTTTTTCCGCGGCCAGACCACCGACAACTACAAGCCCAACTGGACGTACGACCGGGAGATGGTGGACAGGGCCCTGATGGACGGCAACGTCCCGGCCATGACCGCCCAGATGAAGCAGTACTTCTCGAACGTCGCCGGTAGGCAGACGGAGGCCGACTGGTTCGCCCCACAGGTCTTTACCAGGGCGGGCGAGCTTCTCGAGTTCGCCAAGAAGGACGAGAGGCCGTTCTTCATGACCGTCGACTCCTACGATCCGCACGAGCCCTGGGACCCGCCCGAGGAGTACGTGAAGCTCTACGACGACGAGCCCTACGACCTCAAGGAGCCGTTCTCCGTTATCTACGGGCCGAGCGACTACCTCACGGAGAGGGAGCTCCAGCGGATGCGGGCACGCTACTCGGCCGAGCTGACGATGGCCGACCGCTGGCTCGGGCGCTTCCTGGACAAGATGGAGGAGCTAAACCTCTTCGAGGACACGCTCGTCCTGTACCTCAGCGACCACGGGGTCGCCCTCGGGGAGCACGGGTACACCGGCAAGCCGGCCTACGCGCTGTGGCCCGAGATCACCGACGTCCCCTTCTTCGTCCGGCGCCCGGACGGCAAGGGTGCGAACGAGGAGAACGACTACCACGCCTCCACCTACGACGTGGCCTCGACCGTCCTCGGCTACCTCGGCATCGAGGCGCCCGAACAGATGGAGGGCCAGGACCTCTCCGGGGTGGCCCTCGGCACCGAGCCCGAGGATCGCTCCCACTTCACGGCAGGCTACCACTCCTTTGTCTGGACCCGCGACGAGCGCTACGCCATGTTCTCCCGTAACGATGGCTCGGGCGCGAAGCTCTACGACCTGGAGTCCGACCCCGAGCAGAACAACGACATAGCCGGCCAGCAGCCCGACATCGTCAAGCGCATGTTCGACGGCTACATCCTCAGGGACGCCGGCGGACCGCTCCCCGTCTACGATCCCCTGCCCAAACCGACCATATAGATCGGTCGGCTCCTGGCCGCCAGCCCCCGG
>DATFPF010000228.1:0-11346 GCA_035264945.1 Rubrobacter sp.
CCTGTCTCGCGAACGTAGGCCGCCGCGGCGGCCGGTTTGCGTTGATTCCTGCCAATGTCATTCTACGCGGAAGAGGGTGTCTCGCATCGCGAAAAGTGGCTCCCCGATCCGGCATCGACGGGCAGCTTTTCTCTGACGTCACGCGCCCCGGAGCGTGCTGCTACCACGACCATTATGCCGACAACGCCCCTCTTGCTATGGGTAGCAGATATCGCGGCGCGGTTTCCCCGGTGAGGCCTCGGCGCCGTTGGAGAGGAGGACTTGCGGGACGCAAGCTACTCGTATTCCTCCCCGTGCCCGCCGCAGTCTCGCCCGACTTGACTAGCGTCGTGGCACTTGTGGCGTATGCGATGGCAAAATTTGTTATCGACGGTTGTGCTATCGACGTATCGGTGATAACGTTAGCAGAGTTAGATATTCCGGCCCTGGGGGCCGGAGACAGGAGGCAAGGATGGAAGCGCAAAACGGGACCACGCGGGGCGGGGTTGCGATCATTACCGGCGGCAGCCGGGGGCTCGGCAGGAACATGGTGCGGAGCGTCGCGGGGCGGGGCACGGACGTGGTCTTCACCTACCAGAGCAACAAGGACGCCGCCGATGGGCTGGTGGCCGAGGTGGAGGCGATGGGTCGCCGCGCCGCGGCCATCCGGCTGGACGTGGGCGATGCAGCCACGTTCGACGCCTTCGTCGAGAAGGTGCGGGGGGTGCTACGCGAGTGGGAAATCGATCGGTTCGATTTTTTGGTCAACAACGCCGGGATGGGCGTCCACGCCAGCATCGCCGAGACCACCGAGGAGCAGTTCGACCGGCTCATGGACGTCCACGTCAAGGGGCCTTTCTTCCTTACCCAGAAGCTGCTGCCGCTGATGGCCGATGGCGGGCGCATCGTGAACGTGTCGACCGGCCTGGCGCGCTTCGCCCTGCCGGGGCACGCGGCGTACGCCTCGGCCAAGGGCGCCGTGGAAGTGCTGACGAGGTACCTGGCGGTTGAGCTCGGGTCGCGTGGTATCTCCGCAAACACCATCGCCCCGGGTGCCATCGAGACGGACTTCTCCGGCGGCGTGGTGCGCGACAACCCGGAGATGAACGAGATGGTCGCCTCCGACACGGCGCTGGGTCGCGCCGGGCTGCCCGAAGACATCGGCGGGGTGGTGGCGTCTCTCCTCTCGCCCGAGATGGGCTGGGTGAACGCGCAGCGCATCGAGGCGTCGGGCGGGCAGCATCTGTAGGCCCGCCTGATGGTTTGTACCGGCCGGCCCGGGTCGCCGGGCCGGCCAGGCAAAGATCGCGAACAAGCGCGCCCGGGGGATCTCATGCTCCCTGGCGCGACGTTGGATGCTCTAGGCGTCCTTCTTGCCGTTGACGCCGTACTCGAGGCCGTCCACGAGCGCCTGCCAGCTCGCCTCTATGATGTTCTCGCCGACGCCGACGGCTCCCCAGACGCGCTTGCCGTCCGTGGAGTCTATGAGGACGCGGGTCGTGGCGGCTGTCGCGCGGTGCTCGTCGAGGATGCGGACCTTGTAGTTGGAGAGGTGTATCTCCCTGAGCTCCGGGTAGTGGGGGCCTATGGCCTCCCTGAGCGCCCTGTCCAGCGCGTTCACGGGGCCGTTTCCCTCGGCGGTGGAGATCACGCGCTGGCCCTTCACGAAGAGCTTTATCGTGGCCTCCGTGGTCGTCAGGCCGTCTGCGCGTTTCTCGGAGATGATCCTGAACGTCTCCAGCTCGAAGAGCGGGGTTGCCTCGCCGGCGGTGCGCCCGATCAGGAGCGCTAAAGAAGCGTCGGCCGCCTCGTAGTGGTAGCCCTCGTATTCGCGCCTCTTTATGGCCGAGAGGATCTCGCCCGCGTCCCCGGCTTCCAGGCCCAGCTCCTCGGCCTTCGCCTTTATGGAGTTCTTGCCCGAGAGCTCCCCGACCGGCGTCCGCCTCACGTTGCCGACGACCTCGGGTGCTACGTGCTCGTAGGTGGCCGGGTCCTTGCTTATGCCGTCGACGTGGAGCCCGCCTTTGTGGGCGAAGGCGCTCCTCCCGACGTAGGGCCTGTGGGTGTCGGGCGTGAGGTTCATAAGCTCCGAGACGTAGTTGGAGATCCCCGTTAGCCGCTTTAGCTGGTCTTCGTTCACTACCCCGAGGCCCATCTTTAGCTGAAGATTGGCTATGGTGGTTACGAGATCGCAGTTGCCCGTCCGCTCCCCTACGCCGTTGACCGTCCCCTGGACGTGCGTCGCCCCGGCCTCCACTGCCGCGAGCGCGTTCGCCACCCCGCACCCGGCGTCGTTGTGGGTGTGGATGCCGACCTCGACGTCAGGGAACTCCCGTACCGTCCTGGCGACGATGGCCTTGAGCTCCGTCGGGAGCGTGCCGCCGTTGGTGTCGCAGAGGACGAGCGTGGTGGCGCCCGCCTCGGCCGCCGCCCGCAGGACCGCGAGCGCGTGGTCGGGGTCGTCCCTGAAGCCGTCGAAGTAGTGCTCGGCGTCGAAGAGGACCTCTTTTCCGGCGTCTACCAGGTACGCTACCGTGTCCTTTACGGACTCTATGTTCTCCCCTGGCGTGGTCCTCAAGACCTTCTCGACGTGCAGCTTCCAGCTCTTGGCGACGATGCACGCGACGGGGGCGGCGAGGGCCGGCAGGAGCGTAACCGCAGGGTCCTCCTCGGCGCGGCCGTTAGGGCGCCGCGCCCGCGTGAAGGCGACGAGCTTCGCGTTCTGTAGCTCAGAGGCGTCGAAGCCCTCGAAAAACTCGAGGTCCTTGGGGTTCGAGGCGGGGAAGCCCGCCTCTATGTAGTGGAGGCCAAGGGTGTCCAGCTCGCGGGCTATCCGGATCTTGTCCTCCGTCGTCAGGCTGACGCCCTCGCGCTGCGTGCCGTCCCTCAAGGTGGTGTCGAAAAGCTTCACGCTCATGCCACGCCCTCCCCCGCCCCGACCCACCGGCCGACGGCCTCGGCCACCTGCTCCGTCGTCTTGTTGCCGCCGAGGTCGGCCGTAAGGAAGTGAGCCTCGAGCGCCACCGAGACGCCCTGCTCGATCGCCTCCGCCACGTCGGGGCGTCCCAAAGAGTGGCGGAACATCATCGCCGCAGAGAGGATCGCGGCGTAGGGGTTAGCCTTGCCCTGCCCTGCGATGTCCGGCGCGGAGCCGTGCACGGGCTCGAAGATGCCGGGGGAACCGGGATCTCCTAGAGAAGCGCTCGGGAGCATCCCCATCGAGCCGGGGAGCATCGCCGCCTCGTCTGAGAGGATGTCCCCGAAGAGGTTCTCGGTGAGCATCACGTCGAACCGCCTGGGCTCCCTCACCAGGTGCATCGCCGCCGCGTCCACGAGCACGTGGTCGAGCTCGACGTCTGGGTAGCCCTTCGCGACCTCCGTGACCACCTTCCGCCACAGGCGCCCCGTAGCCATCACGTTTGCCTTGTCAACGCTCGTCACGCGGCGTTTCCTGCGCCTGGCGGCGTCGAAGGCGACGCGGGCCACCCGGTCTATCTCCTCTTTCGTGTAGACGGAGAGGTCGCTCGCCCGCTCGTCGCCCTCCTCCTTCTCCCCGAAGTACGCGCCGCCGGTGAGCTCGCGCACGATCAGGACGTCCACCCCCGACACTATCTCCTTCTTGAGCGGGGAGGAGTCGAGAAGTGACGGGATCGCGGCGACGGGCCGCAGGTTGGCGAAAGCCCCGAGGTGTTTCCTTAGCTTGAGCAGGCCCGCCTCGGGCCTTACCGGCGCGTCGTCGAAGTCGGGGTGGCCCACGGCCCCGAGCATGACGGAGTCGGAGGACTTGGCCGCCTCCAGCGTCTCGTCCGAGACGGGGGCGCCTTCGTCCCGGAGCGCCGTGCCCCCTATCTTGCGTTCCCCGTAGCGGATCTTTACGCCGAAATGGTCGGCGGCGAGGTCCATCACGCTTCGGGCGGCCGAGATCACCTCAGGCCCTATGCCGTCGCCCGGTAGAAGTAGTACGTCGAAAGAGTCGCGCATGATATTCCTCCTAGAACTCCGGCCTCGACCGGAGCCACTCTCGTCCTCCCGGCCCCAGAGCGCTGGCGAGCAACTCCTCGGCCCGCGCCCCGTCTACCGCGTCCCCCTCGTCCCACAGCGCCCGAAAGATACGCCCGAGGAATCCTTGCCCGAACTCTTCGAGCACCGCGACGGCGAAGAGGAGCAGCAGGTTCTGGAACCTCATCTGCTCCTCCGCGCCGGCGAGCCCAGCGAACCCCCGCACCGTGAAGCCTGGGGCGGGTTCTACGCGCCCCAGGTGCTCCCCGAGCGGCAACCCCACCCTGCGGGCCACCGCCGCCGAGGCCGCCTGCGGCACGAGCTCTCCCATCCACCCCGGCGTCCTCACCACCTCCCCGTCCAGCAGGAAGGCATGCGCCAGCTCGTGCCAGATCGTGAGCGGCAGGAGCGCCCCAGTCCGCGGGCGGAAGACCGGGGCCAGCGCCTCAGGCAGCACCAGCGCCGGCGGCTCGACGGAGCGCGTGAAGTAAGGGAGCCCAGGCGGGTAAGGGCGCTCGATCTCGCGCGGCGCCCCGTCCCAGTCCTCCCCGGCGACGAGGAGGGCCGAGAGCACCGGCCCCTCGACCCCGATTATGCCGGACATCGCCTCGGAGCCCCGCGCCAGGTGCCCCCGCACTTCCCGCGCCTGTTCCGCAAGACGAGGGGCGTGGAAGAGGGGGACAGGGCCGTTCAGGCGAAGGTAGCCCGGGATCTGCCCGGGACCCGACGCTTCCCGACGGGGGGTCTCTACGGCGCTACCGGGGCTTCCCACGGCGACTTCACCCGCCCGGCGGAGTACACGTTCGCCGCCCGCACGTAGGCCCTGGCCGCCGCCTCGACGACGTCCTGGGAGAGCCCGCGCCCCCCGTACTCGTTGCCCTCGAACTCGACGGAGACCCGCACCTCGCCGAGGGCGTCCTTGCCGCCCGTGACGGCGTCTATGCGGAAGTCCGTAAGCCGCCCCTTTATGTTGGTGGCGGCGTCAACGGCCCTGAAGACGGCGTCCACGGGGCCCTCGCCCTCGGCCTCCGCCTCGAAGGTGCCCTGCTCGGCGTGGGAGATCGTCACGGCTGCCCGGCTCTGGCGGCCGGTCGCGGCGACTACCCTGAAGGATTCGAGGACGTACTTGCCCTCAAAGGAGCCGACCTCGTCGGCGGCTATTGCCTCGAGGTCCGCGGCTGTGACGGCCTTCTTGTGGTCCGCTATCTCCTTGAAGCGGACGAAGGCGCGCTTGAGCACCTCGCCCTCCACCACGTAGCCGAGCTCCTCGAGGGCGTCCTTGAGGGCGTGGCGGCCCGAGTGCTTGCCGAGAAAGATGTTCGTGCCCTCGAGGCCGATGTCCTCCTTCGTCATGATCTCGAAGGTGCGCCGGTCCTTGAGCACGCCGTCCTGGTGGATGCCCGACTCGTGCAGGAAGGCGTTCCTGCCCACGATCGCCTTGTTCGGCGGCACCTCGTAGCCCGTCATGTTCGAGACGAGGCGCGAGGTGTTTGCGAGCTGCTTGGTCTCGACGCCGACCTCGACGCCGTAGAAGTCCCCGCGCGTGGCGAGCGCCATCACCACCTCTTCGAGGCTCGCGTTACCGGCCCGCTCCCCTATGCCGTTCACGGCGACCTCGATCTGGCCGGCCCCTACCTCGACCCCGGCCAACGAGTTCGCCACGGCCATCCCGAGGTCGTCGTGGCAGTGGACCGAGAGCGTCCGCTCTTTGAGCTTCGGGACCCTGGCCTGCAGCTCCTTGAGGAAACGGGCGAACTCGACAGGCGTCGTGTAGCCGACGGTGTCCGCGATGTTGACGACGTCAGCCCCGGCATCGACCGCCGCGGCGACGACCTCGGAGAGAAAGCCTATCTCCGTTCTCGTGGCGTCCATCGGGGAGAACTCGACGTTAGGGCAGAGGTCCTTGGCGAAGGCGACCGCCTCGCCCGCCCTCTTCAGGATGTCCCCGCGGTTCGAGCGCATCTGGTGCTCGATGTGGAGATCGCTCGTCCCGACGAAGGTGTGGATGCGGGGCCTGTCCGACCACTGGACCGCCTCCCAGGCCCTACGGATGTCCTCCTCGTGGATGCGGGCGAGGCCGGCGATGCGGGGGCCCTTCACCTCGGCGGCGATCCTGGAGACCGACTCGAAGTCCCCTTCCGAGGTGATCGGGAAGCCCGCCTCTATCACGTCGACCTTGAGGCGGGCGAGCTGGCGGGCTATCTCCACCTTCTCCTCCACGGAGAGGGAGATGCCTGGGGACTGCTCCCCGTCGCGAAGGGTCGTGTCGAAGATCTCTACTCGACGCATGACTCTGTTCCTCCTACAAGACTACGTTGAGATACTCTGGCGCTTGGGGGTTGGTGGCCGGGGGCAGCCGGTTAGAGACCGGGGCTAATAATTCGCCCGGCGGCCACCCCGGTTAGTCGTAGGATGACGCGTGAGAGAGACACGTTAGAGAGGGCTTCCTTCATGTGGGGCGGCAGTATCTCACCGCCGCGCCCCCTCCGCAACCTCGACGGCGACGGTCCAGTCGGCGTACGCGTCCCAGCCGCCGCGGGCGGCCTTGAAGTACAGCTCCTGCAGGCGCTCGGCGACGGGGCCGATGCTGCCCGTGCCGACGGGGCGGTCGTCCACCGCGACCACGGGCGCTATCTGGAAGCCTGTGCCGGTAAGGAAGATCTCGTCCGCCGCGTAGAGCTCGGTCCGGCTAACGTCGCGCTCCGTAACGGAGAGGTCGAGCTCCCTCTCGGCGAGCTCCATCACCGCGTCGCGGGTTATGCCCTCGAGGATGTCCGAGGTAACCCCAGGGGTTATGAGCTGGCCCTTCCTAACGAGGAAGATGTTGGCAGCACTCGCCTCGGAGACGAAGCCTGCCTGGGTGAGGAAGATGGCATCGTCGTAGCCGGCCTTGTGGGCCGCGTCGACCGCGAGGGCCGTGTTGACGTAGGAGCCGGTGCACTTGGCGCGGGCCGGGATCGCGTTGTCCGCCACCCGCCGCCACGAGGAGACGCAGGTCTTGAGCCCGGTAAGCTCGACGTAGTTGCCCATCGGCACCGTGAAGACCGAGAGCTGCGACTCACCCTTGAGGTTGACACCGACCGACTCGACGGCCTTGTACGCCAGCGGCCTTATGTAAGTGTCCTCGCGCGGGGCGTTGCGGCGCAGGATCTCTAGCGTTATGTCGCAGAGCTCGTCTATGCTCTTGTCTAGCTCGATGTTGAGCACGCGGCAGCTCTTCTCGAAGCGCTCGTAGTGCTCGCGCAGCTTGAGGACCTGCAGCGTCCCCCGCTCCGCGCTCCAGTAGGCCCGGATGCCCTCGAAGACGCCGGTCCCGTAGTTCAGCGCGTGCGTCGCTGGCGAGAGTCGCACGTCGCCCAGCTTCTGTAGCCCGCCGTCGTGGTAGCACCACTCCGCGTCGTTCGCGGCGAAAGCCTTGCTTCCCATCAGTTAGTACCTCCCGTCGGGCTCGCGGCCGGCTCCTCTGCGCCCTCGGCCGCCAGCGCCCGAAGCTCCTGTCCGACCTTCTCGACCTGCGTCTCCGCCTGGCGGCGGCGCATGGCGAGGAAGGATGCCCCGCCTGCCCCGTTCTCGAGCACCCACTCCTTGGCCCACTTGCCAGTCTGGATGTCCGTGAGGATGCCGCGCATCCTCTCCTTCACCGCGTCGTCTACTATCTTCGGACCCGCGGTGTAGTCGCCGTACTCGGCGGTGTTGGAGATCGAGTAGCGCATACCCGCCAGGCCGCCCTCGTAGATGAGGTCGACTATAAGCTTGAGCTCGTTTACGCACTCGTAGTAGGCGAGTTCCGGCTGGTACCCGGCCTCGACGAGCGTCTCGAATCCGGCCGTCAGCAGCGCGGACAGCCCGCCGCACAGCACGGCCTGCTCCCCGAAGAGGTCCGTCTCCGTCTCCTCGGCGAACGTGGTCTCGATGATGCCGGCCCGCCCGCTCCCGATGCCGCGGGCGTAGGAGAGGACCACGTCGCGCGCGGCGCCGCTCGCGTCGTTCTGGATGGCGAAGAGCGAGGGCATGCCCTTGCCCTCCACGTAAAGGCGACGCAGCACGTGGCCAGGCCCCTTCGGGGCGACGAGGCCAAGGTCCACCTCTTCGGGGACCACTATCTGGTTGAAGTGGATGTTGAAGCCGTGGGCGAAGAGCATAAGGTTGCCCTCGGAGAGGTTGGGCCTGACCTCGGCCTCGAAGACCGCCGGCTGCCGCTCGTCGGGGAGGAGCATCATCACCACGTCGGCGTGCCGCGCGGCGTCCGCGATGGTCATCACCGTTAGGCCGTCCGACTCGGCCTTGGGCCAGCTCTTCGAGCCCTCGTAGAGGCCGACGGTAACGTCGCAGCCTGAGTCCCTGAGGTTGAGGGCGTGGGCGTGGCCCTGGCTGCCGTAGCCCAGGATCGCTACCTTCTTTTGCGTGATCTCGTTCCCAATGTCGCCTTCGCGGTACACGCGGGCCATATCAGTCTCCTATCTCTTCGACGACGGAGCTTCCGGATGACTCGTCCCCCGAGGTCCACCGCCACTCTTCGTGCAGCCTGAGGCGCCCGTCCGGCAGCACCTCGGGCGTCGTGCGGCACTCGCCGGTCATGAGCCCGCCCGAGTCGTTCACGTGCGCGTACCTGGCGTCGAGGTTGCCCCCGCCGTCGGCGGTGGCGATCATGACCCCGGACCGGACGCCGCCGCCCTCGTACGTGGCGCTTACGACGTCGCCGTCCTGCCTGTAGGCGAACACGGTCCCTGGGCCGACCTCGCCAGACGCCGAGTTCTCCACCGAACGGAACCGCCGGCCTTCGTAGTCCACGGAGGCCCCGCCCTGGCCTTCGGGGGCGGGCCCGGCGAAGTGGAGCTCCTCCACGTCCTCCATGTTCTCGAGCAGCACCGCGTAGCGGCGGGCGGTCTCCTCCGGGCAGTCGAAGCCTAGCTCGATGCCCGTGCCCCCGGCGTCAGCGTCTATCCTCACGTTCGCTACGGGCATCCGCTTGTTCTGGAGGGTCATCATGAAGCGGTTGAGGGCGAGGATGCCGGCTGCCAGGCGGACCCTGACGGTGCTCGAGGCCACGCCCGTGGCCTCAGGCGCCATCTTCCTCGATCATCTCGTTGACGCTCATGCCGGACGGGATCATGGGGTAGACGTTCTTCTCGGGGTCGATGTGGAAGTCCAGGATAACGCACCCGTCCTGCTCCTCGGCCCACCGGACCGCCACCTCGACGTCGTCGCCCTCGCGCACCGTGCGCCCGGCCAGGCCGTAGGCGGCGGTGAGCTGCTCGTAGTCCGGGCCTGTTATGGGCGTCTCCGAGTAGCGGCGGTTGTGGAAGAACTGCTGCCACTGGCGGACCATGCCGAGGTAGCCGTTGTTCAGGACGGCGACCTTTATGTTGAGGCCGAAGTCCCGGATCGTGGCGAGCTCCTGGATGTTCATCTGGAAGCCGCCGTCGCCCGCGACGACCCAGACCGGCTCGTCTGGGTAGGCGAACGCCACGCCCATCGCCGCAGGGAGCGAGAAGCCCATGGTGCCGAGGCCGCCGCTCGTGATGTGGCTGTTGTGCTTGGTGAACTCGAAGAACTGGGCCGCCCACATCTGGTGCTGGCCGACGTCGGTGACGAGGCGCATCTCCGGGCCTGCGACCTTCTTTATGGCCTCCATTACCTGGATCGGGCCGTACTCGTCGCGCGCCGACTCCTCGCGCCGCTTCTCGGGCTCTTGACTCTTCGCGAGCTCCTCGCGCCACGCGGAGCAGCCCTCGCCCTCGGGGATGTCCTCGAGGTGGCCGAGCACCGAGCGCATCGCCGCCCTCGCGTCCTCGGCGATCCCGATGGTCGGCTTGACGACCTTGCCGAGCTCTGAGGGGTCCACGTCGACGTGGATCACCTTCGCGTTCGGGGCGAACTTGTGGGCAGCGCCCGTGATCCTGTCGTCGAACCGCATCCCGATGGCGAAGAGAAGGTCAGACTTGTCTATCGCCCGGTTGACGCTCGCCTGACCGTGCATCCCGGGCCACCCGAGGTAGAGCGGATGGTCGTCTGGGAAGGCAGAGATACCGAGCAGGGTGGTGACAACCGGGATGCCGGTCCGCTCGGCGAGCAGCCTGAGCTCCTTCTCGGCCCCCGCGAGCGTGACGCCGTGGCCGGCCAGGATGAGCGGGCGCTTGGCGTTCCTGAGCAGCATCGCGGCCCGCTCCAGCGCCGGCGACTCGACGGGCGCCTGCGCCTCGCGCAGCCTGCGGTAGCCGTTGTCGTTGCAGGCGGCGAACTGGACGTCCTTCGGCACGTCGACGAGAACGGGGCCGGGGCGACCGCTGCGCGCGATCTCGAACGCCCGCCGCATCGTCGGGTACAGCTCGTCCGGGTCCTCGACGAGGAAGGAATGCTTGGTGAAGGGCAGCGTCATGCCCATCACGTTCGTCTCCTGGAAGGAGTCCTTGCCCAGGGCCGGACGCCCGACCTGGCCCGTTATGGCCACGAGCGGCACGGAGTCCATCTGCGCCGTCGCCAGCCCCGTGACCAGGTTCGTAGCACCCGGGCCGCTCGTCGCGACCACCACGCCTACGCGGTTCGTCGCCCTGGCGTAGCCGTCGGCCGCGTGGGCGGCGGCCTGCTCGTGGCGGGTCAGGATGTGCTTTAGCGGATAGTCGGGGAGGGCGTCGTAGAAGGGCATGATGGCCCCGCCAGGGTAACCGAAGAGGTACTCGACCCCCTCGTCAAGCAGGGCCTCGCACATCGCCTCGCTCCCGGTGCGCGGCTTGTATTCGACGTTGAAGGCGGTGTTTTCCACGGTTATCCCATCCTCATAGATCGGTCTTGAAAGAGAAGCCTCTAGGCCGGAGGGCGGGAGATTCCGCCGCTAGGCCTGCTAGGCGAACCGGAGGGCGCCGCCCCGGCCCGCCCCGATAATTAGTCGTGGGGCGGAGGGTACGGCTAGCGAGGGTACTCGCGGGTGGATGGGAGGCGCGAGCAGGCGTAGGATCTTGAGCATCAGGCCCGAGACCTTTTTCTGCGCCGTTTTTGAGACTTCCGTCAAGGATCCTCGCTCACATATCTGCACAAGTGTGCTGAAGGGTTACACAGCGGTAGAGGCTTGTCAAGCGGGGGAGGCTCCAGGCTTTGAGGTTCAAGGCTTTAGGTTTCAGGTCCCGAGTGGTAGCGAGGACTCATCGCCTCAATACCCAGACCCTCAAAGCCTGTGCCCGAGACGGTTTGAGGGGGGACTGGCCGCCCCGGCCACGACACAAGGCTAGCCGGCGGCTTGGTGGCGCGAACCGGCCGGTGGGACGATCCTGCGCCCTTCTTTGGTATGAGGTTGGGTGGTTCCCTAAAGGCGGAACGGGCCGGGGATGGCTTCAAGCTTGGGCATCACCACGCGGGCTATGGTGGCGAAGG
>DATFPF010000229.1:0-2735 GCA_035264945.1 Rubrobacter sp.
ACAGAGGTGGTTTGATGCGTAACGTCACGTTCCGTTGTCCAGGTGCGGGCCGAGGAGCGAAAGGTCGGCCGGACCGAGACGGTCGGACGCTGTCTTGGCCTGGTGCCAGAACGGGTAGATCAAGAGCGGGGCACTAACGTCATCGAGGCGCCGGCGCTCCTCTGCGGAGAGCTCGAGTTCGGCCGCCTGGAGGTTGTCGGCGAGCTGTTCATCGGTGCGGGCTCCGACTATGATCGAGGCCACGCCGGGCCGTCCGAGCAGCCAGGCGAGCGCCACCTGTGCCGCTGATACCCCGCGGCCGTCCGCGATCTCGACGAGCACGTCTATGGTGTCGTAGAGCTTGTCGGTGTCATAGACGGGAGGCTCATCCCAGCCCTCCACGTGTCGTCCCTCCGAGGCGTCCTCGTCGCGCCGGTATTTACCGGAGAGCAGGCCGCCGGCCAGCGGGCTCCACACGAGGATGGAGCACTCCTGGTCTATGGCGAGCGGAACCAGCTCGTACTCGGCCTCCCTCGCTTGCAGGGTGTAGTGGATCTGCTGGCTGACGTAGCGCGGCAACCCGAACCTCTCAGAGATGCCCAGCGCCTTCATCAGTTGCCAGCCCGAGTAGTTGGACGATCCCACGTAGCGCACCTTGCCGCTCTCGACAAGAGTGTCCAGCGCCTCCAAAGTCTCCTCGAGCGGGGTGAGGCCGTCCCATTCGTGGACCTGGTAGAGGTCGATGTAGTCGGTGCCTAGCCTCCTGAGGCTCTCCTCGCACTGGTGGATTATGTGGTGTCGCGAGAGACCGGCATCGTTGGGACCGTCTCCCATAGTCATGCGGACCTTGGTCGCGAGCAGCAGGTCGTCTCGCCGGCCCGAGATCGCTTCCCCGAGTATCTCTTCGGATTCACCATCAGAGTAGATGTTCGCGGTGTCGAAGAGGTTGATCCCGGCGTCCAGGCACATGTCCACCTGCCTCCTGGCCCCGGCCACGTCCGTGGAGCCGACCTTGCTGAAGCCGCCCTGCCCGCCGAAGGTCATCGTGCCGAGGGTAAGGGTAGAGACGAAGAGTCCCGAACGTCCTAGCTTGCGATATTGCATGAGGTCCTCCCTACCTGGTTGGGCTATCGAGCCGTGCCAGCGTAGCACGACGAGGTCGGTTCGACAGTGGTTAGCACTTCAGCTTGTCAGCACGTCAGCTCGTTGGGTTCTGTGTAGTTCTGTCGCTCGTAGCCGAAAGCGTTGGTCGACGTAGATCGATGCTTGTGGGAGCAGACCGACTCGGTGAATCCTTTGGCTATGCGTGCACCACCCGTGGAGGGAACGGTGCCTCGGTAGGGACGCCATTCGCGCGTGCTCTCGTCCTTACCGCGACCGTCTGCTGCCTGGGGACTCTGTTGGCCGGATGGTTTTTCGGGCCGGGCTACTCTGGGGACCGCCCCGTCCCCCGGCCTTCCGCCTCCGTCGGGACGGGCTCCCCGGGCGCGGCGCCAGGATGCGGTTCCCGCAGGCTCAGGGAGAGCGCGAAGACGGCGAGCCCGGCCGCGGCTATGATCCCGAGGGCGATCCTGAGGCCCACCACCTCCGCGAGTCCCCCCACGAGCGGCGGGCCGAGCAGGAAGCCCCCGTAGCCGAAGGTGGTCACCACCGAGACCGCCGACCCCGCCCGTTCGGGCACCAGGTCGCCTGCCACGGAGAAGGCCACGGGCGCGTCAGCGGCGAGCGCCAGGCCCACGATCAGGAACCCGCCGACGACGAGCGCGGAATTCGTCGTGGCGAGCGCGAGCAGCATCCCGCCCGCCGCGAGCCCGCCCGAGCCGAGCAGGGTGCGGCGGTTGCCGATGCGCCCGACGAGCCCCCCGATCGCGAGCCTACCCAGCGCCTGCGCCCCGTAGAAGACGGCCACGCCGGAGCCGCCGACGATGGCCGCCAGCCCCAAGGTGTCGCGCAGGTAGATCCCCGACCAGTGCTCCATCTCCCCCTCGGCGAGTAGGCCCAGGCACGCGATCGCCGCCACCAGCAGGAGCGGACCGCTGCGGTAGAGGCCCCACCTGCCGACCTCCTCGCCCTTGACTTCGCCTTTAACCTCTGGGGCCTCGACGGGGGACGCGCCATCGGGCGGCCGTGCCCCGTCGACCGCGGGACGTGGAAACCTGGCCGCCGCGAAGGCCGCCACCAGGGCGATGAGGGGCAAGAGCAACGCGAGGTACACCAGCCGGTAGTCCACCCCGGCTTGCCGCAGTGCACCCGCGCCCAGGGCACCGGCCATGGCGCCCCCGGAGAAGGCCGCATGCACGTAGGATATGAAACGTCGCCCCGAGAGCCGCTCCAGGTCCACCGCCGCGGCGTTTATTCCCACGTCGTAGAGGCCGCTTGCGGAGTAGAGGACCACGAGCGTCGCGAGCAGGGCCGCATAGGAGCCCGAGAGGGCGAGGCCCCCGATCCCAGCCCCGAAGGCAACCACCGCCCCGATGAGGTAGGCCCGCCTCCCCAGGCGGTCCGAGGTCCACCCGAGCGCCGCCATCGTCGCGATCGACGCGCCCGCCCCGACGAAGAGGGCGATTCCCAGGGGTCCGGGCGAAAGGCCCAGCGACCCGCTCAGGTCCGCCAGGAGCACGGCGAAGCACCCCCAGAACAGCCCGAAAAAGCCGAAGGCCGAGATCTCCAACGCCAGCAACCGCTTCCAACCCGTCCCTTCCCGCATGCCCCTCTCCCGTCTCGCCGGCCCTCCCGCGAAGATGGTAGGGCGGCGG
>DATFPF010000230.1:0-25444 GCA_035264945.1 Rubrobacter sp.
ACCATCGCGCCGACCGTGAGCGCCAACCCCCAGGGTGGCACGTACGACGGCCCGCAGGACGTCACGCTCTCCACGGGCGACGCGAAGGACAAGATCTACTACACGAAGGGCGCCCTCGGGGCCCAGGTCCCCGACCCGACCCAGCAGAGCACGCTCTACAGCGCGCCGATCCGGGTCGCGGCCCCGACCACCATCAAGGCCATAGCCGTCGACCGGGCGGGCAACCAGAGCAATCCCAAGACCTTCAACTACGACGTCGTCATCCCCCCGGCCGCGCCCTCTAGCCCGGTCCAGAACCTGAGCTCGTTCGACCAGATCGGAGTCAAGGCGCCGCTTGCCACCAGCACGCTGCCCGTGACCCTCAACTGGAACGCCTCGCCCAGCAACGGGGTGACTTCGTACCAGGTGCAGCAGTCCGTCAACGGCGGCCAGTTCGCCGACGTGCCCGCGGGTAGTCAGTCCGGCACCACGACCGCCGCCAAGTTGAACCTGGCGATGGGGACGCTCACCGCGCCCAACAAGTACCAGTTCCGGGTGCGCGCCTGCGCCGGACCGGCCTGCAGCACCTGGGCCGCCGGGCCGACGTTTACGCTGCTGCCCGTCGACGAGGGCGCCGTCAACTCGGGCTTCCTCGCGAGGATCGGCTTCAACGGCAAGTGGACCACCGAGAACGTCGCGGGGTCCTACGGCGGGACGGTGCGCCACTCCAGCACCGCGAAGGACAAGGCGCAGCTGAACAAGATCACGTTCACGACCAACGGCAACTTCGCCTGGCTCTCCACGCTCGGCCCGAACCGCGGCCTCGCCTCGGTCACCGTCGACGGCGGGCCGGCCCAGACGGTCGACCTCTACAGCCCGACCCTCAAGCCGGCTAGGGTCGCCTTCGCCGCCAACAACCTGGCGGGCGGCACCGAGCACACGGTCACGGTCCAGGTCCTGGGTACCAGGAACCCTGCCTCGACCGGCACGAGGGTGGACGTGGACGGGTTCGTAGCCATCTTTTAGACCAAGGAGGTACGCTTCCAATACAGCCTTAGGGGCGCCCCCGTAGGGGCGCCCCTAAGGCTGTCTCGACGCTTTATACACCCGAGTGCGTGGAGAAACTGTTTGGGAAAGCGATCGGGTGGGCCGATAACGTACGCTCCCGAGCATGGAAAAGTGCTATTCGAGCGATCTATCCGATGGCGAGTGGGAGCGTCTGGAGCCCCATATCCCGGGTCCCAACAAGCGAGGGCGACCGAGAACCCACGGCATTCGCGAGATTCTTAACGCCGTCTTCTACGTGCCCAAGAGCGGCTGCCCTTGGAGGCTACTGCCCAAGGACTCCCCGCCCTGGGAGACCGTCTACTGGTGGTTCGGGAGGTGGCGCGCGGTCGGGACCTTCGAACGGCTAAACGCCGCGTTACGCGAGCGGCTGCGCAGCCGCTCGGGTAGGAACCCGCTCCCGAGCGCGGGTATCGCCGACTCCCAGACGACCAAGACCACCGGGGTGGGCGGAGAACAGAGGGGCTACGACGGCAACAAGAAGATCCGGGGCAGGAAGCGGCACCTGCTGGTGGACACCGAAGGGTTGGTCCTTAAAGCAAAGGTCCACAGCGCGAAGGTGCCCGACCAGGACGGCCTGAAGCTGCTACTGGAATCGGCGCAGGGCGGACTCTCGCGCCTTTCTCACCTGTGGCTGGACGCCGGCTACCAGGGCAGGGGCAAGCGGTGGGCCGAGGAGGGCATGGGCTTGAGCGTGGAGGTCGTGCGCAAGCCGCCCAAGCCCGTCCCGGAGAAGGTGGCCAAGAGGTGGGCCGAGGAGTGGGCCAAGGCGGAGGGCAAGGAGGTGGACTGGAAGAGGCTCATGCCGCCGCGAGGGTACGTGGCTTTGCCCCGTCGATGGGTGGTGGAGCGGGCCTTCGCGTGGCTGGGCCAGAACAGAAGGATGAGCAAGGACTGCGAGAGGCTGTGCGCCAGCGCGGAGACGTTCGTCTACGCGGCGATGATCCGGCTGATGGTGAAAAGGTTGACACGCGCCTGAGAATTTCCAAACAGTTTCGGAACACCCCTTCTCGGCAGTCCGTCACCGCGGGCGCGGGAAGCTTGAAAACAGCAGGGTGGACCTTCCTGTCTAAAGAAGCTTCAGGCCGACCGTGGCGTCCCTCAGGTCCTCCATGAACCGGTCGGTTTCGTGGCCGCGGCGGTGGGCTATGTCCTTGCTGGTCTCGAGGACGAGGAGGTCTGGGATCTGGCGCCTGAGGCTCTCAGCGTGCCAGACGGCGGCCCTTATGTCGGCCACGTCGTCCTCGGTGCCTACCATGGCGAGCACGCGAGAGAGGCCGACGACGCCTAAGTAGTCGAGGGCTACGGCGTCCTTGAGGAGTGTCGCCTCGGCGCCCGCGCCCGGCGGGTAGCCTGGCGGGTGGGCCTCTATGGCCTCGATCACGGCCCTCGTGGCCTGCGGCGGGAAGTCCGCGTCGTTGAGGATGCGCCCGGCGACCAGGGCCGAGCGCTTCGCGTGGTCCGCCGGCTCGCGCCTCGCGTACGCCTTGTACAGCCCGACGTCGTGCAGGAGCGCCGCGACGCGCAGGATCTCCGCGTCGTAGGAGATACCCTCCGCGCGGGCCAACTCCTCCGAAAGGGCGTGGACCCGCACGCAGTGGCCGTAGCCCCAGACGGGGTGCGTCCCGACCCGCGCGACGAGCGCGTCCACCTCTTCGACCAGCGGCTTCATCGAACAGAGTCTAGCGAATGGGAGCCCCCGTCGCGACCGGTTACGCGAATGACGGCGAGAGAGGCGAGGCGGCGTTCCTCTCCGGCCCACCCGGGAACACCCCCGGATGGAGGATGCGAGACAGGATCTCCACGCCATCCACCAGCCGGGGCGCGGGCCGCGAGAAGTACGAGTTGGCGTCCACGACCCACACGCGACCGTTCTTCACGGCCGGAAGGTCCCGCCATCCGGGCAGGTTCGGAAGCTCCTTCGCCTCCTCTGCCGCCCGCGCCGCGTCGAAGCCGCAGGGCATGAGCACGAGCACCTCGGGCGCGGCCTCGAAGACGGTCTCCCAGTCTAGCCTGACGGACCGCTCGCCAGGGCCGGCGAAGAGCTCCCGCCCGCCGGCGAGCCGCACCATCTCGGGGACCCAGTGGCCTGCGGAGAACGGCGGGTCGAGCCACTCGATGCACCCGACGCGCGGCCGCGCGAGGCCGTCCACGGCGCTTTCGATAGCATCGAGACGGTTCCGCAGGAGGGCGACGTTTTCTCTTGCTCTCTCACCGCATCCCAGCGCGTCCCCGATCCTGACGGAGTCCTCCAGGACGTCCTCCAGGGAGGCGGGGTTGAGCACCAGCAACTCCGGTCTGTTCCGCAGCCCGGAGACGGCCTCTTCCACGAGCCCCGTCGAGACCGCGCAGACCTCGCAGAGGCCCTGGGTGATGATGAGGTCGGGGGCGAGGCTCTCGAGGAGGTCGGCGTCCAGGGCGTAGAGGCTCTCGTCGTCGGTGACGAGGCGGTTCACCGCGGCGTCTATCTCCGCGCCCGAGAGGGCCGGGTCTATCCTGGAGTTCGTCAGCTTCGGCAGCCCCTCGACGCCGGCCGGATAATCGCACTCGTGGGTAACGCCGACGAGGGATTCCGCGGCGCCGGCAAAATGGACCATCTCGGTGGCGCTCGGGAGCAGGGAGACAACGCGCAAGTTGCCGTCCTCCCTCAAGACCCCGAGCCTGGCGCCTGAAACCCGATGCCCGGAACCCCTACTGGGCGAGCTTGCGCCGGTCGCGCAGGAGGGCGGCCTGGCCGATGTCGTCGGTCGTAAGCATGCCGACGAGGTCGCCGTCCTTCACTACGGGGACGGCGCGGAGGCCGCTCTCCTGCAGGATGCGGTTGCCGTCGGTGAAGAGGTCGGCGTCGGGGGAGACGGTCGGGTACTCCGTCCTCATCAGGTCGCGGACGCTCGAGAACTGGTCAGGAGAGTGGGCTGCGGCCATGATCTCCCCGCGCGTCAGGATGCCCACCAGCCGGCCCTCCTCGTCCACGACCGGGAAGTCCTCCTGGTAGCCGTGGAGGACGGCGTCGAAGACCTGCCCGAAGTTGTGGTATGGCGTCACGGTCTCCGTGCGGCGCTTGGTGCCCATCACGTCCGAGACCGTGAGGCCGCGCATCATCTCCCTTTGGCGCACGAACCCGGCCTCGCCGCTCGCCCCGAAAAAGACGAAGACGGCGACGAGGGCGAGCGTGAAGCTGTTGGTGACGAAGGCCAGGATAAAGAACCCGACGGCGAAGACCTGGCCAACGGTCGAGGCTATGTCCGTGGACCTCACGGCGCCCAACCTGGTGGCGAGCAGGCCGCGCAGGATGCGCCCGCCGTCCATCGGGAAGGCCGGTATCAGGTTGAAGACGGCGAGCGCCAGGTTCATGATCCCGAGGTATGCAAGTATCTGCCCCACGGTGGCGCCCCCCTCGAGCACGTTCGTCGGCCTGAGCAGGTCAGCCCCGAGCAGGGCCGCGGCGGCGAAGAAGAGGGGCGCGAGCGCAACGTTCACCAGCGGGCCTGCCACCGCTATCTTTACCTCGTCCCACGGGTTCTCGGGCAGCGACTTGAGCCGCGCCAGCCCGCCTATGGGGAGCAGCGTTATGTCTGGGACCTCTATGCCGAACCTCTGGGCTACGAGCGAGTGCCCGAACTCGTGGAGCAGAACGCAGAAGAACAGCGCCACGATGACGACAGAGGCGGTTAGGGCCGCCGCTACGCTCCCCCCGTTGTTGAGCCCCAGGTAGAAGAAGAAGGCAAGCAGCAGGAAGAAGGTCCAGTGGACCTTCACGTCTATGCCGAAGACCCTGCCTATCCTGAACGAACCTCCCATCGCAAGAGAGTCTACCCTACAAAGTGGAGAATCTTGTGATACCGCTCATGTGCTCCCTGCTAGAATCGCACGATGGAGGAAACTGCAACGGACTACACCCTCGTCACCGACCCGGAGGAACTGCCCGGTATCGCCTCGGCCCTCGAAGCGGCCGAGGCCGTCGGCGCCGACACCGAGACCACGAGCCTCTCCCCGCGGGACGGCAGGGCACGCCTCCTCCAGCTGGCAATCCCCGGCCAGACCTTCGTCATAGACCTCTTCGAGGTAGGGGACATATCCCCCCTCAAGGAGGTGCTGGAGGGCGGCCCGGCCAAGATTTTTCACAACGCGAAGTTCGACTACGCCTTCCTGAAAGAGCTGCACGGCATCTCCGCAGAACCCGTCTTCGACACGATGCTCGCGGCGCAGCTATTGGACGGCGGCCGGCAGGGGGCCGCGTACGGGCTGGACGCGGTGGCGGAGCGCTACCTGGAGGAGTCACCGGACAAGTCCGAGCAGCGGAGCGACTGGTCGGGGGAGCTCACGGGGAGGCAACTGGAGTACGCTGCGCGCGACGCGGCCGTGCTGCTCCCGCTGCGCGAGAAGCTCCTGGAGGCGCTGGAGGCCGAGGAGCTCGTGCGGGTCTCGAAGATAGAGTTCGCGGCGGTGGGCGCGATAGCGGAGATGGAGCTCGCCGGGGTCAAGCTCGACGTGGCGCGGTGGAAGGAGCTGGAGAAGACCGTGAGGGTGCGACGGGACGAGGCGGCCCTCGCCCTGGAGGCGCACTTTCCCGAGCCAGAGGGCGTGCTGCCGCTGGAGGGCTTGGGTCCCCGGCTGAACCTGAACAGCCCGCAGCAGATCACGGACGCCTTCCGCTCCATCGGCATAGAGCTCGCCGACACGAAGGTCTGGACGCTCCTCAAGGTCGACCACCCTGCCGCCAGGGACCTTCTCCGCTACCGCGAGCTCCAGAAGAAGCTAGGCACCTACCTTGAGACCTACCCGAAGTTCATCCACCCGAAGACGGGGCGCATCCACGCGAGCTTTCTGCAGTGCCGGGTACCCACCGGGCGTCTCGCGTGCGCGAATCCCAATATCCAGCAGATCCCGCACGAGGACGAGTTCCGCCGCTGCTTCGTCGCCGAGGAGGGCCACACCCTCGTCATAGCGGACTACTCCCAGATAGAGCTAAGGATCCTCGCCGAGGTCTCCGGCGACCCTGCCTTCGTGGACGCCTTTCAGAAGGGCGAGGACCTTCACAGCCTGACGGCGGCGACGATGTACGGGGTGCCCATGGAGGATGTCACGAAGGACCAGCGCTCTGACGCCAAGCGCATAAACTTCGGCCTGATGTACGGCCGGGGCGCGAAGAGCCTCTCGGCCCAGCTCGGCACCGACGAGGCCCGCGGCCGCCAGCTCATTGACGAGTACTTCGCCAACTACCCCAAGGTCCAGCGCTTCCTGCAGAGGACCGCCAACCGGGCGACCAGGGACAGGACGCTTAGGACCCTCGCCGGTCGGGTGCGCAAGTTCGGCAACGACCCCGTCGAGGACGATCGGGGCGCGATGCGCCGGGAGGCGATGAACTACCCGATCCAGGGCTCGAGCGCCGACATAGCCAAGCTAGCCCTCGCGTACATCCGCAGGGACCTGCACGGCATGGACGCCCGCCTCGTCAACTCCATCCACGACGAGTTCGTCGTCGAGTGCAGGGAGGACCTCGCAGCCGAGGTCTCCGAGAAGATGCGCGGCGCGATGACGAGGGCGGGGGAGCGCATCCTGGAGAAGGTGCCGGTCGAGGTGGAGGTCACCGTCTCGCGGGAGTGGACGAAGTAGGTTGTAACTATCAGCTATAAGCCTTCAGCTGTCAGTTCTTTTGGTGGGATGGAGGTGCGGCGGGCGGGACCAGGGGACGCCGGGGAGTTGGGCCGGATAGCCTTTGCCGCGAAAGGACACTGGGGGTACCCGAGTCGCTGGATGGAGCTTTGGCGGGAGGGTCTCGAGGTCTCGCCCGGGTTTGTTCGGGACAACGAGGTCTACGCGGCGGTCTGCGGCGGTGAGGCCGTCGGCTTCTACGCCCTCGTCGGTGAGGGCAGCGCGTTGGACCTCGAGCATCTGTGGGTGCTGCCGGACTGGATCGGGGCGGGCCTCGGACGGACGCTTTTCGAGCACGCGATGCGCCGCGCGGCGGGGCTTGGCGCGAGGTCGGTCGTCATAGAGTCCGACCCCAACGCGGAAGGATTCTACCGGAGGATGGGCGCGAGGCGAACGGGCGAGAACGTCTACGAGATGGAAGGCCGCGAGCGCGTGCTGCCGCTCATGGTCGTGGAGTTGCCAGTAGACGGATAGGGCTTACACGATTCGGGGTCGTCGGCACGGGTACCGACCTCCCGCCTATCGCCCCCGGCCTTCTGACACCACTTCAGGTTCCTTCGCCCTGGCGGTGAGCAGGAGCAGAGCTAGGGCGGCGAGGGCGCAGAGTGAGCCTGTCCACCCGAGCGTCTGGAGCGAGCCGTGGCCGAGGACCAGGGCGCCGAGGCCCGCGCCGGCGCCCTGGCCTAGGTAGATGGCTGAGGCGTTCAGGGAGAGGGCGACGTTGCGGGTGCGGGGCGCGAGTCCTGAGACGCGGTACTGCTGGAGGGGGTTCAGGGCGAAGCCCGCCACACCCCACAGCGTCAGCGCCGTCAGGGTACCGGGGACGGCGAGGGCCGTGCCGGAGAGGGCGACGAGAAGCGAGAAGCCGAGCAGGGAGAGGGAGAGCAGGGCAAGGATGGCGGCCATGAGGCGGACGTAGGCAACGTGGTCCGCCCCGTAGCCCCCGAGCCAGTTCCCGAGGAAGGCCGCTACCCCGAACAGGAACAGCAGGCCGCTCACGCCGCCGCCGCCGTAGCCGGTGATCTCGGCGAGGAGCGGGCTCACGTAGGTGAACACGACGAACCCGCCCATGAGCCCTAGCGTCGTCAGGCCGAGGGCCGCGAGGACCGCTGGCTGGCCCAGGGCGTCCACGCGCTCCCTGAGGCCGACCACCGGCGGCGCCTCGACGGCCGGGAGCGACCTGATGCCAAGCATGGCGACGAAGCCGAGGGCCGCCACCATAACGAAGGTCATCCGCCAGCCCGAGTAGGTGCCGATGACCGAGCCCAGGGGTATCCCTACCACGAACGACACGGTGAGCCCCCCGGTTATCGTCGAGATCGACCGTCCCCGCTCCCCCGGCGGGGCCAAGTTTGCCGCCACGGCCATCGCCGTCGGGGTGAAGACCGCGGCCCCGCACGCGGCGAGCACCCGGCAGGCGAGCAGGAGCCCGAAGGTCGGCGCGAACACCGCCGCCGCGTTGGCCAGCGCGAACACCGCCATGGCGGCGAAGAGGACCCTGCGCGGCGCCACGCCGCCCGTCAGGGTGACGAGCACCGGCGAGACCACGGCGTAGGTCACCGCGAAGACGGTAACCAGGTTCCCCGCCGTCCCCACGGAGACGGAGAGGTCCCCCGCGACCCCCTCCAGCAGCCCCGCGAAGACGAAGCTCCCCGTCCCGATCGCGAACGTCCCCAGGGCCAGCACGAGCAGCCGGAGCCTCACGACGCGCGTTCCCTCCCCCCTATCTCCTCCCCGGCGAACCCCAGGCGCGGGCCGCGGTCTACTTCCGCTTCTTTCTGCGCGGCCCACTGCCTGCGTCCATACGCACGATCTTCGGCGTGAACTTGCCCACGAGGTCCACGAGGTCTCCCTGAAGCGAGACGACGGCCTCGACGTCCTTGTAGGCCTCGGGCGCCTCGTCCAGAGAGCCGCCGATGAGGGTGATGCCGCGCTCCGCAAGGTACCCCCTCCAGCGCTCCTCGGAGAGGGTCCTGAAGGCCTGGGTGCGGCTCATGCGCCTGCCGGCGCCGTGGGCGGCGGAGTTTATCGAGCGCTCGTCTCCCCTGCCGCGCACTACGTACCCGGGGTCGCCCATGGAGCCCGGGATCACACCCATGACCCCCCGCCCCGCCGGCGTCGCCCCCTTGCGGTGGACCAGCACCTCCCTGCCGTCCCACTCCTCCTTCCAGAGAAAATTGTGGTGGTTCTCCACCTTCGTCAGCACCTCCTCGCCGAGGGCGCGGGAGACCTTGTCGTGGATGACGGCGTGGTTGGCGGAGGCGAACCGCCCGGCGAGCTGCATGGAGAGCCAGTACTCCTCACCTTCCTCGCTCGTAAGGTCGAGCCAGGCGAGGTCGGCGACGCTCTTGTCGAGCTCGGGATGCTTGTCCTTGGCCGTTTTCGAGTAGCGGTTGGCGATCTTGAACCCCACCCCCCGGCTCCCAGAGTGCGAGAGCAGCGCAAGATACCTCCGGCCCGGCACGAACGCCTCCCCGTCCTCGCCGTCGGCCGCCTCCAGCGCCTCGAAGACGCCCCACTCCGCGAAGTGGTTCCCCGACCCGGAGGTGCCGAGCTGCGCCTGTCCCGTGTCCTTCAGGCCCCGCAGGAACGCCGTAGCCTCCCACGCGGGGTCGTCGAGGACCTCGTGCTCGGGACGGCGCCCCTCCTTATACTTCGAGCCTGCCCCGAAGTTTGTGTTGCGGAGCAGCGCTTCGGTGAGGTCCTCCCTCCGGTCCTCGAGGAGATCCAGCGACACGTCGTATACGGACAGACGCATACGACATGCTATGTCCACCCCGACGGCCCAGGGGATGACGACGCCTTCGGTGGCGAGGACGCCGCCTACGGGGAGGCCGTAGCCGAGGTGGGCGTCGGGCATGAGGGCGCCTCCGACGGAGACGGGGAGGCGCATGGCGTTCTCCATCTGGGCGGTGGCCCCGGGCTCGATGAGGTCGGGGCCCCAGACGCCGTATGGCCGCGGCTCGTCCCGCAAGGCGTGCTCGGAGGCCCCGCCCTCGGCATCCCCCCGGAGCCTCCTGAGCTCGCGGGCGACGGGTTCGAGGGCCGGGTCCGGCGGCGCGTCCGGGGCGGCGCGGGTCTTCTCCAGCTCGCGACGTACGGAGTCCTCGTCCAGGCCGGCCGCGCGGAGCTTTTCGGCGGCGGCGAGGGCGAGGCCAACGGCCGGGCCTTCTGGCCAGCCGGTCGCGATCAGGTCCCTTCCGGTAACCATCTCTCCTCCTATCCGGTATCTTTGCGCCCGCCGAAGAGCGAGGCGCCGGCGGCGGCCGTGGTGACGAGCAGCATGGCGGCGACGGCGCGCCGGTCAAGGAGCTCGCCGAGGATCAGGAAGCCCACCAGGGCGGCGACGGCGGGCTCCAGGCTCATCAGGACGCCGAAGACGCGGGTCGGGAGGGTCCTTAGGGCCGAGAGCTCCAGCGAGTAGGGCACGGCCGAGGAGAGGACCGCGACGCCGAGGCCCAGGAGCAGGAGCTTCGGGTCGAGCAGGGCGAAGCCGGCGCTCGTTATCCCGACGGGCAGGAGGACCACCGTGCCGACGCACAGCGAGATGACGAGCCCCGTCCCTCCCGGGAATGCGCCCCCCACCCTGGCGCTGAGCAGGATGTAGGAGGCCCAGAACGCCCCGGCGAGCAGCGCGAACATCACCCCTATGGGATCCAGGTTCGTCGTCCCCAGGACGTCCAGGGGCGCCAGCAGGAGCACGCCCGCGGCGGCGAGGACGGCCCAGAGCCCGTCCAGGAGGCGCCTAGATCCGGCGACGGCGACGCCGAGAGGCCCGACGAACTCGAGCGTCACGGCCACGCCGAGCGGTATCCGGTCGATGGCCAGGTAGAGCGAGAGGTTCATCGCGGCCAGCGCGAGCCCGAAGACTACGGCGAGCCCGTAGTCGCCCCTGGCGTAGCCGCCCAGCTTAGGGCGCCACAGGACCATCAGGATCAGCGTGGACAGCAAGATCCTGACCAGCACCGTCCCGCCGGGGCCCACGGAGTCGAAGAGCCCCTTGGCGATGGCGGCCCCGAACTGCACGGACCCTATAGAGAGCAGCACCAGGCCCGTCGGGGGTATGCCCCGCGACCGCTTGGCGGGCTCGCGCGCGGATGATGGGTCCTTCTGCAAAGCTCGGGGGCCTCCCGGATCGACTCGGTGGAGCGGAGAGTCTAGCACCGGCGCAATAATCGTCCCCCGCTGCGGGTACGTATGCCCGCACGCGAAGAGAGGAGAGAGCCGATGACCGACTGGCCGAGCGAACCGGAGGGCGAGGCGGAGAAGATCAACTGGGCCTGCACGAACTGCGGCTACCGCGTCGAGGGCGAGCCTCCCCCCGAGAAGTGCCCCGACTGCGGGGCAGACAAGGAGATGTTCGACGAGGTGCCGGTGCCAGGGTTCTAGGCTTCAGGTTCTAGGCTTCAGGTCAGCCTGGGCGCGGGCCGGTTGTTAGTTGCGCGTGCTTTCGCTAGTGTGCGGGCGTGGACGTCGCGACGTTGGCCCAGGTCGTCACCTCGGTGACCAACACGCTCTTCGTGGTCGTGCTCGCGGCTGGCTACTACTTCACGTGGCGCGTCAGCCAGCAGACGCTCGGCGAGATGCGGGAGCAGCGCACGGCGATGGGCCGGCCGCTGGTCATCGTGCAGGAGGACTACGACGACCTACCCGAGCTCGACGTGGCGATACGCAACGTCAGCGGGGGGCCGGCCAGGGACATAACCTTCGAGTTCTCGGCGCCGCTGGAGAACTCCGGCGGCTTCGTCATCTCCGACCTGCCGTACTTCAAGAACGGGCTCGACTTCCTGCCCCCGCACGGCGAGCTCAGCTGCTACTGGGACGACCTGAACGCCCTGATCCCCTTCCTCGAGGCGCGGAACCTCGGCGGCGGCATCACAGTGATCGTGCGCTACAAGGACCTCTCGGGCGCCGCCTACGAGAGCCGCTGGCGCCTGAACCCGTTCCTCTACAAGGGCACCCGCCTCGTCCGCCGCAAGAGCATGGGCGACCTCGTCAGGGCCGTGGAGAAGCTGCAAGAGTAGCCCGCCGGCTTCGCCGGCTTGCCAGAGCCCGCTTCGCGCCTAAAAACTCCAGTCGCGCACGAGCTGGTCGCGGAAGACGTCAACGTCGCCGGACCCGGGCCTTGCGTCTTCGAGGCGCGCTATTACCTCTGCGACCGTCTGGTCGGTCTTCGCCATGCGTTCCGCGAGGGTGCGGCCGATCTCGTACACGAGCTTGCAGGCTGCGGGGGAGTCGTGGTCCAACATCTCCAGCAGCCTGTCCCTGTCTATGCCGTGGGCCTCGACGGGGGTGACGGCCTCGACGGTGGCGGCGGCCCGGGGTTCGGTAAGGAGCCCCATCTCCCCGACAACGGTCGGCGCCCCCACGGTGGCCAGGTGCTGGCGGCGCCCGCGGAGCACCCGCTTGTGGACCTCGACGGTGCCCGCGGTCACTACGTAGAGCCTCTCCTCCGGCCCGCCCTCCCTGAAGATGGCCTGGCCCGCGTCGAAGTAGGCCGGCTCCATCAAGCCCTGGAGCTCGGCCCTCTCCTCCGCGTCCAGGTGCCGGAAGACCGGCACCGACCCGAGGTCCGGCGTTCGCCTTGGCGTTCGCCCTGGCGTTCCCTGCATCCCCATGCCCTCCTCTAGACGGACCAGTCGGTTATGAGCCTGTCGCGGAAGGCCTCGACGTCGGTCTCCCCCCGCCTCTCGAGCTCCCTTATTGCCTCGACGACCTCCTCGTCCAGGCGCGTCAGCCTCCTCGCCAGCGTGCGGGCGATGCGGTACGAGAGCTTGAAGGCCGCCGGGCGTCCCTCGGAGATCATGCGCCGGAAGGTCTCGCGCGGGATCTTTATGCCCCCGACCTCGCCGGCCGCCGTCACGGTCGCGGACGCCCCGCTCTCCCCGAGCAGGCCCCTCTCCCCCACGACCGTCGGCTCGCCGGCCGCCTCTATCTCCGCGAGCAGCCGGTCCCTGCCGCCGGCGAGCCTCTTCCTGACCTCAACCCTCCCAGACGTGAGCACGTACAGGCTCCCCGGCTCCGCGCCCTCCTCGATGATGGTCTCCCCCGCCAGGAAGGACACGGGCTCGGAGGCCTCGGCGAACTCCTCCCTCTCCTCCTCGGTCAGGAACTCGAAGAACCTGACCCCCTGCAAACCTTCTTCCAACCGTCCCTCACCCCTTCGGCCCCACTGCCTTCGACCCCGAATTATATGCCCGACCCGAGCCCCGCGGCCAACGCCCCGCGGGCCCCGGGGCGGACGGGGGCAAAGCGAAGGGCCCCTCCTTCGGCCCTGCAGGACACGAGGAGGGGTCCGGAAAAAGAGTGAGGGCGCGGCATCCCCGCCGCGCCCTCACTGGAACCTCGGATGGTTCGAGGCGCTACCCGATGACCTGCACGTCCACGTAGTCCGTGCCGGTGTAGGTAAGGCCGATCTCCTCGGCCGCCGCCGCGGACAGGTCGAGCTCCCGACCCCCCACGTACGGCCCGCGGTCGTTGACCACGACGACGGTGGAGTACCCACCGTAGCTCACGAGCAGCTCGGTCCCGAACGGGTACTGCAGCGAGGCGGCCGTGTAATCGGTGTACGGGCTGAAGACCTCGCCGCTCGCGGTGAGGTTGCCCTCGAGGCCAGGTCCGTACCAGCTCGCCAACTGCGTGTCCGCCGAGGCGCTATCCTGCAGGGCAACCAGCGAGACCATCATCACGCCGGCCACCATCATCGTCTTTAGGAAAGACTTCAAGAGTCCCCCTCCAAATTGCTTGCACAACAAGCCCAAGACCCTACTAGCTAATGTCAGAGTTACAAGCTAGCACAAATCGTTTCTTATCTGATTTTGTGAATGGGTTACATACCGCTACGCGTTACATACGCGGAAACGAGCACAACATGTTGTGGTTTTGGGGATGGCTTGCGGAACGGGGGGTTTTGGGACGGGGGGCGCCGGAGCGGCGGGGCCTTCGGGGAGGCCCTTCGTACCGGGTTAGATCTTGCGCCGGTAGCGTTCGGCGCGGGCTTCGATCTCCGGAACTTTGCGGTCGGCGCGGCGTTGGGCGCCGCGGGGCATGGTGCCGGAGGCGGCGAGGCGGAGGTAGGCCTCGCAGACCCGAAGGGCCGACGCCGGGTCGCGGCGGCGCTCGTGGAGGGATGCGAGCCTCTCGTATGGGTGGACGCCGACGAAGCCTTCGGCGACGCTCTCCTCGTAGAGGTCTATGGCGCGCCGGGGGTCGCCGCTCTGCTCCGCGCGCTCGGCAGCCTCGTTGCGTCGCATGGCCGCCTCGAAGTCCTTCAGCGGGTCCCTGTCCGTCCCGATCCTCTCCCGCTCCTCCGGGTCGAGTCCGTAGAGCGGCCCGGTCGATTCCGCGGGCCTCGCCTCGCCGCCGAAGATTGCGCGCAGGCGCCTCAACACCAAAGAAACGCTCCCCTCTTCGTAGGTACTCGAAGTATAGCCGCGGGCGCGGTGTCCCTGACCTTCCCTACGTGTCGCAAGCGCCTTCGGCCACTATCCCCAAAACCTGCTCGTCGCCGGGCCACATCTCGGGGTGGTCCCGGTCAACGTGTTCGCGGGCCTGCCCGTAAAGCTCCTCGTCGTTGCCGGCCTCGAGGTGCTTGCCGCACTGACAGTCGAGCGCCTTCTACGCCGCGTCTCCTTTCCCGCGCTCCCCGCGGAGCGCTAGCAACTATGGCAATAAGCCCGCGGGGTCGGTTCTGCTCCCGTGGTTACCATTGCGGGGTGGCGGGGCCACTCGGGTGGGTCCGTTTGCGGTCGAGGTAGCTTCCCCGTGTGCTTTAATCTCCCCTCGCCGGAACCCGGAGGAGGGAGCGTTTTGGTCTACGAGTTCGCCCGTTATCTGAAGATCAGGGGCGCGTGGGGCGCGAGCTGGTCCGCCGACGGCCTGAGGGTGTCTTTCCTGACGGAGATCACGGGCGTCCCGCAGGCGTGGGAGGTACAGGCTGGGGGCGGCTGGCCCGAGCAGCTCACCTTCCACGAGGAACGCGTCTCCGGCGCAGAACACTCCCCTACGGGGGACGAGGTCCTCTTCGGCATGGACGCCGGTGGCAACGAGCGCTCCCAGCTCTTCTTGCTCGGGCCGGACGGGGAGAGGGACCTTACCAGGGACCCCGAGGCCATCCACTACTCTGGCGGTTTCTCCCCCGACGGTACGCGCGTCGCCTTCACCGCCACGCGCCGCAACGGTACGGACTTCGACGTGTTCGTCCAGGGCCTGCCGGACGGGGAACCCGAGACCGTCTGGGAGACCTCCGGCTACCACACAGTCTCCGGCTGGGGCCCGGACGGCTCGTTCCTGATCGTCGCCCGCCACCGCTCCAACACGGACAACGACCTCTTCAGGCTCGACCTCCAGACCGGCGAGGCCACCCTGCTCACCCCGCACGAGGGGGAGGCCCGCTTCCGCTCCCCGAACGTCACGCCTGACGGCGGGCACCTCTACCTCGCAACCGACCGCGACGGCGACTTCGTAAGGCTCGCCCGCCTGGACCTCGGCACGCTGGAGATCGAGTACCTCACCCCCGACGACCACGACGTCGAGGAGGTCGAGCTCTCCAGGGACGGGCGCCTCCTCGCCGCGACCCGCAACGTGGGCGGCTACTCCGACCTCCTGCTCTTCAACGGCCGCGGCGGGCGCATGCCGGACCCCGAGGTGCCCCGCGGCATCGTCGGCGGCCTCGCGTTCTCGCCGGACGGCGGGCAACTCGCCTTCACGCTCGTCGGCCCCGCGCGCAACCCCGACGTCTGGACCATGCGCCTCCCAGACGGCGAGGCGCGGCGTCTTACCCGCTCCTCGACGGCCGGTATCCCCCCGAAAAGCTTCAGGGAACCGAAGATGGTCCGCTACCCTAGCTTCGACGGTCTCGAGGTACCCGCCGTCTTCTACGAGCCCGAAGATCCCAGAGCACCCGTGGTAGTGAACGTCCACGGCGGGCCGGAGGGCCAGTCGCGCCCAACCTTCGCGCCCGTTACCCAGTACCTGCTGGGCCTGGGCCACGCGGTCCTGCTCCCGAACGTGCGCGGCTCGACCGGCTACGGCAAGCGCTACACCCACCTCGACGACGTAAGGCTAAGGATGGACTCCGTGAGGGACCTGGCCCACGCCGCGTACTGGCTGCGGGAGAGGGGGCACGAGAGGATAGCCGTCATGGGCGGCTCATACGGGGGTTTCATGGTGCTCGCCGCGCTCACCGAGTACCCCGACCTGTGGGACGCGGGCGTTGACATCGTCGGCATAGCCAACCTCGTCACCTTCCTCGAGAAAACCGGCTCGTACCGGAGGGCGCTGCGCGAGCCCGAGTACGGCTCCCTCGAAGAGGACGGGGACTTTCTCAGGTCCATAAGCCCCATCCACAAGGCCGACCGCATAACCGCCCCGCTCATGGTCGTCCACGGCAAGAACGACCCGCGCGTGCCCGTGGGCGAGGCGGGGCAGATCGTGGAGAAGGTCCGCGAGAACGGCGGCGCTGTCGAGTACCTGCTCTACGAAGACGAGGGCCACGGCCTCGCCAAGCTAAAGAACCGCCTCGACGTCTACCCGAAGATAGCCGCCTTTCTCGACGACCATATCGGCGGCCGGGGCCGGCGAGGCGGATAACACCGGCGGATAGCAACGTCGACCCTCCCGCGGCCTCCCCGGTCTCCGGAACGCCGCCCCGGGTTTCACACCCGTTTAACCCAAAGTTTCCGGACGATTAACCTAGCGTTCCGGCTCCGACCCTATACTTGCGTCCGTCGTTAGCAAGGGCAATTGCATGCCCTGATTCGTCGAGGAGGGAAGTTGGAAGGCATGTGGAGCGGGAGGCTGGCACGTTACCGCCGGTCGTTGATATTCACCGGGGGCGTCGCCGTCGCCACGGCGCTGGCGCTGGGCGCGGCCAGCGTGGGCCAGACGGTGGAGGCAAGGAACACGGAGGCGAACTACACGCCGAACGAGAGGTTCGAGCCGCTGGCGGCATCCTCGCCGTGCGTGGGCGAGCCGGGCGGGAAGCAGGCCAAACCGTTCGTGGTACCGACGGGTTACGACCAGCGGGTCGTGGCCGAGGAGCCCGAGGGTGGCACGGAAGACCTGTGGGACATGAACACCCAAAACGAGTTCGGCAAAGACGCCGGCCGCTACGTCTACCGGACCCACGAGGTCGCCGCGGCGCCGTCAGGCTCGAACCCGCAGACCACGCCAGGCGGGGCGCAGGTCTCGGTCACCGACCTCAAGACCGGTCAGGCAAAGGTCCTCGCCGAGCGCGCAGACTGGGAGCGCTTCGACGGCATAGTCTGGACGCCCTGGGGGACGATACTCGCAGCCGAGGAGACCTCCCGCCAGGGCGCGCCAGACCCGCAGGTGCCGCAGGCAAGGGGCGGGCTGGTCTACGAGTTCTTCGTGGACCCGGATGACCCAACCAGGCTCGACCCGTCGCGGGAGAAGATCGCCCCGGGCGACGGTACGGCCGACACGGTAAAGGACGGCATCAGGGCCCGCCCGGCGCTCGGCGCCAAGTCCCACGAGGGCATGCGCTTCGACAAGCGCGGCTTCCACTACGGCATCTCCGAGACCCGCGGCCAGACGACGGCCGGGCAGGCCGGCGCCATCTTCCGCTTCGTACCCGACCGCAAGGGAGACCTCTCCAAGGGCCAGCTCCAGGCGCTGCAGACGAACGACCGCCGCTACGGCGAGGGGCGTTGGATCGACCTCGACCGCACCCAGGTCCAGATAGACGCCGACGCCGAGGCCGAGCGCAAGGGCGCCAACGAGTACGAGCGCCCGGAGGACGTGGAGACGGGCCAGAGCACCGGCGTCGACAAGAACAACGGCGGCAATACGCTGTACGTGGCGATGACCGAGGGCCCAGAGGAGGGCGTAACGGCGGTCGACCTCTCCAGCAAGGATCGCCCCTTCGCCTACCCCTACGTCGGCAAGATCGCCGGCAACGCCTCGGAGCCTGAGTTCGACTCCCCGGACAACCTCGCGCTCGACAGCCAGGGCAACCTGGCGATCACCGAGGACCCGCCGGTCAACCCGATCGGCGCGGACATCTGGGTCGCCAAACCGCCGCGTTCCCAGGATGACGACGGCGAGAACGGCAGCCGCCATCAGCCGGCTAGCGAGGTCGAGCGGTTCGCCTCTTTGAAGGACTGCGCCGCGGAGCCCACGGGCATCTACTTCGCCCTCGAAGGCACGAGCAAGTTCACCGAGGGTACACCCCGCGAGGCGCTCGTCACCGACGAGTCCCTCTTCGTGGACCGCCAGCACTCGGGCCAGGGAACCACGAACGACCAGCTCGTCTCCATCAACCCCGTGGACGACAACGGCAGTGACGAAGACGACAACTAATCCCGGCGAACTCTAGCCGACGGTGAGAACACGGCGCCTCCCTCGAGGGGGGCGCCGTCTCTTTGCGCGGCGAACCGAAAGTATTCCATCTTTTACGCAAAGTTTACTTCCTTGAAACCTGCTCGCCCCTTGGAATACGTAAGCTGTGTCGAGGGTATCCGGCAACCTGCGGGAGGCATTGGTGAGGACTTCGAGGCTCGAGTTTCTTGTGGGCGCCGCACGCCAGAGGGCAGCCCTGCGACCCGGTACCGGAGGTAAAGCCGCCGCGGCCGTTGGTCACGCTGCTCGCCACCATCCTGGCGGTCTGCGTGCTGGCGCTCGCGGGCGGCGGGCCCGCGACCGCGGCCCCGCCCAGATCCGACGCGCCTACCTGCGCGACCGGCGTCGACTTCCTCGGCTTCTCCGACGCGCCGAACAAGCAGACGTTCGAGGGCACGAGCGTCGGCGGCCTCTCGGCCCTTACGTACGATCAGCGTCGGGGCGTCTACTACAGCCTCGTGGACAACGGCCCGGCCGCCACCTCAGATGCCCGCTTCTACACGCTTCGAATCCCGGTAAAGGAGCGCCTGGGGATGCCCGAGGTCCTGGACGTAACCACCCTGAAGGACGCTTCGGGCCGGCCGTTCACGGCATCCAACTTCGACGGCGAAGGCCTCACCCTTACGCGCAAGGGGGACCTGCTCGCCTCCTCGGAGACGGAGCCGTCGATCCGCCGCTTCGACCTCGACGGCGACCTGCTCGGGGAGCTGCCCGTGCCCCAGAAGTTCAAGGTGGCGCCGGAGGGCCAGGCCACCCGCAACCAGACGTTCGAAAGCCTCTCCCTGACGCGCCCTCCCCTTCCCTATAGTTGACCCGGCAGCGATATCGGTATCGCCGCGTCCGCGGCGAAGGAGGGCAAAGCGCGTGAACAAGAGCCGCCTGTCGTTGGTCCTGGTGGTGGCGGTGCTCGCCGCCGCGGTCTCGGCGACGGCCGTGGCGAAACCGTCGGAGACGGGGCGGGCCCTTCGACGTGGCCCTGATCGGGGACATCCCCTACAACACCCTCCAGGAGGAGCAGACCGCGAGGCTCTTCGCCGAGCTCGACCGGGAGAGGCTCGCCTTCATAGCCCACGACGGCGACATAAAGAGCGGCTCCTCCGCCTGCACGGACGACGTGTACCAGAGGGAGCTGCGCCGGTTCGAGGCCTCGAAGAACCCGCTCGTCTACACGCCGGGGGACAACGAGTGGACGGACTGCCACCGCCCGCCGAACCCCACGCCGGAGGAGGCCGACCCGCTGAACCGGCTGGCCTACCTGCGCGGCGTCTTCTTCTCCGACGATGAGTCGCTTGGCCGCAAGGAGATCCCGGTCAAGCGCCAGAGCGACGACTACCCCGAGAACGCCCGCTGGGAGCGCGGGGGCGTTACCTTCGCCACCCTCCACCTCGTCGGCTCGAACAACAACCGCCCGACCACCCTCCCGGACGGCTCGGTCGTCGGCGACGAAGAGGAGTATCGGGCCCGCAACGCCGCCAACCTGGAGTGGCTCGCCGATACCTTCGACGAGGCGCGGAAGAACGACAGCCCGGCCGTGATGCTCGTGATGCAGGCGAACCCATTCGAGGAGGACACCGCCCAGCCCTCAGGCTTCGCGGACTTCAAGCGGGCCTTAGAGGAAGAGGTCGTCGCCTTCGGCAAGCCCGTCGTCCTCGTCCACGGCGACAGCCACATGTTCAGGATAGACAAGCCGGTGATCTCCGAGAGGCGTCCCCTCAACTTCACGCGGGTCGAGACCTTCGGCAGCCCTGACGTCCACTGGGTCCGCGCCACGGTCGATCCGCGCGACGAGGAGGTCTTCTCCTTCGAGCCGGAGATCGTCCAGGAGAACGTCGCGCCGTGAGGCGGAAGGGGATCAAATGAAGCTCCACAAGGGCCTGCTCTGCGTATTTGTCTCGCTAATCGTCGGCACGCTCCTCCTTGCCTCTGCCCTGCAAGCCGCCCCGAACGGGGCGGCCTACGGGGACGAGCTGCCGCTCGGCAACCCGGGCCTGAAAGAGACCCGCACGACCGAGCAGGTCTCCCAGGGCGTCACCTACACGCGCATCGAGCGCGGCGCGGAGTCGAGACAGGACTTCTACACGGTCGACGTTGCCTTCAAAGGGGACCGCGCCTCGGCTGAGGAGATCGCCGCCAGGCTCCGGGCTGACGGCTACAGGCCCCGCGTCGAGAAGGTGGCGGACCGCGCCCCCGACGACCCGGCGCGCGGGCCTTCAGGCTACCTGGTCCGCGTCGGGAGGTTCGCCACCCAGGCGGAGGCCGACGCGCTCAGGGCGGAGCTGACGGCCGACGGCTACGCCGGCGCGCGCACGGTCTACACCGGCGAAGACGGCGGCAAGACCACGGGGCCGTGGGTAGTCCACGTTCTTAGGGTGGACCCGGACCGCTACGACGGCGAGCTCGGGCCCGAGCTCGCGACTGAGGTCGTGCCCGAGCGGGAGCTCCTGACCTCGATCTCGGCCCGCACGGATGCACTGGCGGCCGTGAACGGCGGCTATTTCGTTATCGGCCCGAACGACGGCACGCCGGGGGATCTCGCGGGCATCTCCGTGCTCGACGGGGAGCTCGTGAGCGAGGCGGTGGACGGCCGCACGAGCCTCGTGCTGCCGCCGGGCGACGGCGCGGGCGCGGACGTTGCGGCCCTCTCGGACACCATCGGGGCCGCCTCCTCCGACGGGGCGACGCGGCTCGTGGACGGCAAGAACCGCAAGCCGGGCCTGATCCGGGGCTGCGGCGGCGAGGGCGGGGACGTACCTACGGAGAGGCCCAAGCACGACTTCACCTGCACGGATCCCTCGGAGTTGATCCTCTTTGAGCCCATCTTCGGCGCGACCACCGAACCCGGCGAGGGCGCGGAGGCCGTCCTTGATGCCTCGGGCCGCGTCACGGCGCTGCGCGAGGGGCGCGGCGGCCCCATCCCGCCCGACGGCTCCGTCCTCTCCGGCACCGGGGAGGGCGCCGACTGGCTCCGCGCCCACGCCCGTCCAGGACGGGAGATCCGGTTCTCCGAGAAGGTTTCCGGCGAGGGCGCGAAGATCGGCGCGGGGACGGGCGTCGTCAACGGCGGACCACGGCTCCTGGAGGACGGGCAAGAGGAGATCACGGCCTTCGACGAGGGCTTCGTCTACCCCGAGAACCCCGAGTTCTACTACCGCTTCGGCGAGCGCCGCAACCCGCGCACGCTGGCCGGTACGACACCCGACGGGGACCTGCTCCTCGTCGCCGTGGACGGCAGGCGCCCCGGCTACAGCGTCGGCGCCAGCTTCGAGGAGGGCGCCGGCATAATGGATGCGCTTGGCCCCGACGAGGCCGTCAACCTCGACGGCGGCGGCTCGACCGGGATGACGGTGGAGCAGAGGCTCGTCACTCGTCCTTCGGACTCCACCGGCGAACGGCCCATAGGCGACGCGGTGCTGGTGCTGCCCTAGAGATCCCGCCGCCGCGCGCCCTTCGGCGGGCTAGACGCCGGGCGCCGGGCGGACGTTCTCGTCGGCGAGGCCGAGCTGCCGCAGGAGATCCACTGTGTCGGCCTCGCCGGAGTGCTCGATCAGGCGCCCGCCAGAGAACCGGTCCACGAAGTCGGCGGTAAAGGTCACGGCTCTGCCCGTTGGCGGGTACCAGAGGACGCCGCCCCTGTCGGTCCCGGAGATGACCAGGCGCGTCCTGACGATGTCGCCTTCGGCCTCCTGCCCCTCTATCGAGACCGCGAGGTCCGGGTAGCTCTTCCGCAGGGCCGAGAACACCCGACTCATGGCAAGCCTGCCGCGCGAGCCCCGCTTGAGGTCGCGAAAGTCCTCGGAGACGAGGTGGTCCAGGACGGAGGCATCGCCCCGGCCGAGGCCCTCCTCGTAAAGCCGGCGGGCCGCCTCGAGGTTCTCCTTCTCCCGCACGCGAAAGGCCTCGCCGTGCGCGCCACCGCGGGCCCGGCGCGCGAACATCACGCCGAGCAGGGCCCACAGCGGGGCCTCCAGGAGGCCCACGCCCGACGGGTTCCAGCCGAGAAGCGAGGCCACGAGCTCTGTGGTCGGCTCGATCATGGGGGTCGGCGCCGGCGGAAAGAGCAAGAACCCTAACGCCCCGAAGGGCAACGAGAGCACGAAGAGCACGAAGAGCAGGCCCCCGAGCCGCTTCTCGCGGGCCGCGAGGGCGAGCGCCGCGAAGGGCACGAGCACGACGGAAGGGAGGAACGTGATTGCGTAGTACGCCGCGGTCTCGAGGTTCGGGAACGGGAACGTCCCGTAGCCCTGCCACCTCTCCCCCGTGCTCCAGTAGACGGAGGCCGCGACGCCCACCGCCTCCGCCAGCAGCAGAAGCGCCAGCAGCGCCACCCCAAGCAAGGCGAGGCGACGCCCCCTCTTGCGGAGGACGTTCCAGGCCAGATAGACAGCGCCGAGCGACGACGACATGACGAGCGCCTCCCCCAGGAACCCTGGTATCTGCGCGAGCAACTGCGCCGCCGGGGCGACGTAGAAGGCGTTACCCAGGGAGGCCCGCCAGACCGTACCGAAGATGCCCACGACGGTCCCCGAAAAAGCCGCCGCGGCCGCCCAGAAGAGCGGCTCGCGCGCCAGCGCCGCGCGGGACCCGTCCTCAACAGAACCCCCGACAGAGACGGACCCCGTGGCATCCATGCCGACAGTCTAACCGAGCGTCCGGTCCCGCCCCGGTCGGGGCGGGACCGGACCCTACCCCCGCGCGGCCCACCCAGACCACGGCTCCACCTCGACCCTCTCGGACGGCGGCTGGTTCGTATACTCGGGGTAGCTGCCCCTGTAGCCGAGGAGCCGGGCCAGTGGCGCGAGGACGGCGAACAGCAATTTCTGCACCGGGCGCGGCGGGCTGGTGAAGTACAGGACGTCCTCGAACTCGCGGGCGAAGAGGGCCACCTGCAGCAGGTCCGGCATCCCCTGGCGTTCGTCTTGCCGTCCCGGGCCAGGCCAAAGGTGTTCAAGATCGCCTCCTCGAACCTGGCGGCGGGGCTGACCGCGACGATGACCCGCGCCTCTTCGCCGCCCGCGTTCCACCAGTCGTGCGCCATCCCGGGCGGCACGTGCAGGCGTTCTCAGGCGGGCGCTATGGACTCGTGCCCGTCCAGCCGGAAGCCGACCCTCCCCTCCAGCACCGTGAACCACTCGTCTATGCTCGGGTGCACGTGCTCGCCAGCGACGGCCGCGCCGGGCCTCAAGAGGCCCTCCGCCACCAGAAGCTCGCCACCCGAGTCCTCGGTGCCGACGCGGACCACCCGCTCGCCTGTGATCTTGTTCTCCGCAACGTCCCCCGCTCTTGACATCTCGTCTCCTCCGTTCGCGTCTGCCGTCTGGCCGAGCATGCCAGGCGTCTCCGGACTACGCATCCCGCAAAAGGACGGTTCTCCGCGTCCGGGCCGGGTCCGCGCCGCCCGGGACCCCGAAAAGCTGTAAGCTGACGGGCTGAAGCGTCGACCGGCCGACGAGCTAGAAAATCGGAGGTTCTCATGCAGCGCACCAAGTTCATCCTCGACGAGAAGCGCATCCCCGAGTCCTGGTACAACCTGGTGCCGGATCTCCCCTTCCGGCTGGACCCGCCGCTCAACCCGGCGACCATGGAGCCCGTGGGACCCGAGGCGTTCGCGCCGATCTTCCCCGAGGAGATCATCCGCCAGGAGGTGACGACGGAACCGTACGTCCCGATCCCCGATGAGGTGCGCGAGATCTACGCCCTCTGGCGCCCGACCCCCCTCTTCCGCGCCCGCCGCCTGGAGAAGCTACTCGACACCCCGGCCCACATCTACTACAAGTACGAGGGCGTGAGCCCGTCTGGCTCACACAAGCCGAACACCGCCATCCCCCAGGCCTTCTACAACAAGCAAGAGGGCGTCCGCCGCCTCACCACCGAGACCGGCGCCGGCCAGTGGGGCTCCTCGCTCGCCTTCGCCTGCCAGACTCTTAGCCTGGAGTGCACCGTCTACATGGTCCGTGTCTCGTACGGCCAGAAGCCTTACCGCCGCATCATGATGGAGACCTACGGGGCCGAGGTCCACCCGAGCCCGACGGACCTCACACAGGCCGGCCGAGACATCCTGGCCGACGACCCCGACTCCCCTGGCTCTTTGGGCATCGCCATCTCGGAGGCCGTCGAGGACGCCGCAAAGAACGACGACGCGAAGTACTCCCTTGGCAGCGTGCTCAACCACGTACTGCTCCACCAGACCGTGATCGGCCAGGAGGCCCTCGAACAGATGGAGCTCGCCGGCGAGTACCCCGACGTGGTGGTCGGCTGCGTCGGCGGCGGCTCGAACTTCGGCGGCATAGCCTTCCCCTTCATCGGGGAGAACCTCAAGGGCAACAAGGACACCCGCATCATCGGCGTCGAGCCGGCCTCCTGCCCGACGCTCACCAAGGGCCGCTACGTCTACGACTTCGGCGACACCGCGGGCACCACCCCGATGATGAAGATGTACACGCTCGGGCACTCGTTCGTGCCGAGCGGCATCCACGCAGGCGGCCTGCGCTACCACGGCGACTCGCCCATCGTATCGGCCCTCGTCCACGAGGGGCTCGTCGAGGCGCGGGCCTACGCCCAGAACCCTACCTTCGAGGCGGGCGTCATGTTCGCCCGGGCCGAGGGCATAGTGCCCGCCCCGGAGGTTACCCACGCCATAAAGGCGACCATCGACCTCGCCCTCGAAGCCAGAGAGGCCGGTGAGGAGAAGACCATCCTCTTCAACCTCTGCGGCCACGGCCACTTCGACTTCTCCGCCTACGAGCAGTACCTTGCCGGGAACCTCGTCAACCTGGAGCACTCGGACGAGGAGATAGATCGCGCCGTCGCGGGGATACCGGGATAGGTAGGTTTCGGGCTGGCTTAGATCTGACCTCTCCGGAGACCGGGTACGGATGCTCACGTGCTTGCACCGGCGTCCCGTTCCAGGGCGGCGGTATGAGACGGACGTCGCGTGGGAACCGCGGGTGGTCCGTGGGGTTCGGGCGCAGAGCTCCCTTGCGGCCGGGGCTCGAGGCCGAAGGACGGGACGCCGGACGCTTTCTCGGTAACCATCCCGCGCTGATCCCCCGGGGTTACCTAGCGAGCAAGAATCGTCCCGTTTCACCCGGCGTTCTTCTACCTGCAATGCCGTTTTAAACCGGAATTTGCCCTTCCTAAACCGTACGCCGCGGGACCGCTGCTGTCCTCCGGCGCGGATGGAATCTGCACCCGTTTTCGGCGCAGAGAGGCCCATCGAGGGACGGGCCCGCTTCGGAGGGACCCTCTACCCCTTCGGGTTGCCTACTCCGCTTATGCAACGGTTGCCGGAGAGGGGGGATATCTCCGACCTGCGAAAATCGTCCACGAACTCCCGCAGGCGCGGGTCGTCGGCGCCGTCCAGCTTGAGCTGGACCCTCCAGGAGGT
>DATFPF010000231.1:0-5398 GCA_035264945.1 Rubrobacter sp.
CAGGCCGTTGCGCCCGATGACCCCCGAGTACCAGCGGGCGCTGGCCTTCGGGACGCGCCGCCCGGTGCCGTAGTCCACGAAGACGATCCCGAACCGTTTCGAGTACCCCTCAGCCCACTCGAAGTTGTCCAGGAAAGACCAGACCATGTACCCTCGCAGGTCGGCGCCCCGCTCCATCGCCGCGCGCGCGGCCCGGAAGTGGGCGTCGAGGTAGGAGATGCGCTCCTCGTCGTCCACGCCCCCCTCGGGGTCGACGTAGTCGCTCACGGCGCGGCCGTTCTCGGTGACGAAGAGGGGTACGTCGGCGTACTCCTCCTTGATGCGGACCATGATCTCCGTCAGGCCCTCCGGGTCCACGGGCCAGCCCATCGCGGTCTTCTCCGCCGCGTGCGGGACTATGGGACGGGCCTGGAGGTCGGAGAAGGGCACCTGCGAGAGGGTCTCCTCCGGCGCGTCCCTGACGACGTGGCGGAAGTAGTAGTTGACGCCGAGAAAGTCGATGGGGGCCGAGATTTTTCCAAGGTCCCCGTCCATCACGAAGGAGAGGTCGGCGCCCCGCTCCCGGTAGTGGGAAAAGACGTCCTCCGGGTACTCGCCGCGGAAGAGCGGGTCCAGGTAGAGGCGGTTTGCCTGCCCGTCCACCCGGCGCGCCGCCTCCCCGTCGGCGTCGCGGTCGCGTCCGGGGCGGGCCGGGTGCAGGTTCAGGGTGACGCCGAGCCTGTTGCCGTCACCGGGGCTACCCATCGACCGCATCCGCTCCATGGCGAGGCCGTGGCCGAGCAGGAGGTGGTGCGTCGCGGCGAGGGCGGCGCCGGGGTTCCTCAGGCCTGGGGCGTGGACGCCGTAGGCGTGGCCCAGCCACGCGGAGACCCAGGGCTCGTTCAGGGTGATCCAGAACCCCACGGAGTCGGAGAGCGCCCCGTAGACGATCCCGGCGTACTCGGCGAACCGCTCGGCGGTCTCCCGGCTCGTCCAGCCGCCCCCGTCCTGGAGCGCCTGCGGCAGGTCCCAATGGTAGAGCGTGAGCATCGGCTCGATGGAGCGTTGCCGCAGCCCATCCACCAGGCGCCGGTAGAAGTCCAGGCCCTTCCGGTTCGCAGGCCCGCTCCCGTCCGGCTGTATGCGGGGCCAGGCGACGGAGAAGCGGTACGCCTTCAGCCCGATCTCCGCCATGAGGTCGAGGTCCTCTTCGAGGCGGTGGTAGTGGTCGCAGGCCGTGTCGCCGGTGTCGCCGTGGAGCACCTTCCCCGGCGTGTGGGAGAAGGTGTCCCAGATCGAAGCACCCCGCCCGTCCTCGTGGGCCGCGCCCTCGATCTGGTAGGAGGCCGTAGCAGCGCCCCACAGGAAGCCTTCCGGAAAGTTCATATCTCCTCCGATCAGAAGGGTCAACTCTGCCCGTAGATCACGCGGAACCTCTCGCACACGAGCGGCATGTCCTCTGAAAACCTGCGGCCGATCCCCGGCAGCGTGCGCGCGAAGAAGCTCCGGTGGGCCTCGCGCCAGTATGCCAGCGATCGGTCGCCCTCGCCCTCGTCGCGGGCGAGGGCCTCGTCCACCTCGTCGAAGCGGCGGACCTCCACCTCCGTCGTCACCACGACGCACAGGGGTTCGCCCCTTCCGTCCAGGACTATGGACATCTCACCGGGCCGGGGCGCCGGCTCGCCTTCGGCCTCGAGCTCCCACAGCGCCGAGCACGTGGCTGTTTTCCGGCCGGCCAGGACCAGCCCCCCGAGCCTGTCCGCCATCTCCGGGCCATCGCCGAAGGACCACGCTTCGTACCCCCGGACCGGAATGTCCGAGCCGGCGGGAAGCGTCGAGAGGAACTCCCGCCAGAGACCGTCTGCCTTACCCCAGTTCATCGTCCTCCCCTAAACGGCCTCCTCCGCTACCTCCCGCAGGGAGACCTCGCGGTGCTTGAGGGCTGAGGCGTAGCAGGCGTCTATGATGCGGGCCCGGTCGAGGCCGTCCTCGCCGTGCTGCCCGGCCCAGTCGCCGTCGCGGATGGTCTCGACGAATCGGCGGACGACGGCTAGGTGCCCCTCGCGCGGCTCTATCTCGGGCACGACTACGGCAGGCACGCCCGCTACGTCCGTGTAGATGCGGACTGTGTCGCGGGTGCCGTAGTTCTTGACCTTCATCTCGGCGCCGCCGTCCGTGCCGTAGAGGGTGACGCCGAAGTCGTCGCTCGACTCGCGGTAGGCCGCCCAGCCTGCCTCCAGGTTCAGCGTCGCGCCGCCGGAGAGGCGGATAAACGCGGTAGCCAGGTCCTCCACCTCGTAGGGGCTGTCGCCCTGCATGAGCCCGAAGTCCGACCGGCCTCCCCGCCCGCGGGGGCCGAGCTCGGCGTAGGTGGCGCAGCTCACGCTCTCGACCTCGGGCTCTTCCATCAGGTAGAGGGCCATGTCCACCATGTGGACGCCGAGGTCTATTAGCGGGCCGCCGCCGGCCATCTCCTTGCTGGTGAACCAGCCGCCCATGCCGGGGATGCCGTTGCGGCGCATCCAGGTAGCCTTGGCGTGGTAGATCCTGCCGAGGTTCCCCTCCTCCACGTGCCGCTTGAGCGCCTGCACGTCCCCCCGTTCGCGCTGGGTGAAGGCTATGTGGACAGCCCTGTCGGCCTCCCTGGCAGCCCGCACGATGCCCTCGGCCTCGGCCCCCGTGCGCGCCAGCGGCTTCTCGCAGAGCACGTGCTTGCCGCCCTTGAGCGCCGCGATGGCGATGGGCGCGTGCAGGTGGTTCGGCGCCCCGATGCTCACGACGTCGAGGTCGTCCCTGGCGACGAGGTCCTCCCAGCTCCTGTAGAGGTTCTGTACCCCGTAGAGACCGCCCAGCTCCCGCAGCCGCTCCTCCTCCAGCCCCGCCAGCGCCACGGCCTCCACGTTCGGCATCCGAACGAAGTTTTTGAGGTGCTGCTCGCCCGCGTAGCCGAGCCCGACCACCCCGACGCGCAACGGCTTCGTATCCACGTTCTGCAATTGGTTCTCCTCGATTGTAGGTTTCGGGCTCTAGGTTCTAGGGGTGCTCGGCGAGACGGGATTCCGACCGCGCACCCTAGAACCCGAAAACCCGCGAAGCGGGCGACCTAGAACCTCCTTTCAGGCGGCTCCGTGTTGCCGTAGACGGGGAGGGCGCCAGGCGTCGGGGCGGCCCACCCGACGGCGTTCGCTATGACGCGCAGCACGTCCGGGTTGTGGTAGGAGGGGTTCTCCTCGTGGCCTGGCCGGAAGTAGAAGATCCTGCCGAGGCCGCGCCTGTAGCAGAGCCCGCTCCTGAAGACCTCGCCCCCACCGAACCAGCTCACGAAGACGAGCTCGTCTGGCTCTGGCACATCGAAGTGCTCCCCGTACATCTCCTCCTCGAGCTCTATGTACTCCCCGATGCCCGCGGCTATCGGGTGGCCTGGGGCGACCACCCACAGGCGCTCGCTGTCGTCGTGGCGCCACTTGAGGTCGCAGGTGGTGCCCATGAGCCTCTTGAAGATCTTCGAGAAGTGGCCGGAGTGGAGCACGATCAGGCCCATCCCGTTCAGGACCCGCTCGTGGACCCGGTCGACCACCTCGTCGGAGACCTCCCCATGGGCGATGTGCCCCCACCACAGGAGCACGTCCGTCGAGCCGAGGACGCCGTCCGTGAGCCCGTGCTCGGGCTCGTCGAGGGTGGCCGTTCGGACGTCGAAGCCGCTCACTTCGAGGGCGCCGGCGAGGGCAGCGTGCAGCCCCTCGGGGTAGATCTTCGCTACCTCCTCGTTGTTGCGCTCGTGCCTGTACTCGTTCCATACCGTGACACGCAAAGCACCCTCCAACTAGATCCCCCCGTCCTCCGGCCTCGTCCATCCCCCGCCCTCGACGCTCCGCTCCACGGCGTCGAGGACCGCCTGCACGCGGTAGGCGTCCTCGAAGGTCGGCGCCGGGCTCGTTCCCGTCTTTATCCCGTCCATAAGGTCCTTCATCGTGTGCACGAACGTGTGCTCGTAGCCGAGGATGTGCCCCGGCGGCCACCACGCCCCCGCGTACGGGTGGTCTGGCTCTGTAACGTTGACCGTCCTGAAGCCCTGCACGTCCGCGTCGTCGTCGACGAAGAACACCTCCAGCTCGTTCATCCGTTCGAGATCGAAGGCGACGCTGCCCTTCGAGCCGTTGATTTCGAACGCGTTCTTGTTCCTCCGGCCCGCCGCGAACCGCGAGGCCTCGAACGTCCCCACGGCCCCGTTAGCGAAGCGCGCGAGGAACGCCGCCGCGTCGTCCACCGTCACCTCGCCGGTCTCCCCGTACGACCCCTCGAGGGGGCGCTCCCTTACGAACGTCTCCGTCATCCCGACCACCTCGGAGATGCCGCCGAGCAGGAACTGGGCAAGGTCGACGCTATGGGCGCCGATGTCCCCGAGGGCGCCAGAGCCTGCGAGCTCCCTCTTGAGGCGCCAGATCAGGGGAAACCCCGGGTCCATGATGAAGTCCTGCAGGTAAGTCGCCCGCCAGTGCCGGATGGTCCCAAGACGCCCCTCGTCCACGAGCTTCTTCGCGAGCTGCACGGCGGGGGCCCGCCGGTAGTTGAAGCAGACCATGTTTATCGTCCCGGCCTCGCGCGTGGCGTCGAGCATCTCCTTCGCCTCGGCCAGAGAGTTGGCTAGCGGCTTCTCGCAGATCACGTGTTTTCCGGCCTCCAGCGCCGCGAGCACGATCTCGCGGTGCGTGTTGCCCGGCGTGACGACGTCGACGAGGCCCACGTCGTCGCGCTCGATGAGCCTACGGTAGTCCGTCTCGTGGGACTCCCAGCCCAATGAGTGGGCGGCCTCCCTGACGCCCGCCTCGTCCCTGCCGCAGATGGCGGCCATGCGCGGCGCCGGGTCCACGTCGAAGAATCGGGGGAGCTGGCGGTAGGCGTTGGAGTGGGCGCGGCCCATGAACTTGTAGCCGACGAGGCCTACCCCGACCCCGGCCATTACTCCCCCCTCGCGAACGCGGCGTCGAAGGCCTGCGCCGAGGGCGAGAAGTCCGCGCGCCGGGCGAAGGCGAGGGCGTCCTGGGCCCCGTACCCGCGGTCCATCCCGGAGTCCTCCCACTCGATGGAGAGCGGCCCCGCGTAGCCGATCCGGTTCAGTGCCCGCACGCACTCCTCCAGGTCCACGTCGCCGTGCCCCGGCGAGACGAAGTCCCAGCCGCGCCCAGCCTCCCCGAAGTCCAGGTGCGAGCCGAGGATGCTCCTCCTACCGTCGAGCCTCTTGCGCGAGTCCTTTATGTGGAAGTGGTAGATCCTGTCAGCGAACTCCTCGATAAACGCCGCCGAGTCGAGGAACTGGTGGGCGAAGTGGCTCGGGTCGAAGTTGATGCCGAAGCCCTCCCGGTTGCCTATGGCATCTAGCGCCTTCTTTGTGGTGACGAAGTCGTAGGCGATCTCCGTC
>DATFPF010000232.1:0-16667 GCA_035264945.1 Rubrobacter sp.
ACGGCCGCTCCGTGCCCTTCATGCGGGTGACCCGGTACTGCTCCGAGGTCAACTCGTCCTGCCACTCTTCTTCCGTCTTTTGGATCTTCTTCGTAGAATCTGTCATGGACAGATTCTAGCACGCTCCGGCTCCGCTTCCGCCTCCAGCACGCACGCTTTGCGGGCCCTCGGCACGTTTCGGGGCTTGCTTCGCAAGCCCTCGCTCTCAGCGGTCATCCAAGTCGTCCGCACCCGCAACTTCGTGCGTCGTCCGACCACCGGTTACGCGAGGCGCGACCCGTTCCGCCCCCGGGCGGCGAGAAGCTGAAGGCTGACGAGCGAGGACCGAAGGTCCGAAGCGGGCCGAGGGCGAAGCCCGAAGGGCGCAGCGTGCAGACAAGCTCGCGAAGCGCGCGTGCGGACGGGCTTTAGCCCGTCTCCTTTCCGTCGAGACCGATGGCGCGGTCTACGGAGACGGGGCCGGGCCCGGCGAAAAGGACGACGAGGAACCCGGCGATAAGGGCGAGGTCGAGCTCGTAGCCGGTGCCCGGCTGGTCGGCTGGTGCTATAAGGCCGATGCCCAGCTTGACGAGCAGGATGGCGAAGACGAGGTCGATCGTCAGCAGCAGGGCCGCCAGGCGCGAGAAGAGGCCGAGGATCAGGAGTATCCCCCCGACGAGCTCCACGAACGTCACAACGTAGGCCATGAGCGTCGGGGCGGGGACACCGAGTTGTTGCAGGAAGGCCCCGAAGTTGGCCGGTCCCCCGAGCAGCTTCTGAAACCCGTGGGCCGCCATGATCACGCCCACGATCACCCTTGCCACGAGCGGCGCGATGCCGGCCAGCCCGGCGAAGGGCGAGAGCGTCAGTGTCCTCATGCTCGGTATCTCCTCTCCTGCGCCGTGGACGCCCGCGGCGACGCCCGCGGAGTTCGCGACGCCCGCGGAGTTCGCTCATGTCGTCCCTATCTACGCACGGAAGCCGGCTTCCGGATCTTCCCGCCCGAAGGACGTCCGCTGTTTGACTCGGGGCCCGTCTGGCTGGTATACACATAAAGTCCGGCGGCCCACAGAGAGAAAATCTTTGTGATTTCCCCCTCCTAAGCCGTCGGGCCTTTTGTACCTTTCGGCCCTTGTTCAGGCTTCGGGCAGGACGCGGGCTAGCGCCCTCTCGTGGGCCCTGAGGTCACCCTCGCTGAAGAGCACGAAGCGGACCAGACGCACGACGCGCAGACCCTCCGACGCCTCCCGCACCGTCCGGAGCGCGACGTCGGCGGCCTCCTCGACAGGGTACCCGAAGACGCCGGTAGAGATGGCCGGGAAGGCGACGGAGCCGGCCCCGTTCTCCTCGGCCAGCGCGAGGGCGTTGCGGTAGCAGCGGGACAACACCTCGGCCTCGGGCCGGTCCTGGCCGTAGACGGGTCCCAGGGCGTGGATCACGAACCGGTTGGGCAGCCCGTGGCCGCCCGTGATAACGGCCTCCCCTGGGCGTATAGGCCCTAGAGGTATGGTCTCCTCCGCGAGCCCTGGCCCGGCGGCGCGATGGATGGCCCCGGCCACGCCCCCGCCCGGCCCCAGGCGCGCGTTTGCCGCGTTGACGACGGCGTCGACGTCGACCTGCGCCGTTATGTCGCCGCGGACGCACTCGACCGTCACGCCGCCCGAGGTTCGCCTCAAGCCCGCGCCCTCGAGTACACGTTCCGGCCTCCCCGCCAGACGGCCTCAACGGAGAGGTCGGGGTAGAGCACGGTGACGTCTGCGTCGTAGCCGGGGATGAGGCGCCCCTTGCGGCGGCCCTCGCCTAGAAGCCTGGCCGGTCCCGTGGAGGCCATGCGGGCGGCCTCCGGCACGGTGCAGCCCGTAAACGCCAGGATGTTGCGGAAGGCCTCCTCCATCGTGAGGACGCTGCCGGCGATGGCACCGCTGCCGAGCCTAGGTACTCCGCCGTCGGAGTAGACGGTGCGGGTGGCAAGGCGGTACTCGCCGGCGGGGGCGCCGGCCGCGGCTATGGCGTCCGTGACCAGGCAGAGGCGGTCGGGGCCGAGCATGCGGAAGGCGAGACCTACCATCTCCGGGTGGACGTGGTGCCCATCCGCGATGATGCCGCAAGAGACCCGCGGGTGGGCGAAGGCGGCCCCAGGCAGGCCCGGCTCGCGGTGGTGCAAGGGGCTCATCGCGTTGAAGAGGTGGGTCACGCCGCCGACCGTGCCGTCGAAGGTCCCGTAGGCGAGCTCGAAGCCCGCGTCCGAGTGGCCGGCGCAGGCCACCACCCCGCGGGCCACGGCCTGACCTATAAGGTCGCCGGCCCCCGGAAGCTCCGGCGCGAGCGTGATCATCCGCACGGGGCCGAGGTCCATCAGCCGGGCGAGCAGGCCCGGGTTGGGGCGCGCGACGTGGGCGGCGGCGTGCGCACCCCTCTTGTCCAGGTTCAGGAAGGGCCCCTCGAGGTGGACCCCGAGCACCTCGGCCCCCTCCTTGGGCCCGCCGGTGATACCGGCGATTGCGGGCAGCGTCTCCTCGTAGAGGCTCTCGGGGGAGGAGATCACGGTCGGAAGGTACGCGGTGGTCCCGGTCCGCAGCAGTGCCCGCGAGAGCTCGTCGAGCCGGTCTGGCTCTGAGGCCACGTCCACGCCGAAGGCGCCGTTCACCTGCAGGTCGACGAAGCCTGGCAGGATCAGGGACTCCGGGTACTCGTGCACCTCGTCCGCCTCGTCCGCCAGCGAGGACCCTTCCCGGTCAACGTCGGCCACGGCCCCGTCGCCGAGGAGGACGGTGCCCTCGGGCCAGACCTCGTAGTCGGTCACGACCCGGCCCCTGAGCGCCACGTGCCTCATCTGTACGTGCCCTTCATCGCCCTACATCTTCGGCCCGGGCGGCCGGCGAATCAAGTGGGGCGGCCCGCCCTGGCCCGGTCCTGGCGTCGGGGACGCGCACTAGAAAGTAGATGCCCGCCGCCATGATTACCGCGAGCGAGCCGATGGAGAGCCTGTAGCCGAGGGCGCCTCCCCCGAACGCGAAGAGAAGCGCGGTCGTGAGCGCCGGCCCGAAGACGGCCGAGACCTTGCCGGCGAGCGAGAAGAGGCCGAAGAACTCCCCGAGCTTCTCCGGCGGCGAGAGCGCCACGAGCATGACACGCCCGACGGTCCACATCCCGCCGAGCGCCACGCCGACGATGGGACCCGCCACGAAGAGCATCCAGGCGCCCGGCGCGCCCGCGGCGAGCACGATGGCGACGAACCAGAGCGCGAGCACGGCGAGCAGCGACCTCTTCGGGCCGACCCCGTCGCACAGGAAGCCGAAGACGGCCGAGCCCACGACGGCGAACACGGTCGAGAAGAGGAGGAGGCTCGTCACCTGCCCCGTGTCCATCCCGAAGACGACCCGCCCGTAGAGCCCCATGTTCGCTATGGTAGTGTTGGCCGCGTCCGTGTAGAGCACCGTCGCCAGGATGAACGTGCCCACCCCAGCGTAACCCCCAAGGTTCCTCAGCGTCCTGTACACGTCCCTGTAGGCCAGTCCTAGAGAGACGGGGCGGCGCGCCCGCACCGCCGGGTCGGGCACGAGGAAGAACGCGGGCAGGCTGAAGACCAGGTAGAGCACGGCCGTCGGTAGGAAGGCGTTCGAGTTCGCCTCCTCCCCCGTATCGAGCCAGCCGCCCAGCGGGCCCAAGAAGGAGCGCAAGGCCTCCCCGTTCTCCACGAAAAACGTAAGGACGAGGAGGGCCAGGATGGTGCCGACATACCCCGCGGCGGTGCCGTAGCCGCTGACGCGCCCCTCCCCCCTCCCCGCGGAGACGGCCGGCAAGAGCGCGTTGTAGAAGACGAGCGCCGACTCGTATGCCAGAGTGGCCGCCACGAAGATGGCGAGCCCCACCGCCACCCCGCCCGCCAGGTCGAGCGCCGCCGTAAGGCCCACGGCGGCCAGGGTCAGCGCGACGAGGTAGGGCACCCTTCGCTGGCGAAAGTCCGCGACGGCCCCGAGCACAGGGGCCGAGATGACCACGAGCAGCGCCGACACTGCCGTCGCGGCGTTGACGAGGCCAGGCGCCGAAAAGAACGCGCCACCCCCGACCCTCTCCTCCACCCAGAGCGGGAAGAACAGGCTGAGCACGGTGACAGCGAAGATCGTGTTGGCGAAGTCGTAGAGAACCCACGCCCACACCGCGACCGCGGAGGCCCCCGGGCCTCCGCCCCCGACCTTCCGTAGATGCGGCCTCTCCACGGCGGCAGTATATCTGCGGGGCTCTCCCTTCGAACAGACCGCGGAAGCCGGAGACGGCCCAATCGACCGCCGTGGCTTCGTACGCGATCCCTACCCGTCGTAATTTCCACGATGCGATTCACTCCTTGCCTTCGTAGGCAGGGCCCTCTGGCGGATACGGTAGGCTATCCGTCTTCCGCGCCGACCTTCACCGGCACGGCAGGGACGACGAGATCCTCGTCAGGCGGGCGACGGGAGAGCTTGCTCGGCCACCAGATCCCCGCCCCCAGGTCGAGGGCGAGCGCCGGAACGAGCAGCGAGCGGACGACGAAGGTGTCGAGCAGTATCCCGAAGGCGACGAGGAAGCCGATCTGGGCGAAGACGACGAGCGGCAGCACGGCGAGAACGGCGAAGGTGGCCGCGAGCACCACCCCCGCGCTGGTGATGACCCCGCCGGTCACCGCGAGCCCGCGCAACACGCCGGAACGGTGCCCCGTCTTTTCCACCTCCTCGCGGATACGGGTCATAAGGAAGATGTTGTAGTCGATCCCAAGGGCGACGAGAAAGACGAACCCGAACAGGACGAGCGAGCTGTCTAGGGCCTCGAACCCGAGCATGTGCTCGAAGACGAAGGCGCTGGCCCCCAGGGCCGCAAAGAACGAGAGCACGACGGTAACGATGAGCACGAGCGGCGCGACGAGTGCCCGCAAGAGCAACGCGAGGACCACGAACACCACGGCGAGCACGAGCGGCATCACCACCCCGCGGTCGTGGGCGGCGGCGTTCCTGGTATCGAGCCCGGTCGCCGTGGCGCCGCCCACGAGGGCCTCCGCCCCATCAATATGGCTGACCTCTTCGCGCAGCCTCTCGACGGTTCTCTCGGCGGCGGCACCGTCTGGCGGGTCGTCGAGTACGACGGGGATCTGCACGAGGCCGCCGGAGCGCGACCCGGCGCCGGGCATCACCTGCGAGACGCCGGCGGTGCCGTCGACCGTCTCGGTGACCTCTCTCTCCACAGCGGCGTTCGCGACGACCAGCGCCGGATTCGAGGAGCCGGCCGGGTAGTGTTCCGCGAGCGTCTCCTGGCCTACCACCGACTCTGGCGTACCGCGAAACGTTTGCTCTGTGGTGAGCCCGATCTCGGCATCGCCCAGGCCGAAGATGAGCGCAACAAGGAAGACGGCGGTGCATACCCACGCCACCCTCGGACCGCGGGCCACCAACCCGCCGACCCGGGACCAGAGGGTTCCGTCCTCCCGTACCGCGACGCCGTACCTGGGGACGAGCGGCCAGAACAAGGGCCGGCCGAAGATCGCCAGCAGAGCAGGCAAGAGCGTGGTCAGCGCCAGAAGCGCACAGATTATGCCCACGGCGCCGACTATGCCCAGGGCGCGGTTGGAGTTGAGGTCAGCCGCGAGCAGGCACAGCAAGCAGGCGGCCACGGTCACGGCTGAGGCGGCGATGGCCGGTCCGGCGTGGCGGACCGCGACGGCAATCGCCTCGTGGCGATCGGCGCGGCGGCGTAGCTCTTCCCGGTAGCGGGAGATCAGGAGCAAGGCGTAATCGGTGCCCGCCCCGAAGACGAGCACGGGGAGGATGCTCGCGCTCTGCACGTCGACCGTCAGGCCGGAGTACCTGGCGAGCAGGTAGACGACGGCTCCCGCGAGCTGCGCCGCCAGGCCCACGCTGATGAGCGGCAAGAGCCACAGCGAAGGGCTACGATAGGTGATGAGCAAGAGCAGCGTGACCACCGTGATCGTGGCGAACAAGAGCGTAGTATCGACGCCCTCGAGCGCCTGGTCGGCGGCCGTCCCGGCAGGCCCGGTCACCTCGACCGCAAGCCCGTCGGGTGCGCCCTCGCCCACGATCCGCCGTACCTCCTCGACCTTCTCGGCGAACGCGCCGGTGTCCTCGCCCGGTCGCAGCGGGACCGAGAGCGTAAGCGCCTCCCCGTCTCGCGAGGGCACCGGCCCGCCGACCTTCCGTCCCCCGGTCACGAGACCGGACAACTCCTCCCGGTCTTGGCCGGCCTCTTCCCGATCCACTGCGGTGATGCCGCCGTCGCGGGCGTAGACCACGACGGCCGGGAGATCCCGCCCGCCCTCGAACCGCCCCCGCAGCTCGTAGACCTTCGTCGACTCGGCACCCCACGGCAAGAACGCCGACGCGTCGCCCTCCTGGACATCGGCGAGCCTCCCCGCGAGCGGCACCGCGGCCACGGCCAGCGCCGCCCAGACGGCCACGACCAACCACTTGCCCACGCGTCCCCCCGGAACACCGGCGATCCTCCCCCAGAACGTCGCGGGCAGGCACTCCCCCCCGCCACCCTCCCGCTTGCGACCTCTTCCCAATCCGTCCATGCTATCGCCTCCTTTGGCACCGTTCGTTGTTTTGATAGTAACTATTTACTAATTTAGTGGGACAAAAAAATTGGTCTCTCCGTTCACTCTTCGCCCATCTGGTCCCCGATGCCCACCTGCTTCCCTAGTTTCTCTGTCAGCCCGATAGCCGCGTCCACCGTCATGAGCATCCCCATCGCGAAAAAATTCCTGACCTCCTCGTCGCTTGCGCCACTGATCCCCTTCACGAAGCGCCAGAGCCCGGCGTAGCCTTCTCCCACCGCCTCGCGCACGTCTTCGTCGTGTGAGGCGGCGAAGCCCTGCAGCAGCATCAGCCGCTCCTTGCGCCCGAAAAGCGAGCGGTCGTACGAGTGACCCATCGCAGCGAGGGCATTCTCGGGGTCGGCCTCCGCCGCCTCGCGGAAGGCCTCCTGGATGCGCTCGCGCACCCGCCCCGAGGCGGCCAGGAAGAGGTCCTTCTTGGTGCCGAAGAGCTTGTAGACGTAGGGCTGGGAGACGCCCACCCGTTCGGCCACGCTCTCGATCGAGGCCCCACGCAACCCCCTGGCTGCGAACTCTTCTATGGCTGCCTCCAGGATCTCCTCGCGCCGCTCCTCGGCGCTCTTGCGGACCCCGGCGTCGAGGTTCGAATCTCTCGCGGTTTTCATGCAGGTTAGTGTATTGTTACTAACCTACGGTGTCAAGAGACGATGTGTCTCACGTCTCGGGTCCGCCGCTCCCATGCGGGGGTCTCGGAGTCTAACCGGCCAGCCAGCGGGACCCGGGCCGGGGGTGCCGGCTACCCGAGTGCTACGTCGAGGGTCATCATGACGGCGAAGCCGACCATGAGGGACATGGCGGCGATGTCGGGGCTGCCGCGCTTGGCCTCGGGGATCAGCTCCTCCGCGACGACGAAGATCATGGCCCCTGCCGCGAAGGCGAGCGCGTAGGGCAGGATCGGCTGCGCGAAGAGGACCGCGGCAGCCCCCACGACGGCCGCCATGGGCTCGACCACGCCCGAGAGCTGGCCGTAGAAGAAGCTCCTTCCCCTGCTCATCCCCTCCCGCCTGAGGGGCATGGCGACCGCCGTCCCCTCGGGGAAGTTCTGGAGACCGATGCCGACCGCGAGCGCGACGGCCGCGCCGGGCGTGGCGCCCGGTACCCCGCCCGTGAGGCCGGCCCCGACGGCCCCGAACGCCACCCCGACGGCCAGCCCTTCCGGGATGTTATGGAGCGTTATGGCCGAGACGAGCAGCACGCTCCGCCGCCAGCTCGTGTGCGGCCCCTCAGCCTCGGACAGCTTCATCCCAGGGTGCAAGTGCGGCAGCGCCTTGTCCAGCAGCCGCAGGAAGACGCCACCGGCGAGGAACCCGACGACCGGGGGCACCCACACCGGCAGGCTGCCGTCCTCGGAGAGCTCTATCGCGGGCGCGAGGAGCGACCAGAAGCTGGCCGCGATCATGACCCCAGCCGCGAACCCGAGCATGGCATCGAGCAGCTTGCGCGGCACGTTCTTCGTCCCGAAGACCAGGGCGGCCCCCGCCGCCGTCATGCCCCACGTGAACAGGGTCGCCAGCAGGGCCTGCACGACGGGCGGCAGGCCCGCGATGGCCTCCGTCATGGGGACCCATACGGATTGCGTGCCCGATCATCGATAAATTCCACCCACGTTTAATAACACACCCGAAACCGGATTTGGCCCCTCTCGGTCCGGGCCGAAGGCTTTCGGCCCTGGCGACTTCACGCGAAGAACGTCTGGTAGATGAGGAAGATGTTCAGGGAGACGATCAGCGCGACGACTATCGTGGCGACCGCGGTAGTGAGGCGATGGTTGACGAGGCTTCCCATCAGGCCCCGGTCGCGGCAGAAGATGAGCAGCGGGACGAGCGCGAACGGGATGCCGAAAGAGAGCACGACCTGGCTTATGACCAGGGACCGGCTCGGGTTGACCCCGACGGCGAGGATGATGAGGGCCGGCGCCATCGTGATCACACGCCTCAAGAACAGCGGTATCCGGCGGTTGATGAAGCCCTGCATGATTACCTGCCCGCTCATGGTGCCCACCGAAGAGCTTGAGAAGCCGCTCATCAGGAGCGCCACCCCGAAGATGGTCGCCGAGTTGTCGCTTACGAGGATGCCGAGCTGCCTGAAGGCCTCGTCGATGTCCGCTACCCCCGTCAGGCCGTTGGCGTTGAAGAGGGCCGCCGCCATGATGAGCATGCTGGCGTTGATGGTGCCGGCTATCGCCATCGCTATAACCACGTCCACGAGCTCGAAGCGGAAGATCTTCTTCCTCTCCTCCTGGGAGCGGCCCACCACCCGGTTCTGGGTGAGCGCCGAGTGCAGGTAGATGACGTGCGGCATGACCGTGGCGCCAAGGATGCCGCTGGCGAGCAGCACGCTCTCGGCGTCAGCGAACCGGGGCGTGAACAGGCCGGCCAGGACGCGGTCCGCCTCGGGCTCCGCGTAGAACATCTGGAAGGCGAAGGAGAGCAGGATCACCCCGAGCATCCCGGCGATGACCGCCTCTAAAGGCCTGAACCCTTTGCGCTGCAGCTCGAGGATCCCGAAGGCCCCGACGGCGGTGAGCAGCCCTGCGGGCAGGAGGGGTATGCCGAACAGCAGGTTGAGCGCCAACGCAGCCCCTATAAACTCCGCCAGGTCGGTCGCCATGGCGATGATCTCACCCTGGACCCACAAACTAACGGACACGGCCCTCGGGAACCTCTCCCGGCAAACCTCAGGAAGGTTCTTCCCCGTCGCGATCCCGAGCTTCGCCGACATCGACTGGATGAGCATGGCCATCAGGTTGGAGACCAGGATCACCCACAGAAGCATGTAACCGTACTGCGCCCCAGCCGAAATGTTCGTCGCGAAGTTCCCAGGGTCTATGTATGCCACCGCCGCGATGAACGCGGGCCCGAGAAAAGGCCACAACCTCCCGAGACCTTTGCGGTCCCCCTTCAACGAAGCGTGCGCGGCCCGGGCCGTCGCGCTCTCCCCGGGCAATACCCCCTCGACGCCTTTGATCGTCTCATCCGCCTTTACGCTCATGGAAAACTCCTACAATCTGAAATTTAGCCTTGGCTAATCTTATAGTGAGATGCGATGAATAGTCAAGGAGGTCTGGTCTTGCTAATGGTCTCGTATCGGCTAGTATGGGTTCCGAGATGAGCGACGTCGCCGAGTCCCGTTCCACTTCCTCCTCCGTCGAGGACTACCTGAAGGCGGTATGGGAGCTCGCCGGGGGTGCTGGTGACGCCGCCTCCACAAAGGGTGTGGCGACGCGGCTTTCGATCTCAGCGGCCTCGGTCTCCAACATGTTCGGGCGGTTGCAGGAGATGGGCCTCGTCGAGTACGAGCGTTACAGGGGGGCTTCGCTGACGGAGCTGGGGCGGTCTGAGGCGTTGCGGCTGGTGAGGCGGCACCGCCTGATCGAGACCTTCCTGCTTGAGCACCTCGGGTACGACTGGCAGGAGGTGCACGGGGAGGCGGAGCGGCTGGAGCACGCCGTCTCCGACGGGTTCACGGAGCGGTTGGCCGAGTTTCTCGGCCACCCGGAGCGGGATCCGCACGGAGATCCCATCCCGACTACCGAGGGAGCCCTGGCTGTCGACGATTCGTCCCCGCTGCGGGAGTCCGAGCCTGGCGCGTGGGTCCGGATCTACAAGGTCAGCGACGAGAGCACGGGGGCGCTTGACTACCTCGGGGAGCGGGGGCTCGTCCCGGGGCGGCTCCTGCACGTCGAGGAGATAAGGGACCTCGACGGGGTCGTGACCGTCAGGGATGAGGACGGGGGGACGTACGCGCTCGGGGAGCCGCTCGCCCTGTCGGTCTTTGTCCGCGACGAGCCCCGCCAGCGGTTCTGAGCCTCCCCGTAGCAGCCGGCCGCACGTGCCGGGCGGGTTGTCGCGCGGGCGTATCCCCGAAGGGGCCGATATGGGACGCAGCAGCACGCAGAGAGGCGGCGCGGTGACGCCGGGGAGGACCGCCGCGGACTCCCCGCCCGGCTACCCGCGCTACCGCGCCGAGCCCGGCGGCCGGCTGGTCCTCGCGGGCGTAGACCCGGGCCAGACCGAGCACTACCGCAAGAAAAAGGAGGTCCTCAAAGAGCTCGAGACGCAGCGCCGGCGCATAAGGGACCTCCAGGAGCGCCTCTACGCCGAGAACCGGCAGGGCCTGCTCGTCGTGCTGCAGGCCATGGACACCGGGGGCAAGGACGGGACCATCAAGCACGTCTTCGGCGGGGTCAACCCGCAAGGGTGCAGGGTCTCCTCGTTCAAGGCGCCCAACCCCGAGGAGGCAAACCACGACTTTCTGTGGCGCTACCACAAGAGCGCGCCGGCGAGGGGCAGGATCGGGATCTTCAACCGCTCCCACTACGAGGACGTGCTGGTGGTGCGGGTCAAAGGCCTGGTGGATGAAAACGTGTGGCGCGAGCGCTACGCCCTGATCAACGAGTTCGAGCGCAACCTCACCCGCAACGGCATAAGGGTCCTCAAGTTCTTCCTCCACGTCTCCAAGGACGAGCAGAAGCGCCGCCTCGAGGCCCGCCTCGCCGACCCGGACAAGCGCTGGAAGTTCTCGAAGAACGACATAAGAGAAAGGGCCTTCTGGGACGACTACCAGGCCGCCTTCGAGGACGCCATAAACGAGTGCTCTACCGAACACGCCCCCTGGTACGTCGTGCCGGCCAACAAGAAGTGGTACCGCAACCTCGTCGTCGCCCGCACCATAGCCGACACCCTCGAGGCGATGGACCCCCGGTTCCCACCGGCCGACCGGGGCCTGGAGAACGTGACGATACCGGACTAGCTGCGGGCTTCAAGGCCGGTAGGGTTGCGGCAGCACCAACCCGCGGCCCTGCGCGAGCAGTTTCATATCCCGGCGGTCCGTCTCATCGGGCTCGTAGTTGCAGTGGCAGAGAACCTGTGCCTCCGCCGAGAGGCAGGCCACCTCGCGACCGCCCACCCGCCCGATCCCGGAGAAGCTTTCCGCCGGGTAGCGCCAAAAGGTGCCGTCCTCCTGTCGTTGGAGTGCTCCGCCCCCGTCGTCGAAAGCGGCGGTATGGACGTCCACGCGGCGGTCGCCTGCATCGCGGGCCACAAAGCAGAGGGTCGGGTCGTCCTCCGCAAGCTCGAAGCCGAGTGAGGTCAGGGTACGTCGCACCCCGTCGCTTTCGTCAAGCGGGATCACAACGTCCAGATCGTCGTGGTCACGGGTCTGCCGTCCGATCAAGGCGTCCACGCCCCATCCCCCGTCGAGCCACGCCTGCACGCCCGCGGCGCTCAGGCGATCCACGATCTCCAGAGCATCCCGGGCGCGCATCATGCCCGGAAGCCTAATACGAACCCAAGAACGGGGAAGAGCCCGAACCCGAACGCCGCCCTCGCGGCTTTCGCAGATAGCAAGCAGCCCTAACCGCCTTGTTTACGCCGCCTCAGGCCCTCCCAAGAGCCGTCCGCGAACCAGCCGCCGTCCACGGAGAGGGTGTGTCCGTTGACGAAGCCGCTCCAATCGGGGTCGGCGAGGAAGGCGACGGCGCGGGCGACGTCCTCGGGGGTGGCGAAGCGGCCCAAAGGCACGCGGCCCTCGATGTCCGCGTCGGTGTAGCCGCCGGCGCCCTGGTCCTCGTCGTCCATCTCCGTCTTGACCCAGCCTGGGCAGACGGCGTTCACGCGGACGCCGCGCCCGCCCCACTCGGCGGCTAAAGTGCGGGTCAGGCCGACGAGGCCGTGCTTGCTCGCGTTGTACGCCGCCCTGTCCCCCACGCCGAGCAGGCCCGCAACTGAAGCAACGTTCACGATGCTGCCGGAGCCACGGTCCAGCATCACCCGCCCGAACTCGCGGCAGAGCAGGAATGGCCCCGTCAGGTTCACGGCGAGGGTCCTGTTCCAGTCGGCGAGGGTGGTCTCCTCGGCCGGGACGATGGTGCTGATGCCGGCGTTGTTGACCAGCACGTCCGCCCGCCCGAACTCGCCCATCACCGTCTCGACCATGCCCCGCACCGTGGCCTCGTCCGAGACGTCGCCGGGGATGACGATGGCCTCCGCGCCGTCCGACCTGATCTCCTCGACCGTTCCGTCCGGCGCGCTCAGGTCGTTTGCGGCGATCCTGAATCCCTCCCCGGCCAGCACGCTGGCGACGCGGCGCCCGATGCCGCGTCCGGCACCCGTGACGACGGCTACCTCTTCCCTCTCCTTCAACCTCTGCTCCTTCCGCTCGACGACCCGCAGACGGGCTCCCCTTTCTCCCAGGGTCCAGACGCGGTCCGATCTAGACGTCTACCGGGGTCTTTGGTTCTTCGCCGGAGAGGACCGCGGCGACGTTCTCGGCGGCGAGGACGGCCATCCTGTCGCGGGTCTCCTGGGAGCCGCTGCCGATGTGCGGGGCGAGCACGGCGTTCTCGAGCCCGAGGAGCTTCGGATGCACCTTCGGCTCGTTCTCGTAGACGTCGAGGCCGGCGGCGAAGATGCGTCCGGCGTCGAGGGCGTCGGCCAACGCGCCTTCGTCCACGACGGGGCCCCGGGAGGTGTTCACCAGGACGGCCGTAGGCTTCATCTTTTCGAGTTCCTCGGCCCCGATGAGGTGCCGGGTCTCGTCTGTCAGGGGGGTGTGGACGGAGACGAAGTCAGCCGTCTTCAGAAGCTCGTCAAGATCGGCGTAGCGGGCGTCGAGCTCCTTTTCGGCGTCCTCTTTGCGGGATCTGTTGTGGTAAAGGATCTCCATCCCGAAACCCTTGCCTCGCCTCGCGACCGCCTGCCCGATGCGGCCCATGCCGACGATGCCGAGCTTCTTGCCCCACACGTCCACGCCCACGAAGAGCTTCGGGCCCCACCAGTGCCAGCCTCCAGCGCGCAGGGTCCGCTCGGACTCGCCGAGGCGGCGGGCGGCGGCGAGGAGGAGCATGAAGGCGGTGTCTGCTGTCGTCTCGTCCAGCACGCCGGGGGTGTTGGTGACGACTATGCCGCGTTCTTTCGCCGCCCCGACGTCTACGTTGTCGTAGCCGACGGCCATGTTTGCCACGACCTTCAAATCCTCGCCCGCGGCGTCCATGAACTCCGCGTCTATCTTCTCCGTGACGTTCGAGAGTACGCCGGAGGCGCCCCGGGCGGCTTCGAGGAGCTCGTCCCGTTCGGGAGGGGCCTCGGAGAGGACGGTCAGGTCGAAGTCCGCGAGGGTGCGGAGCCCGGCCTCGGGGATCTCGCGGGTGACGAGGACCTTCATGCGCCCGTTACCCCGGTCTCTCCGGCGGAGACCGCAGCCCCGAAGTGCGTCGCGAAAAGTTCCCGCCCCTCGTGCCAGGCCCCGAGGTTGGACGTCAGGTTGATGTGTCCCTTCGGCCCCACATCGACGAAGCGGGAGCCCCAGGCATCGGCAAGACGCCTGGCATGATCCGGTGGCCCGTAAGGGTCGTCCCTGCTCGCCACGATCGTGGTCGGGAACGGGAGCGAGGTCAGGCTGGTCGGCCCGAAACCGACTGCCGCCTCGGGGAAAGCCGGGCCATCCGCGTCCGGCACCGCGACGAGGAACGCGCCCGCGACCTCCGGGTCCTCGTACCCGGCGGCCCACCAGGGGACGAGCAGGCAGCCGAGGCTGTGGGCGACGAGGATCTTCGGGCCGGAGACCGCCCGGAGCGCCCGATCAAGATCGCCCACCCAGGCCCCGAGCACCGGGGCGTCCCAGTCGTCGTGCTCTACCCAGACGCCCCTCGGCGCGCGCCTGTGCCAGTGCCGCTGCCAGTGATCCTCCTCGGAGTTGCCGATGCCGGCGAGGAACACGAGTGTGGCGGCCATCCCCCCACCCCCAACTACGAAGCGTCCTCCTTGAGGAACTGGCGCAGCACGGTGTGGAGGATGCCGCCATTGCGCAGGTACTCGACCTCCACGGGCGAGTCCACGCGGGCCTTGACCTTGAACTCCTTCGTCTCCCCGTCGTCGGAGGTGGCCTTGACGGTCAGCTCCTTGCCTGGCTCCAGGTCGCCGAGGCCGCCTATGTCGTAGGACTCGTGGCCCGTGAGGCCTATAGACTCGGCGTTCTCGCCCTCGGCGTACTGTACGGGGAGGACGCCCATGCCTATGAGGTTGGAGCGGTGGATGCGCTCGAAGCTCTCCGCTATCACGGCCTTCACGCCGAGCAGGAACGAGCCCTTGGCCGCCCAGTCGCGCGAGGAGCCAGACCCGTATTCCTTGCCGGCGAGCACGATCAGGGGCACGCCCTCCTCTGCGTACTTCAGGGAGGCCTCGTAGATCGTGGTCTCCTCCCCGTCGGGCAGGTGGACGGTGTAGCCGCCCTCCTTGCCGCCGGCGAGCTTGTTGCGCAGGCGGATGTTGCCGAACGTGCCCCGCACCATCACCTCGTGGTTGCCGCGGCGGCTCCCGAAGGAGTTGAAGTTGCGCGGGTCCACGCCCTTCTCGATCAGGTACTGGCCCGCCGGCATCTTGGACGGGATGGCCCCAGCCGGGGAGATGTGGTCCGTCGTGACGGAGTCGCCGACCTGCACGAGGACGCGGGCGCCCTCTACGTCGTCGACGTCCGCGGCATCGGGGTCGAGGTCCTTGAAGAAGCTAGGCTCCTGGATGTATGTAGAGTCGGGGTCCCACTCGTAGAGGTCGCCCTCCGGGACGTCCACCCCGTTCCACTGCTGGTTGCCGGTGTAGACGTCGGCGTACTGCTCCCTGTAGATGCTCGGGTCGAGGGCGTTCTCGATCTCGCGGGCGACCTCCTCCTGCGAGGGCCATATGTCCTTGAGGTAGACGGGGTTGCCGTCGCCGTCTTCCCCGAGGGGATCCCTTGAGAGGTCGATGTCGACCGTGCCGGCCAGGGCGTAGGCGACGACGAGCGGCGGGGAGGCCAGGTAGTTGGCCCTCACGTCCGGGTTGATGCGCCCCTCGAAGTTGCGGTTGCCGGAGAGGACCGCCGCGACCACGAGGTCGTTCTCTTCCACCGCCTCGGATATTTCCTCCGCCAGGGGACCGGAGTTGCCGATACAGGTGGTGCAGCCGTAGCCGACGACGTCGAACCGGAGCTTCTCGAGCGGGTCGAGGAGCCCCGAGGTCTGGAGGTACTCCGTGACGACCTTGGAGCCGGGCGCGAGGCTCGTCTTTACGTGAGGCTGGACCTTGAGCCCCCTCTCGACGGCCTTCTTGGCGAGCAGGCCCGCGCCCATCATCACGGAAGGGTTGCTCGTGTTGGTGCAGGACGTGATCGCCGCTATCACCGCCGAGCCGTGCCTGAGGTACATCTCCTCGCCGTCGACGGTGACGGTGACGGACCCGGAGGGCTCGGCCTCGGGCTCCTCGGCCTCGGGCTCGCCGCCGGCGGTGGGGTCGGCCTCTCCTTCTCCGGTAGCGCCCGCGGCGCCCGCCGGGGCGTCGCTCGTCGGGAAGGACTCGGTATCGTCGGCCTCGTGGCTCTCGCCCGTTGAGATCGCGCCGCCCTCCTTGCCCTCGGCCTCGTTGGCCGCCCCGCGCGCGGCGGGGGCGCCGGGGCTCGGGGTGTCGCTGGCCGGGAAGGACTCCTCGTCGGCGTGGTTGTATGCGTCGTCCCCGTGGCCGTTCGTGGAGCCGTTGACCAGGGCGTGGTCCATGCCGACCATCTCGGCCAAAGCCTGGCGGAAGGATGGCTGCATGTCGTCGAGGGCCACCCTGTCCTGCGGCCGGCGCGGGCCCGCGAGGCTCGCCTCGACCGTCGCGAGGTCCAGCTCCAGGACCTCGGTGAATCGCGGCTCGGGCGTCTCGTCCGTGCGCCAGAGGCCCTGCTCCTTGTGGTAAACCTCGACGAGCTCGACGAGCTCCTCGTCGCGACCCGTTCCCCGCAGGTACTTGAGCGTCTCCTCGTCCACGGGGAAGAACGTGCAGGTCGCCCCGAACTCGGGGGACATGTTGGCGATTGTCGCGCGGTCCGGGAGCGAGAGTCTGGAGAGGCCGTCGCCGTAGAACTCGACGAACTTGCCGACCACGCCGTGGGCGCGGAGCATCTGGGTAACCGTGAGCACGAGGTCTGTTGCCGTGACGCCCTCGGGAAGGGCGTTCGTCAGTTTGAAGCCGATGACCTCGGGGACGAGCATGTAGTAAGGCTGTCCGAGGGTGACGGCCTCGGCCTCGATGCCGCCGACGCCCCAGCCGAGGACGCCGAGGCCGTTGATCAT
>DATFPF010000233.1:0-14382 GCA_035264945.1 Rubrobacter sp.
GTAACGATGGTGGACTTCTGGATCGGGCGCTTCCTCGGCAAGCTCGACGCGCTGAACCTCGCGGAGAACACCATCGTCGTCTTCACCAGCGACCACGGCTTCTACTTCGGGGAGCACGGCTACTTCGGCAAGGCCGAGTGGGTGCACGAGCCCGACGCGACGGTGAGCGAGAACTCCAACCTTCCGGCGTGGCTCTCCGAGTCTTGGCTCCTTACCGTCCAGTGGTCGCCGCTTTACAACGAGATCAGCCGCATCCCCCTGATTGCGCGGGGCCCGGGCGTCACGCCGGGCCGCCGCCAGGCCATGACCACCGCCCCCGACATTGCGCCCACGATCCTCGACCTGACCGGCCTCGCCAACCCGATGACCATGAAGGGCGAGTCCTTCGGCGGCGTGCTCACCGGGGAGAAGGACGAGCACCGGCCCTTCGTCGTAAGCTCCTGGCCGCTGTACATGGCCGAGGGCGAGATCACCACGGCCGTCGACTCCACGCCCCGCAAGGTGGCGAGCTACATGCCCTTCACCGTGACCACCCGCGACAGGTCCGCGATCCTGGGCGGACCCGACGACCAGCCAGAGCTCTACGACCTGCGCTCCGACCCCGAGGAGACGAACAACGTATGGCGCGGCCGGCCCGGCGAAGGTGAGGCCCTCTGCGAGGACGCGATAACGTTCCTCGAGGACCAGGGCACGCCGGAGGAGCATCTGGCCCCCCGCCGCGAAGCGCTCGACGGCTGGCGGAACCCGGTCGAGCTTACCGGCTGACCGCGGCCAGAACCGGAGCCGCTCTTTCCGTGGCCCCCCGCTTTTGCGGGGGGCCACGCTTCGTCGCGGGAACGTGGTCGGGTCGTGGGGGTTACGGATACAATAGCCCTGGACAACTACCCCGGAGGAACCTTGAACCTGCTCGCCATCGCCCAGATCGCCGCCCCCGTGTTGCAGACAGTTTTTATAGTGGTGATCGGGCTCGGGTACTACTACTCGATCCGCACCACCCAGGAGATGGTCAACGAGATGCGCAGCGAGCACACCGCCGGGGGCGGGAGGCCCCTGATCACGGTCTCCGAAGACTACGCGAACCTGCCGAACATGAACATCATCGTCCAGAACGTCGGCCAGGGACCGGCCAAAGACATAACCTTCGAGTTCTCCCACCCCGTGCAGAGCTCCGACGGCCAGGTGCTGAGCGACCTCCCCTTCTTCGAGGAGGGCCTAACCTCGCTCGCGCCTGGCGCCAAGATCGCCTGCTACTGGGATACCCTGGACAACCTCCTGCCGGCCATCAAGAGCGGCGAGATCGCCTCGGACATCACGGTCACGGTGCGCTACAAGGACCTCAACCTGAAACAGCTGGAGCACGAGTGGGACATAAACCCCAGGCTCTACGAGGGCATCCGCAACGTGGACTACAACGGCATGACCGACCTCGTGGATACCCTGGAGAGGAAGATAGACGACGGCGCGATCCGGGGCGCCCAGCAAAGATAAAGGGCACCGGGTTTAGCTGTGAGCTATTAGCTCACGGCTTTCGGCAAGAGCAAGAGTGCCGATGGCTGACTGAGCGGATCGCAGAGGCCCGGTGCCTCTGCGATCCGCTCAGTCGCCGTCCCTGTGTAGGGCGTAATCGACGGCCTCCTCCGTGGTCATCGCCTGCCCCTCGGCCCATGCCTTCTTCCACGCCCGTTCGTCGAGGTCTTCTCGGGATCGGGTTAGCCGTGCGTCGTAGAAGGAGCGGTCGGCGGCGTGGGGGTAGGCTATAACCTCTATCGTCTCTAGAAGCGTGTGGGCTGCGCCCCAGAGCCTGGCGGCCCGCTCCCGCCTGTTCTCGGAGGCGGAGATCTCGGCCAGCCCTTCGAGGTAGTAGGCGATGTTGGTCCTGTCGCCTACCTCCGCGGAGAGCGTGAGGCCTTCCGCAAAGAGCGCCGCGGCCTTTTCCACATCCCCGTCGTCCCTGGCCGTCACAGCCAGGGTGGGGAGCGCCACGGAGATGGCCTCCCTGGCGCCTATCTCACGCGCCAGAGAGAGCGCCCGCCCGGCCAACCGGCGGGCGCGGGCGCGGTCGCCCATCCCGAGCGCCACCGTCGCCGAGAAACCGAACATGGCGCTGGCTGCCCACCTGTCTTGCATCCCTTCGAGCCTGCGCTCCCCGGACTCTTCCATCATGGAGAGGGCCTCGTTGGGTTGTCCCTGGCCGAGGGCTATGAGGCCCGCCGTGCCCATCGCGAAGTAGAGCCCGTCTTCGTCGCCCAGCCGGCGGAACAGCTCCATGCTCTCGTCGTTCGTCCGGCGGGCCGACTCGAAGTCGCCGAGGGCCTGGCCCAGCGTTGCGGCTAGGGTCAGGAGCGTCGCCCGGACGGGGGCCGGCGCGTCGGGGTCGCTCGCGAGCGCCTCCTCCATCCAGCGCCGCCCCTCGCTCAGGTTCCCGCTCAGCCACCAGTACGTCCACGACGCCCAGCCCATGCGCGAGATCTCCTGGGCCCACCCGTGCTCGACGGCCCACGAAAGGGCGGCGCGCAGGTTGCCGATCTCGGCCTCGAACCGCGGGAGCCAGGTTGCCTGATCTCGGTTCTTCAGGCTGGGGCCGCCCTCCTCCGTCAGCGCCAGGTAGTAGCCGGCGTGCCGCCGGCGCGTCTCCTCCGACCCTCCGCCGCTTTCGAGCTTTTCGAGGGCGTACTGCCGGACCGGCTCGAGCATCCCGTAACGCACCCCGTCGCCCCCGGCGTCTGGTTGCGCGAGGACCAGGGACTGCTCCACCAGGTTCCCGAGAAGCACGAGCACGTCCCCCGTGTACTCGTCAGCTCCGACCGCCTCGGCCGCCTCCAGCGTGAAGCCGCCGGCGAAGACGGAGAGCCGGGCGAACAGCTCCTTCTCCGGCCCGTGCAGGAGGTCGTAGCTCCAGTCGAGGGTCGCCCGCATCGTGCGCTGGCGCTCGGGGAGGTCGCGCGCGCCGCCGGCCTCGAGCGCCCGGTCGAGCCTCGAGAGCAGCGCCGTGGGGCCGAGAAACCTCGCCCTGGCCGCCGCCAGCTCCAGGGCGAGCGGCAGCCCGTCCAGGCGCCAGCAGATCGCCGCGACCGACGCGGCGTTGTGCCGGGTCAGCTCGAAGGCGGGGGAGGCGGTCCTGGCGCGCTCCACGAAGAGCCTTACCGCCGGCGCCCCGCCGACGTCTTCGAGGTCGGGCACGTGGCTCGGGTCGGGCACGCCCAGCGGGGAGACAGGGTATTCCTGCTCGCCCCTCACCCGCAAGGGCGCGCGGCTGGTGGCGAGAACGAAGAGGTTGGGGCAGGCTTCGATCAGCCCCGCGACCTCGGTCGCGGCCTCCAGCACGTGCTCGAAGTTGTCCAGTACCAACAGCACCCGCTTCTCCCGCAGGTGCGCTTTGAGGGCCTCGCGCGAAGGCAGACCTTCGTCCCTCAAGGCGAGAGCCTTCGCGATGGTAGGCAAGACCAGCGAGGCGTCCTTAAGCGGCGCGAGACCGACGAACACCACCCCGTCTCGAAACGAACTAACCACTTCCCTGGCGGCCTCCAGCGCGAGGCGGGTCTTGCCGACGCCCCCGGTCCCCGTGAGCGTGAGGAGCCTCGCCGCCCCCTGGCCCATCAACCTCGACATCTCCTCCACCTCCCGGCCGCGCCCGACCAGGGAGGTCGGCGGCACTATAAGGACGGGGGTCGAGGTCTCTTCCGGGAGATTGGCCGTGGTCCCCCTTCCGGGAACAGCGGCCAGGAAAGACGCGCGTTCGGCGTCAGGGAGATCCAGGGCGTCCGCCAAACACCTCACGGTGTGCGGGTAGGGGCGCTTTCTCTCGCCGCGCTCCAGGGCGCTTACGGCCTTGGCGGTCAGCCCGGCTTTCGAGGCGAGCTCCTCCTGCGTAAAGCCCGCGGCCTCGCGAAGTTCCTTGAGCCGCGCGCCGAACGACGCCCTGGGCTCGCCGTCCTTGCCCCGAACGGCCCGGCCCTGCCTGTCTTCGACCCGTTGTCTCTCCATCCTCGGAGCCTACCAGCGCGAAGAACCCTGATGCATCCCCCAGGTGGGCTAATTTGGCGCTACGGATGGGTTCTTGCACGCCTTCTCGGGGCCTCGCCGCCGCCTCCCACAGTAGGAGTGAGGGGGAGGTGTGGGGGCGTTGTGGGTGGCCCGCCGGTGCGTCCGACGGCAGACTTGCGGCCAGAAGATCCGGTATGACCGAGAGGAGAAGGTCGTGGAGAAACAATCCACCGGCGGGCGGGCTTGGCTGGACTGGATGGAGATCGGGGCGCTCGACGCCTCCGAAGTCGAAGAAGTCCTCGACGTCACCGCGCGCGGGATGCGCGACAACCCCCTCCACGTCGCCGTCTTCGGGGATGACCCGGAGCGAAGACGGCGCAGCTTCCGCGCCCTGATGGCCGCCGCCTTCTCGGTCAGGGACTTCTCGCACACGCTGGTCGCCCGGCGCGAGGACGGCGTCATCGTCGGCGTCTGCGGCATGATGCCCCCCGAGGGTTGCCGGCCTGGGATCGGCCAACAGCTCCGACTCCTGCCCGCGCTGCTCCCCCTGGGCCCGCGGACCATCGGCCGGATGGCGCGCTGGATGGGCGCCTGGAGCAAGCACGACCCCGAAGGACGCCACTGGCACCTCGGGCCGCTCGCGGTGGACGCGCACCTGCAGGGTGAGGGCGTCGGGAGCCGCATGATGGGGGTCTTCTGCGCCCAGATGGACGCGGCCCACGAAGATGCCTACCTGGAGACCGACAAGGAGATCAACGTCAGCTTCTACAGAAGGTTCGGATTCGAGATCGTCGCCGAGCAAGAGGTCCTCGGCGTGCCGAACTGGTTCATGATCCGGCAGCCGGAGAGGAAGAGCAGGTAGCCGGGCGTCCAGAAACCATCGAAGCCAACCACCGAAGAGAGAGGAGGTAGCGGCATGATCGGCAAACTGTTCGCCAAGGAAGAGGTGAACGCGGCCCTGGTGCTCGCCCTGTCGGGCGCGGTCGCGGCGCTCGCCGCCGGGGGAGGCCGGGCCCCCTCGATCGGGCGGCTCGTGTCCGGCGTCCTGTCCAACCCGGTTCCGGGACAGCGGAGAACGGGCACGCGTCGTGCCGGCGGGTCCGCCCCGAATCCACGCCGGCGGGCCGCGTAAGGCGCGTCTCAGCCAGGAGCCCACGGGCAGGGAGGACAAACATGCCGAAGATCGCGAAGAGCGGGGGAGTGCCGGCCGCGGAGCTAGCGGAAGACGCCGTCGTGGTGCGGGCGCTATACCGGGCGCTCGAAGAAGGGGTGGTTTCGGACCTCGCGCTTTACGCGGACCCCGAGATCTCATGGGTTCATCCGATGGTGGCCCGCCTGCCTTTCGACGGCACCGGGCGCGGCCTGAAGACCGTCTTGCGGAGCGCCTTTTTCCGGGACGCGGAAGGAACCGGCCCGCGCCTCTCCGCCGAGACCTTCGTCGAGTTCGGGGATGGCGTACTCGTCGCCGGCCGCTTTTTAGAGGACAGGGAGACGGAAGGCGCGTCGAGCGAGCGGCCTTTCCTGCACGAATGCCTGATGCGCGGCGGGAGGGTCGTCCTGGTCCGGGGGTATCTGGCGGAGACCGGAGGGAGGTAGCTGAGGGGACGACGTAGATAAGCAACATTTCAGCAGGCCGCACGTTGACGAGACTACAGGAGCAGACAAATGACCACAAAGACGAAAGTAGCGATAATCACGGCCCCCATCGCGGTGGCGGCGTTCATGTTGAGCCCGATTCTCTTCCCGCCGGCCGACGTCGGCGTGGCGCCCACCTCGACGCAACTCCCCTTCTTGATGTTCCTGGGCGTCGGAGACGCCGTGCTGCTAGGCCTCGGCGTCTCATTCCTGGTATTCGGCTACCCCCTGCTCAGGAAGGTCTCCCCGGACTCGAAGGCCCGGGCTTGGGCTATGTACCTGTCGATCGGCTACCTGATGGTCTCGTGGTGGCCGCACCTCGGGATGCACGCCTCGAACGGCATGGACTTCGGGGGCCTGCTCGTTATCGACTTCGTCTTCCACCTGCCGCTCGAGATCGCCGGCGTGGTGCTTGCCTACTGCGCGTACTCGCTGTTCAAGAGCTGGCGGAGCGGGAAGCTGGCCGGGGCGATCAACGCCGAGGGCGAGGCACTGGCTGGCGAAGCGGTCAGGTAGGGCGGAGCGGAAGCGCGGGGCGAGCCTTGTCTCGCCCCGCGGGGGTTCGAGGAAAGTCGCCGAAGGAGAGAGATGGCCGAAGTCGACGACCTGAAAGGCAACGCGGCGGGGGAGAGGGTTGCCCTGCCGCCCGGGGTGGAGGAGGTGTTCGGGGAGTTCCGGACCTGCGAGTTCACGACGCTTGGAAGAGACGGGACCCCGATCACCTGGCCCCTGGTGGCCTTGTGGCAGCCTGGGGAGGGACGGTTCGTTCTGACCACCTCGATCGGCTTACCTCAGAAGGCCTTCAACATCCGGCGCGACCCGCGCGTCTCGCTCCTGTTCAGCGACCCGACGGCGAGTGGCCTCGGGAACCCCCCGGCGGTGCTCGTGCAGGGGGAGGCCGAGGCGCCCGACAGAATCGAGACGAGCCCCAACCGGCTGCGGGAATACTGGAGGCGGCTCTTCGAGATCCAACCGGCAGGCAAGGTATACGGCGCCAACCGCCTCACGCGTTACCTGATGGACTGGTACTACATGCGGCTCTACATCTCCGTCCGTCCGAGGCGCATCCTGTTCTGGCCGAGTGGGGATTTTTCGCGGGCTCCCCTGGAAGCGGAGGTAGACCGTGTGGCCTGAGATAGAGAAGAACCTCGCGGCCTTCGAGACCGGCGTGCTGAACGCCACGGACGCCGGCGGACACCCCTACAGCGTCCGCTGCCGGCCGCGGCAGGACCCCTCCGCCGGCGTTCTGCGGCTCGACCTAGGCGGGGAAGAGGAGATCCGGCCCGGAGACGCCAGCCTCCTCTTCCACAGCCACGACGAGGAGTTGTGGAACCAGAAGGTGTTCTTGCTCCTCGGCAAGCTCGAGGGAGCGGGGGACGGCCTCATCTTCAGGCCGGAGAGGCCCGTCGGGGGCATGGGCCTCAGGTCCGCGGCGCGGATGTTGATCGGCGCCCGCCGGACAGCCGCCGCCTACCTGAAAAAACGCGGCCTCCAGAGGCCCAGGATCCCCTGGAACGAGATCGAAGCCGTCAAGGAAGACTCGACCGAGTAGCGCGAACCGTCCTCGCGCCGAACCCCACGCTGGGCCTTCCCATGGCCCCGAAGCGATTACGGCCCGCAGCTCTTTTGCTTGGCTGAAATCTGATAGCTGATGGCTGACAGCTCTAGCCCGAGATAAGGTCCTTCAGCCGGTCCCGCACGGACTCTATCGGCACGCGCTCCTGCTTTAGCGTGTCGCGGTCGCGGATGGTGACCTGCTTGTCCTCGATGGTGTCGAAGTCGACCGTCACGCAGAAGGGGGTGCCGGCCTCGTCCTGGCGGCGGTAGCGCCGTCCGATGGAGCCAGAGTCGTCGTAGAAGAGGCGGTAGTCGCCCTTGAGGTCGTCGTAGAGCCCGCGCGCTATGGTCGAGACCGGCTCCTTTTTGGAGAGCGGGAAGACGGCGGCCTTGGTGGGGGCGATGCGGGGGTGGAGCTTCAGGACGGTGCGCTCCTCGCCGTTCACCTCCTCCTCCGTGTATGCGTCCATGAGGAAGGCGAGCATGATCCTGTCGGGCCCCACCGCTGGCTCTATGACGTAGGGGTAGTAGCGTTTGTTCGTGGCCTGGTCTATATACTCGAGGTTCTCGCCCGAGTGCTCGGCGTGCTGCTTGAGGTCGTAGTCCGTGCGGTTTGCTACCCCTTCGAGCTCGGACCACCCGGCGAACGGGTAGTTGTACTCGATGTCCACCGTGCGCTTGGAGTAGTGGGAGAGCTTCTCCTTGGGGTGCTCGTAGCGGCGGAGGTTCTCTTCCTTCAGGCCGAGGTTCAGGTACCAGTTCCAACGCTCTTCGATCCAGTACTCGTGCCACTCCTCGTCGGTGCCAGGCTCTACGAAGAACTCCATCTCCATCTGCTCGAACTCGCGGGTGCGGAAGATGAAGTTGCCAGGCGTGATCTCGTTTCGGAAGCTCTTGCCCTGCTGGGCGATCCCGAACGGCACCTTGACCCGGCTGGTCTGGGTGACGTTCTTGAAGTTTACGAAGATGCCCTGCGCCGTCTCGGGCCTGAGGTACGCCAGGTTCTCCTCGCTCTTGACCGGCCCCATGTACGTCTCGAACATGAGGTTGAATGGTCTAACGGGAGCAAAATCCCGCCCGCCGTCGGCGGGGTCCTTTACCCTGTCGTCCTCCTGGATGATGCGGGTAAGCTCTTCGGCGCTGAGGCCCTCGGCGTCGATGCCGGTGGCGTCCTCGATGAGGTGGTCTGCCCTGTAGCGGCGCTTGCTGGTGCGGCTCTCGACGAGCATGTCGTTGAAGGTGGCTGTGTGCCCTGAGGCCTCCCACACCTTGGGGTGCATGATGATCGCCGCGTCCAACCCCACGACGTCGTCGCGCATGTGGACGAGGTTCCGCCACCACTCTTCCTTGATGTTCCGCTTCATCTCGACGCCAAGGGGGCCGTAGTCGTAGGAGGACCGGAGGCCGCCGTATATCTCCGAGCTCTGGTACACGAAGCCCCGGCGCTTGCAGAACGCCACCACCTTGTCCATCGTCACGGTCTGCGACACGAGCCCTCCGAACTGTAAGAAGATTCCGACGAGTATAGCCTAGAGGAAACGGGTGATCGGGGCAATCGACCCGCGACGGAACCGGGCGCCCCGAGGAGCTACCCGACTACGCCTTCTTCCCGAAGAGCCTGAGCCCGTTGAGCGTTACGGCGATGGAGGTGCCCATGTCCGCGAGTACCGCAGCCCAAAGCGCGACGAGCCCGAACGGGGCGAGCACTACGAACAATCCCTTGACGAGCAGCGAGACGAGGACGTTCTGCTTTATGATCCCCTCGGCCGCCCGCGAGAGCCGCACGGCCTCCGCGAGCTTCGTCAGATCGTCCCGCATGAGCGCGACGTCCGCCGTCTCGAGCGCCACGTCCGTACCGGCCGCGCCCATCGCGAAGCCAACGGAAGAGGCCGCGAGCGCCGGCGCGTCGTTGACGCCGTCCCCGACCATCCCCGCCGAGCCGTGCTCCTCCACGAGCCCGCGCACCGCCTCGACCTTCTGCCCGGGGAGCAGCCGCGCCCTGTAGCCCACGCCCACCGCCTCCGCCACCCTGCGCGCCGGCGCCTCCGCGTCCCCCGTGAGCATGACGATCTCCCGTATGCCGGCCCCCCGCAGCGCCGCGACGGTCGCCCTGGCGTCGGGTCTGACGGCGTCGGACAAGCCGAAGACGGCGACGGGTTCAACCTCGCCGTCCCCCAGAACTACGGGCGTCTCGCCGGCCCGCTCCACCTCTTCGAGCGCCGCCGCGGCGCCCGACAGGGAGATGCCCCGCTCGGCGAAGAGGCGCGGGCTGCCGATCAGGTACGGCTTGCCCGCGACACTGCCCGTCGCGCCTCTTCCGGGAAAGGATCTGAAGCCTGTTACGGGCGGCAGGATCCCGCCCCGGTCCCTGGCGGCGGAGAGGATCGCGTACGCCAGCGGGTGCTCCGACCGGCGCTCCAGCGCCGCCGCCAGGGCGAGCGCCTCGTCCTCACCCGTGTCGTCGAGCGTCAAGACGCGCGAGAGGACCGGCCGGCCCTCGGTGAGGGTGCCGGTCTTGTCAAGGGCGAGCGCCCCCAGGCGGCCGGCCGCTTCGAGGGCGGCGCCGCCCTTTACGAGGATGCCGCGGCGGGAGGCGGCCCCGATGCCGGCGACCACCGTTACGGGCGTTGAGATGACGAGCGCGCACGGGCAGGCGATGATGAGCAGGGCGAGCGCCCGGTAGAACCACTCCCCGAAAGCGCCCCCGAGCAGCGGCGGCACGACGGCGAGAACCGCCGCGACGGCGACCACGATCGGGGTGTAGACGCGGGAGAAACGGTCCACGAAAAGCTCCGCGGGCGCCTTCTCGGACTGCGCCTCCTCGACGAGGCGTGAGATCTTCTGCAGCGTCGAGTCCCGGGCCCTCTTTGTCGCCCCGACTACCAGCCCGCCCGAACCGTTGAGCGCACCAGAGTACACCCCGGCGCCCGGCCCCTTCTCGACCGGCACGCCCTCGCCGGTGACCGGCGACTCGTCCATCGCGGACTCGCCCTCGACCACAACGCCGTCCACCGCGAGCCGCTCCCCCGGCCTTACGACGACCAGCTCCCCGACGCCGACCTCGTCGGCCGCAACAACGATCTCCCCACCGCCACGCCGGACGAGCACCTCGTCCGGGGCGAGCCTCGCCAGCGAGCGCACGGCGCCGCGCGTCCTGTCGACGGCGTAGGCCTGCAGGGCGTTGCCCGCGGAGAACAGGACCACCACAGACGCGGCCTCGGCCCACTCCCCGATCCCGGCCGCGCCGATGGTGGCCGCGCCCATGAGGACGTTCATGTCGAGCCGCCGCGCCCGCAGCCCGGCCAGAGCGGCCCTGAAGATGGGCAAACCTCCGACCCCGATCGCCAGCGCGTACACCGCGACCGCGTACGTCCCCGGCGCCCCCGCCAACGACGACGCGAGCCCGACGAGAGAGAGCAGCGCCGACGCGCCGGTGAGCGCCGCCCGCTGCGTCCGCCAGAAGGGCGAGCCCTCCGCCGCATCCGTCCTGACGACGCGATAGCCCGCGCCCTCGACGGCCTTCTCGATCTCCTCGACCGAGAGCCCCGGGGCGTGCTCGGCGTCGAGCCTGCCCGCCGCGAAGTTGACCGCCGCCCGGCTCACCCCTGGCAGGGAGGCCACCCGCCTCTCCACGGTCGCGGCGCAACCGGCGCAGTCCATACCCTCGACCCGCACGACCGAGCGCTCTACCTCGCCGACGGCCGGCGGAGGCTCCGCCACAGGCCCCTGCCCGACGACGGGCAGCAACTTTCTCGGCCGGCTCACGCGGTGATGGGCCTCTCCGCCGTCGTCCCGAGAACGGCTGCGAGCAACGCCCGGCCCCCGTCCGTGAGACCGTACATGACGAGCTTGCCGTCCCGCCGGGAGCTGACCACGTTCAGGGAACGCAACGTGCGCAGGTGGTGGGAGACTAGGCCCTGAGAGCGGCCCGAGATCCAGGCCAGGTCGCAGACGCACAACTCCCCGCCCTCCCCGAGCGCCGCCGCAAGCGTAAGCCGCGTCGGGTCGGACAACGCCCTCGCCCTCCCCGCCGCCGCGAACGCAGCCTCCTCGCCGAGGAGCCGCCCCCTTATGGACTCAGCCCGCGGGGCATCGAGACACAGAAGATCGCAGCGGTCGTCACTCATATCGACATCCTAACGGTCGTTTGTATGTTGTTCGAAGGATAGCATGTTGCGGGCGGGGGGTGGCGGTGGATCTTTGGGGTCGGACCCGAAGATCGGGCGGGTTATAATGCCGGCATGGATGTCCTTCTCATAGGCATCGGCCTCGGGCTCGCCTTTGTGGCGGGGGTGAGGGCGTTTTTGCCGCTCGCGCTGGCCGCCCTGTTTGCTGCTTTGGGGTTCATCGGGTTGACCCTGCCGTTCGTGGGCGCCGGTGGCGACGGTTGGTGGCCCGTTTTCGGCGTGCTCGCGGCGCTCTCCGTTGCGGAGGCGGTGCTGGACAAGATCGGGGGCCTTGAGCGCGCATTCAACATCGTGATGGTCCCGGTGAGGGCGCTGGCCGGGGGGATACTGTTCGCGGCTGGTGGCGGCTTCGAGGTGGGGGCTGCGTCCTTGCCTTGGCTCGTCGTGGGGGCCGTGATCGCGGGCGTCGTGGCCGTGCTCAAGGTCTTGCTGAGGCCGCCGGCGGCGGGCGCGTCGTCCGGCGTGTCCACCTCGTTCTTGAGTTTTATAGAAGATCTGGTCGGCTTGATAGGCGGGGCTATCGCGATCTTCGTTCCATTTCTGCCGGGGTTACTCGTGGCGTTTCTGTTATTCTTTTTCTCTCGCATCAGAAAGCGGCGGGGGAGGAAGTTTGGGGGCCTCCGCATTCTCGGCGACTAGGCTTCGTCGGCTCTCCTGGGAGGGTGCCATGGAGGAACGTGAGATCACCATCGTCAAGGGGGGACGGCAGACCCCGTTCTCGCGCGGCATCCTGGCCCAGACGCTCGCCCAGGCCGGCGCCGGTCCCGAGATGGCCCACCAGATAGCGAGCGAGGTCCGGGCCGAGCTCGCCGCCGAGCAGCGCTTCACCGTCGAGGAGGAAGAGGTGCTCGCCCGCGTCCGGGAGAAGCTCGTCAAGAAGGACGCCATCGCGGTCGGGAGGCTGGACAAGTGGCGGATACTGCGCGAGTCGAGCGAGCCCGTGGTCGTCTTGATCGGTGGCGCCACAGGGGTCGGGACGAGCACTTTGGCGGCGGACGTCGCGCGTCGGTTGAACATCCAGAGCGTGGTAGGGACGGATTCGGTGAGGGAGGTCCTGCGCCACGCCATAAGCCCCGACCTGTTGCCGATACTGCACAAGAGCTCGTACGAGATCAAACGCCAGGACGTGCGGGTGCCCGTGGAGGAGGACGAGGCCGTCCTCTTCGGCTTCAGGGAGCAGGCGGCGAGGGTCTGCGTAGGGGTTGAGGCGATAGTGGACAGGGGCCTCAAGGAGGGAACGAACCTCGTCATCGAGGGGGTCCATCTCGTGCCGGAGATCATCCCGGCGCGGTACCTGGATCACCCGAACGTCTGCACGCTCGTCGTCCACCTCACGGACGAGAACGTCCACCGCTCCCGGTTCTACATAAGGGCCATGGGCACGGCGATGCGCCGGCCGGCCGAGGAGTACATAAGCCACTTCCAGCAGATACGCCAGATCCACGACTACATCGTCGAGAGCGCGGGCCGGGCCGGGGTGAACGCCGTGGAGAACCTCTCCATAGAGAACACCTCAGACGAGGTGGTCGAGATCGTGGCTAACCGCGTCTCGGGGATAGCGGAGAGGGCCGAGCGGAAGGCCTCGCCGCTCCTGATGGGCGTGGACACGCCGCGCCGCGGTGTTCCCCTCACCCGCACCAAAAGCGGTTAGAATTACTCGGAGAGGTTACCCGCAAGGGTCCACAAGGAGGCAGAGCTGGTGGATAGAGGGCGGCTGAGAACGTTCCTGCTCGGCGGGGCGGCGGGGCTGCTAGCGGGCGTACTCGTCGCCCCCCGCAGCGGCCGAGAGATTCGGGGTTCCCTCTCAGACCGGGCCGGCGAAGCCCGCGAGCGGGGACGCGAGTCGTACTTCGAGACCAGGGAGGGCATGCGCGAGCGCAGGGCGGCCCTCCTCGAAGGCCGCGGCCGCCCGGCAGCCCGTCAGGCCCCCGCCGAGGAGGCCGCACCGGCCCCGCGCCCGCGTCTAAGGGAGGTGCCGGCCGACCCCGAAGGGCTTGACCCCGAAGGGCTTGCCGCAGAACCCGCCGGGGGGCCCGTCGCGGAGGCGGAGCGTTCCGAGGAACTCAGGAGAAAGGTGCGGGAGACGCGGGAGCGGCTGCGGGGCAAGCAGGAGCTGGGGCCCGAGGCGTGAAAGCCGCCCCCTTCGTGCCCGTGGTCGGGGCGATATCGCCCGACGCCGTGGACGGGGTGCCCGGCCTGGCGGAGGCAGTCTCTTTCTGGACGCAAGGCCGCCCGGCCGCCGAGTGGTTCCGCGAGATGGAGGAGTGCTGGGGCACGGCCGGGTTCGTCCTGAGCCGGGGGGAGGAGGTCCACGGCTTCGTGGTCTACGGGCCTCCCGAGCGGTTCCCGCGCGCCAGGGGCTACGCCGTGGGGCCGTTCTCCGACGACGCCGCGATGCTGGCCTACGTCGGGGGCGACGTCAGGACCCGCCGCAGGCTGCTGATCAGGATGCTCAGGGAGCTGCGCCTCAGGGGCGTAGGCACGGTCGAGGCCGTGGCGAGCGACGGGGAGAGGACCCACCACGTCCCGACCGAGTTCATGCTCCAGAGCGGCTGGCGGCCCGTGCGCCGCGCGCCCCTCGGCCGCTACACCCTCGTCCGCACCGAGCTTGGCAGCGCCGTCGAGGTGGGGGAGCTGGCCCGGTCCCTCGTCGGCAAGGTCAGGCTGCCGAGCCTGAAAAGGGTGCCGAACCCCGGCGTCCTCGCCCGCGCCAGCGCCGAGCGCCGGGAAAGCTAGCGCGTCGCCCTTCGGGCGGCCTCTCAGCCCGCTCCGGCTTCGCCTCCGCTCGTCAGCTTGTCAGCACGCTTCGGGGCTTGCTTCGCAAGCCCTCGCTCTCAGCGGTCAGCCAAGACGCCCGCAACGCTGTGCGTCATCCGATCACCGGTTACGCGAGGCGCGACCCGTTCCGTCCCCGGGCGGCAAGAAGCTGAAGGCTGACGAGCGAGGACCGAAGGTCCGAAGCGGGCTGAGAGGCGCGGAGCGCCGGGCTGAGAGCGGAGGCGAAGCCGGAGCGGGCTCT
>DATFPF010000234.1:0-6588 GCA_035264945.1 Rubrobacter sp.
GAAGCGGAGGAGGAGGGATTCGAACCCTCGATACCCCGTTAGAGAGGTATAACACCTTAGCAGGGTGCCGCCTTCAACCACTCGGCCACTCCTCCGAACGGCGCAAGTATACCAAAGACCTCTGCGCCGTTCGACGGCTACTTTCCTGCGTCCTGGATCTCCCCGACGGCCTCCTCGTCGATGATGTCCGGCTTCTCGTTGGCTGGCTGGGCGTCCAGGATCTGCTCGCCCGAGACCTCCTCTTTGATCCTGACGAGCGTGGCGTTCAGGGTGGCGCCGAAGAGGATGGTGAGGGAGGAGACGTACAGGTAGAGCAGCAGGATGATGACCGTGCCGATGGAGCCGTAGGTCTTGTCGTAGGTGTTGAAGTCGCTGCCAAGGTAAGCGTTGAAGGCCAGGCTCGCGAGCACCCAGAGGGCGATGCCGACGAAGCCGCCGGGCGTGATCCAGCGAAAAGGCTGGCCCGCGTCCGGGGCGAAGTAGAAGAGCAGGGCGACCGTCGCGACCATGAAGAGGAGCGCCGCGGGCCACCGCGCCACGTTCCACACCATCACGAACTCGTCGCCCAGGGTGAAGACCTCGGCGATAGTCTCGCCTATGGAGGGGCCGGCGATCAGGAGCAGGACGCCGCCGAGGATCAGGACAGAGAGGCCCAGCGTCATAAGGATCGCGATGCCCTTGACCTTCCAGAAGGGCCGCGTCTCCTGCACGTCGTAGGCGCGGTTGAGGGCGTTTATTAGGGCGGAGAAGGCGCCCGAGGCGGCCCAGATCGTGCCGAGGATGCCCACGGAGAGCAGACCCGGCGCCGTGTCCTCGTCGCGCAGCGTCCGCTCCGTGTAGGTCTCTATGAGGTCGAAGACCTGCGCCGGCATTACCTGCCTGAGGTAGCCGAAGAGCTCGTCGACGAACTGCGGGCTCGAGCTACCGAAGGCGTCGAGGACGGCCACCAGAAACAGGATAAAGGGGAAGATGGCCAGGATAAGGTAATAGGCGAGTTGCGCCGCGAGCCCCAAGGCGTCGTCCCGGATGAACTCCTGGACGGTCGCCTTTAGCGTCCCGAAGCGCACCAGGTCCCGCAGGTCGCCGAAAAAGTTCTTGAGCGAACCCTTCGCGGGACGCCGCGCCACGGCCCGCAGCTCCTCCCGCGGCATGTCCGGTTCCATCGGGCCCCACCACCCTTCCTATCTGCGCCCCATTTTACCCATTCCGCGGAGTACCTGGCCCGAATGGGCCCGGCCGATAATCCAGCGGGGTGGGCCGGTCGTATAAAGGTTAGGATGGAGAGGAAAGGACACATGTGCGGCTGCCTCTGCGCGGCCGGGTCCCGGTACGCCGGGCCCCGACCGGCTATCATCTGTCCTGGGCGCGGTGCCTTGTTGCCCCATCCCGCCCGCGGACGGAGGGTTTCCGATGGCCGGAGTGGAAGACGAGATACTGGTGCGGCGCGTGGCGGCCGGCGACGAGCGCGCCCTGGGCGGCCTCTACGACCGCTACGCGGGCCTCGTCTACGGTGCCGGGACCCGCTACCTCGGGGACCGCGGGCAGGCGGAGGACCTGGTGCAGGACGTCTTCCTGTCCGTGTGGAGGAACGCGGACCGTTTCGACCCCTCGCGGGCGAGCTTCTCGACCTGGGTCTACCGCATAACCCGCAACCGGGCGACCGACCTGGTCCGGCGCCGCAAGGCCCGCGTGCGGACGGTGGACGGGGACCCGCCGCCGGAGCCCCAGGAGCCGGACCCGTCGGGCTCGCTCTCCCGCGGCTTCGACGTCGCCGCAGCGCTCGCGGGGCTCTCGCAGACCCACCGCGAGGTGCTCGTCCTCGCCTACTTCAAGGGCCTCTCGCAGAGGGAGATCTCCGCCCGCACCGGCACGCCGCTCGGCACGGTCAAGAGCCGCACCACCGCCGCGATGCGCGCCCTGCGCGAGGCGATGTCGCAGGGGCCGGAGGGAGGGTGAGCCGGTGAGCGAGCACCCGGAAACGCGCGACCTTCTCGGCCCGTTCGTCATGGGCGATCTGGACCCCGCCGAAAAGCGCGCGGTCGAGGAACACCTAGAAAACTGCGCCTCCTGCAGGCAGGAGGTCGAGTCCCTGCGGCTCGCCCACGAGAACCTGGTCGAGTTCGCCGCCGCGTCGGAGGCCCCACCCGAGCACCTGAAAGACCGCGCCGTCGCCGGCATGCCCGGCCCCGCCGTCCGGCGCTTGGTGCCACCGTGGGCGGCCGCCGCCGCGGCCGCGCTGCTCCTGGCGGCCGGGCTCGCCTACGGCACGTCGCTCCTCGGGGGCCGGGAGGTCGCGGCCGCCACCCTGGAGCCGACGGACCGGGCGCCGCGGGCTGGCGGCGAGGTGAAGGTCATGGGCGGCGGCGAGAACGCGGAGGTCCGCCTCGAAGCCTGGGGCCTGCCGGCCTGCGAGGACGAGGAGTACTACGAGCTGTGGCTCGTGGAGGGCGAGGAGCGCGTAAGCGCCGGCACATTCTCCGTCGGCAAGAGCGGCGAGGTCGAGGTCGTCCTCAACGCCCCCGAGTTCGCAGACGCCTACCCGCAGGTCGGCATCACCGCCGAGACGGACACCGACCCGAGCCCCGGCGACGCGAAGATGCTGGGCGGGAAACTGCGCGGGACCTGAGGGAAGCGCGGTAGAGAGGACCACGTTTGTCGAGGCCCGTGATTTTCAGCACCTCCACCGGGTGCCAGAATCCTGGGTGGGCGAGGACGTGCTGGTGTTGCTCGACCCGGAGGCCAAGGTCGGCATTTTGCCGCCGCAGCCAGGCCATGAACTTACCGTCGCGTTGGCGGGCGTAAGCGCCGAAGGTGCGCTGCTCACGCACCAGTTCACCGACCCGAACACTGGGGGAACGCAGAGAGAGGGCGACGTCTTCTACCCCTGGAACAGCATACTTCGGATCAGGCGGGTCGAACTGCCCGCATAGGGTCCGTATGTCGCCACCCGCAAGATCCGGCCGCGAGGGTGCTGCACGTTTGCGCTGCGGGGTCCGGCTCGGAGAAGGCTAAGCCTCGTTGAAGTAGTCGGAATCCACCCGCTTTATCTCGTAGATCGCTTCGGGTGTCACGCCCACCCCGTGGTCGATCATCAGGCCGGAGAGCATCCCGCCGTCGATGAGCACGACCTTATCCTGCAAACCTTCGGCGAACTGCCTGGCTCCCTTGGAGTAGTCCGAGGTGGTGATGAACACGCCCTTCCTCGCGTTCTGGCCGCGCAGCGCTCCCACGAACTTCTGGATCTCCGGGCGTTGCACGGTGTCCTTCCACCGCTTGGCCTGTATGTAGACCACCTCCAGCCCCAGGCGGTCCTCCTTGATGATCCCGTCTATCCCCTCGTCGCCGCTCCCGCCCACGGCCTCTCCGGCGTCCCTCCTGGTGCCGCCGTACCCCATGTTCACCAGCAGGTCCACCACCAACGTCTCGAAGAACCTCGGCGAGCTGCTCATGATCTGTTCGAGCAGCTCACCCGCCAGTTGGGCGCGGATGGCGTCGTAGGCGTTCTCCATCGCCTCGCGCGGCGTCTGCTCGGACTCCTGCGTGGCTTCCGGTTCCGCCCCCCGTTTCGCGTCCGCGGCCTTCGTGTTGCTCCGGGTCTTGAACACCCGGAACTCCGGGTATTGCTGAAGGAATCCGTTGTTGATCTGCTCGGGGTTCTTCTTTAGCGCCTGGAGGCCCCTGTCGGTGATCCTGAAATAGCTGCGTCGGGGAGTTTCGAGCAGGCCCGCTTTCTTCATGTAGGTCCTCGCCCAGCCCACGCGGTTGTCGAAGGTCGCCTGCCCGCCGCTGGGCAGCAGGTCCTTGCGCTCCTCGTCGGTCAGACGAAACTGGTCGGCAAGCGCCTCTATGGCCTCCCGCACGGAGTGCTCCTGCTCATCCGCGGCGTAGCGGAGCAGCGGGAGCATCACCCTTTGGTAGTCGGGTATAGCCATCGCTCACCGTCCCTTCGCTCGTCCTCCTCCGTCCGTAATCTTACGTGAGTTGAAGCGCGGAGGTCCGCTGAAACCGAGATACAGACCATAGAGGGCCTGCTGCACGGGGCCGCATGCCCGGCGGGATGTGCCACCTCCGACCCGAGCGCCCACCGAGGTGCCCTATCCGCCCGAGTGCGCGGGAGGGGCTTTCGACCGCCGGCCTACCGGCGCCAACCGACACGGTAGACGAGGGCCGTCGCCACCAGGGCAACCGAGGCCACCAGGACCACCCGCAGCGCTGACGGCAGGAAGCTGTCTAGGATCATCACCGCTAGCATCAGCGCCACCGAGATCAGCCACCACGCCCTCGCCGCCGGCACGGGCCGGGTCCGGGCTCAGGCCTGCTTCGGGCGGAAGACGAAGAGGCGCAGGAACAGGAAGCTCACCGTCGAAGCCGTCACCGTGGAGATCGCCTTGGCCGCGTTGCCGGCAACCCACGGCGAGAGGTCGGTATAAGCCCCCAGCGCGTGGGCCGCCAGCCACAGCAGCGCGCTGCCCACCGCCACGTTGAGGAGCCCCCGGGCCGTGAACATGCCGGCCTGCTTGGCGTCGTGGCGGGCCTGCTCCCTGAAGGTCCACAGGGTGTTCCACAGGTAGCTGTTGGCGTTGGCGAGGATCAGCGCCGCCGCGTTGTAGAGGACGAGCACCTCGGGGCTGCCGGTGGGGGCGAGGAAGAGCAGGAGGTTGAGAGCGCCGACGTCCACGAGCATGTTGGAGAGGCCCACCGCCGAGAACCGGGCGTACTTCTTGCCGGCCTGTTTTTGGGACTCGCGCATCGGACCCGCGGATCATACGGGACGCTTCTGCGGGCGGAGGTGTCCTGGGGCACCCCCGGGCGGCTCCCGGGCCGAAGATGGCCCGAAGGGTGCAGCCGCGGCCGATGGAGGGTCGGCGCCAACAGGTACGAAAGGAACAAGGCGCGAGGCCGCCACCACGGGTTCCTCTCGGCCCGCGGCATGGCCTCCGCTCCCATATCGCTGGGCTCGCCTCGTCACCGATTACAGCAGGGGTGGGCTCTTTTTCTTGATTGGCGTCGGCGCGGCCGAGTAGAGATGGGGCGGGGGCCCGGCGGCTACCATGGAGGGGGATTTCCACAGAGGATTAGCAACCTCCGCGTACTTCCGCCGGGCCCCCCTTAAGGGCCGGGTCCCCGCGTCCTCCAGCCTCGGCGCCCGGCCCTGCTTCGCGCCCGCCCTGGTGCTCATGGTCGGGGTGCCGGTCGCGTTGGCCTACCCGGCGGCCCGGTACCGGCCGTGAGGGCGAGGCCGGCCCCTAGCGCCCGGGGGCGTCGTCCGCCTCCAGCTCGTGGAACCAAAACAGGCGACTCCGCCCGTCCTCGAGCCTGACGTCGAACGCCGGGTGCTCCGGGGCGCCCCAGCGCTCGGTCACGATGCCCGGCATCCCGTCGAACCCCGGCGTGCGGTACCCCGGCCTGACGCGCACCCGCGCACCCCGGCGCATCCCGCGCGGTCCCGTCGCATCCTGGCACGCCGTCGGGCTAGCCGCCCGCGCGCCGGGTGGCCGCTTCGGCCTCGAACACCGCGTCGTCGGCCACCGCCTCCAGGTAGCCCGCGAGCCTTTCGTGGCCCTCTTCGCGCGCCCGCTCGAGGGCGCCCATCAACCAGGCCAAGATCTTTGTCTCGGCGTCGGTCCCCGCCGGCACGTCCAGCACGTTCCCTCCCTCGTAGAGCAACGTCCGCATCCTAGTGCAGAGGCGGCCTGCGCGGGCGCGTCTGGGCTGCACCCATCGGCCCATTTTCGCCGACGATGCCTCCCGATTGTGCCCTGCGACACCCACGGGCGCGCACGCCCTGGTCTTCTCTGCGGGGGTGTGCCATAAGGGGCGGGTGGGAAGGCTGAGGGACTTCGCCAGCATCTCGGACTTCCTCAGCGACCGGGAGATAGACGAGCTCCAGGCCGCCATCGACGCGCGTCGCAACGCCTGCGCGGGCCGACGGAACCTTTACGAAGATCCCGCCCCGGGAGAGGCTACAGACGGCGCAGATCCCCTATCGGGCGGCCCACCTCCTCCAGCGCCCGCCCGATGACGTTCTCCCACGCCAAATAGATCAGCGCCACACGGGACATCTGCCCTATGCCGCGCGACCACCACCCCGCTAGCGTTCTGGTGCGAGCGCAGCCCATCTACCGAGGAGCGACGCGTGTCGGAGGGTGTGCCACCGAAAACTTCTCTTGCCGGGAGACGATCGCCGTGAAGGTGCGCCCCGCGCATTTGCGTCCCGCGCCCGCGTGGATGCCCATGGAGGAGCTGGTGCGCCTGCTCGCCTCGGTGGACGTCCTGGAGACCCTGCCCCCGCGGGAGCTGCGGGAGGTCGCCTCGCGCGCCTCCCTGGACCGCTTGAAGGCGCGCGAGACCATGGCGTTGGGCCCCCGGGAGCACGCGCGGAGGATGATGCTCCTGCTGGAGGGGCGGGCGCGGCTCTACGAGCCGGGGCCCCGCGGGCGCAGGCTAACGGTCGCGGTGGCCGAGGCGGGCACCGTGGCGGGCGTGGCCGGGCTCTCCGAGCGCCCGCGGGAGCTGCGGGTGGAGGCGCTGGTACCGTCGGAGTTGTGCTTCGTGAGCTGGGAGGCCTTCGAGGAGGCGGCGCGGCGC
>DATFPF010000235.1:0-4515 GCA_035264945.1 Rubrobacter sp.
GAGGGGGCCGGGCTCTTCCACGCGGAAGACGTGGCGGGCGAGGCAGCAGGGAGAGAAGGCGAGGTCCCGCTTCCCCTCTACGTCATCTCCGACGAGGGGGGAGAGGCGCCCCTCATCACCGTCGAGGTGGACGGGGGAGAGGTGCTCGTAGTGGCGCTCTTCGGCTCCCCGGAGGGGGCGCGCTCGTTTCGGGAGAGGGCCGCGCACCTCGGCCTGCCGGACAGGCTCGGCACCATAGACGACCCGGAAGGCCTCGTCCGCCACGCCCTCGTCGCCAGGGATGCCGGCGCGGAGTACGCGGTCATAGATCCGGGCTCCGGGTTGACGGATGCGGTGCCGATCGAGGAGCTGATCCGGCCCTAGCCCGCCCCCGGGGCGCTCCTGTACGCCCCGGAGGGCCCGGCTCTTAGAGAAAGTGTTGGGCCCTGCATCACCGTACCGGTTTGTTCCGGGGGTTACCTTACGGTTACCCGTTCGCAGCCGAAAAACCCGTCGCTATCGTCGACCAGGGCCTGATCGTCGTTGCCGAGGCCGCACTCGACGACGTCCCGTCCGCCGCCCACGGAGTTGATGGTGTCGTTGTTGTTGCCGCCGGAGAGCTCGTCGACGCCGTCGCCGCCGGTAAGGTTGTCGGCGCCGTCCCCGCCGAAGACGTCGTCCTGGCCCGGGCCGCCGCGCAGGTCGTCGTTGCCGGAACCGCCGTAGACGTCGTCGTCGCCCTCGGAGCCGGAGATGGTGTCACCGCCTGGCTGGCCGTAGAGCTCGTCGTTGCCGCCCCTGCCGACAATGGTGTCGTCGCCGCCGCGGGCGGAGACGACGTCGCCCCTGTTGGTGCCCGTGATCCTGTCGTTCTTCGGCGTTCCGAGCATCTCCTTGGCCAACGCTACGCCGGAGACCAGGAGCAGCGCCGCCAGCATCACCGCGACCAGAAGACCCGTCCTTCTCATGCCCAACTCCTCTCCTGTCCGGCGAGCACGGTGGCGCGCGGACCTCATTCTGTGCAGATAGGGCATGTTAACCCACCCGGCCCCGCATTGTCTCGTCCGGGCGACCGAACCTGGTAATCCTTTCGGCCCGTTCGCCTGCCGCCGTCCGCAGCCCGGACGGGTTACAGTACCCCTGACCTGAAGACACGAGGCGGGGGAGGCGTTTTGCAGGAAGAAGGCACGGCGGGGTTGCGCGGGGACGCGCCGGGGTTGGGCGGCTTTTTCGAGCGCGGGAGCCTGGTCTTCGTCTCGGCCCGGACGGGCAACGACCTGCACGGGTACGTCTGCGAGGCCGACGGCAGGGGGCTCCTGGTCGACGTCAGGGACCCGAGCGGAGACCCGGGGGGCTACGAGTTTCTCCCGTGGTCCAGCATCGAGCGCATCGTCACGGAAGGGTAGGCCTAGCACGCGCCGCTTGAGGACGCGTCCCCAAGCGGCGCGTGCTAGGCTAAAAGCGTCTTGGATCTGCTCTCTAGGATTCCCGGTCGCGTCCCGTTTGTCTTTGTCGCGGCGGCGTTGCTCCTCGCCTTGCCGCTTGCTTGCGGGAAGGAGGGACAGACGGTTCCGGTCGATCGTTCGAACGTAAAGACCGGCAGGCCGACCATGCCAGAGGCCGTCACGGCAGCCCCCGAGACAGGGCCTAACGTGATCCTGATCCTCGCCGACGACCTCGACGGTACCGTCTTCCACCGCTCGACGCTCGACTCCGCCTGGACGCCTGAGGGAACGAGCTTCACCAACGCCCTCGTCACGACCTCGCTCTGCTGCCCGGCGAGGGCCTCCATCTTCCGAGGCCAGTACGCCCACAACACGGGCCTGGTCAACAACCTCAACGAGGAGCCGGGTGGGGGCGCGAGGTTCTTCCGCCGGAGCGGCCTAGAAGACGAGACCCTGGCCACGCTCCTGCAGGACGGCGGCTACGAGACCTGGTTCGGCGGCAAGTACCTGAACGGTTACGAGGACGCGGGGGGATGGGCCGGTTACGTGCCGCCGGGCTGGGACGGCTGGCAGGCCTACCTGAACGAGAGCACCGTCAACCAGGACGGGACCGTGATCAGCCCCGAGGGCCACTACACCGACTGGCTCTCGGGGGAGGCCGTCAGGTACATAGAGGACCGGCAGGGTTCGGCGCGTCCTTTCTTTATGCAGATCTCCACCTGGGACACCCACGCGCCGCTCCGCGTGCCGGAGCGCCACCGGGACGCCTACCCGCACGCGAAGGCCCCAAGGCCGCCATCGTTCAACGAGGCAGACGTCTCGGACAAGCCGGGCTGGGTGGCCGAAAAATCCGCCCTGCGGGAGGAGGAGATCGCCCGGTTCGACCGGATCCAGGGCGCGCGGATGCGGAGCGCGCTCACCCTGGAGGACCTGTGCCGGAGCGTGATGTCGGCCCTCTCCCGCACCGACCAGCAGGACGACACCTACGTCATCTTCACCTCGGACAACGGCTTCCACATGGGCCTGCACCGCGTCAGGGGCGCCAAGTGGACCCCGTACATGGAGGCGCACGAGATCCCGTTCGTGGTCAGGGGACCGGGGGTGCCAGGCGGCAGGTCTTTCGACGACCTCGTGACGAACACGGACATCGCCCCGACCGTCCTCGACCTGGCCGGCCTACCAGCCCCCGCGTGGATGGACGGAAGCAGCTTCGCGCCGTTCCTGGACGGCACGCCGCCCGAGGCGTGGCGCTCCTCGGTCCTCATAGAAGGCGTAAAGGGCACCTACTACGAGAGGCCCGCCTACTCAGGCGTGCGCCGCGAGGACGAGGTCTACGTCGAGTACGGCACCGGCGACAAGGAGTACTACGACCTCGTGAAGGACCCGTATCAGCTGGTGAACCGCCCCGAGGACGCGCCGCAGTCGATGGAGGAGAACCTACGGGCGCTAGAGGACTGTTCGGGTGACGCCTGCCGAAAGGCGGAAGGGTTCTAGGTCGTAAGGCCTTGAGGCTTCAGGCCCCAGGTTTTGGGGGCGGGCAGGCGTCGGGAAGCTGGGGTGCGGTTGCGGCCGGATTCGCTCCTGCGCGGGGCGCATGCTTGGCGCGGGCCCGCGCGTCGCTTCTCGGCGTGACCCGAAACACGGGGAACCGGGACGCCACGCGCTCGAACTCGGCAGGCGGCGCGTCCTTGGGGATGGGCAGGTGCGTCCTGGCGTTCGGCGCCCGCTTCAGGTAGGTTCCCAACACGGGCGCGCGGCGGTCGACCGCAAGCTCTTCCAGGCGAACCTCCTCGCGCCGACCGTGACGCAGGGTGGCATCTCCCCCCGCCGCCCTCACGTTGCGCACCCAGTTCGCCCCCTCCCCAAGCATGGACACGAGGTAGCGCTCGCCCCCCGCGACCACCATGACGAGTGGCAGGGCGATGGTCCGACCGGAGCGCCGGCCCCGCACTTCGAGGGTGACCAGATAGTTTGGGGCTACCCCTAGCGCGTACAGCGCGGCCGTGCCCCGGTCGAGGATGCGGGCCAACCGGTTCGGACGCCCGTCACGGTAGAACCACCTCTTCAAACCCATCGTCGTCCTCCTTCTCTCCGGGTGATATACGAAAACTTCCGCGCCTGTACACCGTACATGTAAAGATTAACTGTACGGTGTACAATAGTCAAGAGATGGCCAGGAAAAGTCGCCAGGATGCCACCAATAGGGTTACCCTTACGCCCCGGACGGTGGTCGAAGGTGCGCTCGCGCTCGCCGAGGCGGAGGGGCTTGAGGCGGTCACGATCCGGAGGTTGGCCAAAGAGCTTGGCGTGACGCCCATGGCCCTCTACTGGCACTTTCGCAGCAAGGACGAGCTGCTGGAGGGCGTGGCCGCCAGGATCTTCGAGGACATCGACCCGTCGGTGGATGCGTCCGCGACGTGGCAGGAGCAGCTGAGGGTGCTGTTGGGTTCGATGCTCGGCGTGTTGCGCGCCTATCCCTCCGCCGCGATCCTCCTCTCGACCCGCACCGTCTCCTCCGAGGGCGGCCTCCTCGCGACCGAGGTCGCGCTGGACATCCTAAGGCGCGGGGGATTCTCGCCTGCGGAGGCGACGCAGATCGCCCGCCACGCGCTCAGCACCATCACCAACCTCGTTGGCGGTGAGCCCGGGGTAGTAGTCGCCCGTGAAGAATCGGAAGAGCTGATAGACGCCCGGCGGCGTGCTCGACACTTCATGGAGTCGTTGCCGCCCGAACGCTACCCGCGGCTCGTGGAGGCCGCGACGCCCTTGAGCGAGGGCGTCGACCCGGATGCCTACTTCGCCTTCGGCCTGGATCTGCTCCTCGCCGGCATCGAGGCCATGGCGGTGCGCGAGCGCTAAGGGCTAGAGGTCCCTGGTCGGGTGAGCAGAACATACAATAGATAAGCCGCGTTACCGAACCGGCAACTACTCGCCACACGTCCGAGGCCCGAAGCCTAGGGCTTCAACGCCTTCCCCAGGCTCGAGAACAGCCGCCCGACGTCCTCCTCGGTGTTGTAGAGGTGCGGGGAGATGCGCACGCTCTCGCCCCTTACGCTAACGAAGATCCCTTCGGCGGCGAGCCGGGCGGCGA
>DATFPF010000236.1:0-4198 GCA_035264945.1 Rubrobacter sp.
CGCCACTGGCACGAAGCACAGGACGAGTTCCTCTACGTCATCTCGGGCGAGGCGACCGTGATCGAGGACGATGGTCCCCACCCGCTCCATCCCGGCGACGCGGCGTGCTGGCCGGCGGGAGCGCCCAACGCCCACCAGGTCGTGAACCGCTCGGAGGCACCATGCTCCTTCCTCATCTTCGGTACCAGGATGCTACCTGATGTCATCCATTACCCCGACCTGGGAGAGGTCCTCTACGACTTCGAGGACGGGTCGTCGCGGCGGGAGCGCGCCGACGGGACCCTAATCGAGGAACTGCGCACCTTTGAAGGCGGGTCGTGGCGGCTGCAGCGCGCCGACGGGACCCTGATCAAGGAAGGGAACGCTGAGCGAAGACGCTGATAGCGCCTGGATCAGTACAAACGCCTAAGATCCGTCCGTTTGTCTCGGTTGACCGTCGGTTGCTGCAGGGTTCCTCTATTGATATGGAGGCCCAACTGCGATGGTTTTCCTGATCCGATTGTAGTCTCTCCAGAACTGGCGTGTGTTGAAATCACCTACGCTAGTCTTGTAGGCCCACTTAGACCTGACCCTCAACCACCTTCTACCTCAAGCCGCTTGATCTTCTTGGCCCCTTCATCCCTTCTGCCGAAGCGGGCAGTAGCTGCACGCTTGCGTGCCCGGCGAGCTGCTGCGCCGCGTCCACGATTTTCCTGCGGATGGCCGGGTCCCGTCGATCTCCAAGCTTAGGTTAACTTCTACATCCCGAGGACGGTGAACGGCCCGGCTCTAGTGTGCGCTCACGCATTCCTGTCTCCCGTTCGTAGGGTAGACTAGAAATGTCCAAGGGGCCGGAGCAGAGTCGGCGTGAGGAGATATTGTCATGGATCGAGCGAGGACCGGATGGATTCCGAAGCGAGCATTGACCGTGACCTTGGGCTTCTTCCTCGTCGTGGCGCTCGGCGTCGGCGCACTCACCGTTGGGGCCGGCGCCCGGGGCGAGCCGCCCGAGAGACTCACCGAGAAAGAGCTCCTCTCTCGTGTAAGCGCCGCCCCCGAGAGTGCACCCCCCTTCCGCGCGACCCTGACCGTCGAGCAGACGCTGGTCCCCGAAGGTCTTCTCGGCGCTTCAGAAGGGGGCGACACCGGAGACTCCGGCCCGCGTACCGCCCGCGTCTGGCGCGGCGGCCCCAACAAGTTGCGCGCCGAGCTTCAGGGCGAGAACGGAGATCGGGTCCTCGTCCGGAACGGAGACCAGGTTAGCGTCTACGAGGGCACCTCAAACACGCTCAAGATCGGCGAGAAGCCGGAGGCCGCGCTGTCAGGTGCGACCTCCCCGGATGGGCTGCCGGGAGCGTCGCCGGAGGAGATTGACGAGCTTCTCGCGGAGATCGCGCCGTCCAGCCAACTCACGACCGGGCCGCCCGTCGAGGTAGCGGGCCGCTGGGCATACCCGCTGACCCTGGAGCCCAAGGACAAGAGCGCCACCCTCGTTGAGCGCGCCGAGACGCTCGTCGACGCGGAGGCGTTCGTGCCGCTCCTCTTGGAGCTATACGCCGAGGGGAACCCCGAGCCGGTGGCCCGCTACGAGGCCCAGGACTTCCAGGTCGGCCCCGTCCCGGACGCGCGCTTCGAGTTCGAGACGCCGCCGGACGCCACGGTCGAGCGGCCCGAGCCCAGGAACAGCCGGGCGGACGCAGACCGCGAAGGCGACCAGCCTCGGAAAGCCGCGTCGGTGGAGGAGGCGAGCGAGCTCGCGGGGTTCACCGTCGATGAGCTGCCCGAGGCCCCCCGGGGTCGGGAGCTGGAGGAGATAATGGTCGCCGCCGATTGCGCGGTACTGACTTACGGGTCTGACTGGGGGGCCGTGGTCCTCGCCGAGAAGGCCGCTGGCGAGGAAGAGGCGGCACATTCCCTGGGCTCAGGCGCGGGGGGCCAGGGAGGCGAGTTGCAGGTTCCGGTCGTGGATCTCGGCGGCGGGGTCCAGGCACGCGAACTCTCCACACCCGTGGGCACGGTCCTCTCCTGGAGCGACGGTGTGTCGTACACGCTCGCGGGGAGCGTGCCGGCCGCCGAACTAAGGGAGGCGGCACGCGGGCTGCTGGCCCGTTAGACGGTGGGAGCCCGTCGGGGAGCTTCGGTACTGGAGATCCGGGGCTTCACCAAGAAGTTCGGAGACTTCGTTGCGGTGGATTCCCTCAGCTTCGAGGTGCGCCGGGGGGACGTCTACGGGTTCCTCGGGCCCAACGGGAGCGGTAAGAGCACCACGATCCGGGCGGTCTTCGGTCTCGTCGAGCCGACCGAGGGCGAGATACACCTCCTCGGGCGTCCGTCAGGCGGACCCGGGGGACACGAGGGCGTCGCTGGCTTCGTGGACGCGCCAGGCTTCTACGATTACCTCTCGGCGCGTGACAACCTCAAGGTCCTCGCGGCCGCCGACCGGCGCAAGGGGGAACCACCTATGGCGAGGGTCCTGGAGACGGTCGGGCTTCTCGGGCGAGAGCGGGACAAGGTCAAGACGTATTCGACGGGGATGAAGCAGCGGCTGGCTATAGCCTCCGCGCTGTTACGGGAGCCGGAGGTCCTGATCCTGGACGAGCCGACGAGCGGGCTGGACCCTGGCGGGATGCGCGACGTGCGCGCGCTCATCCGCCGCCTCAACGAGGACGGCCTGACGATCTTCCTCTCCAGCCACCTGCTCGCCGAGGTCGAGCAACTGTGCAACCGGGTAGCCGTGATCGGCCACGGCCGTCTCCTCGCCGAAGGCACCATCGCCGAGGTCGTCGGAGGAGACAACGGACGCCCGGGATACCGGCTCGTGGTGGACGACGCGAAGAGCGCGCTGCGAATACTCGAAGGCGGCACTCACGTCACCGGTGCGTCAGTCGCCGAATCGCCAGATGGGCTCGGGGGCGAGGAGATAAGGCTCGCGGTCGGCCCGGAGGGACCTGGACCGGTCGTGCGGGACCTGGTAGCCGAGGGCGTGGCAGTTCTGGCGCTCGTCCCGGCGCGGCCGAGCCTCGAAGACCTCTTCCTGGAGCTGACGGAGGAGCGCTCTTGACACCGAACAAAGATGCTCGCCGTCGCACCCAGAGCGGGACAATGAGTGAAGCTCTTGCTACTCACCACTCGCTTCTCGCCCCTCGCCAACGGCGGACGCATCAAACCCTCCACCGGGATTCGGCGTGATCCGCTGGGAGATTTACAAGCTCATGCGCCAGCGGCGGACGCTTTTCGGGCTCGGGGCGACGGCGCTCGTGCCCGTTTTGTTCGTGGCAGCGCTGGAGATCACAGGCGAAGGCCCTCCTGAGGGCGAGGCCCCCTTCGCCACGCAACTACTGGAGAACGGGCTCGTGGTCCCGCTCGTCACGCTCGCCTTCGCCACCTTCGTCCTGTTGCCGCTCGTCGTGGCGTTCGTCGCCGGGGACGCGGTGGCCGGCGAAGTGTCGGCGGGCACCCTGAAAACGATTCTAAGCCGTTCCGTGGGCCGGACGGAGCTGTTCTTCTCCAAGGCGGCAGCGGTCTGCGTCTACTGCCTCGCTGCTACAGCGATCCTTGTGGGCGTGGGCCTCGCAGCAGGCTACCTCACGTCCGGCTTCGCCCCCCTCGCCGGGCCGGGCGGGACGCCGATAAGCATCGGGCGCGGCATCGCGCTCGTGTGGGGCGGCGCTGGCCTCGTTTCCGTGCCCCTGATGGCGCTCGCCGCGTTCGCGGCCTTCCTATCCGTTACTACCCACAACTCGGTGGGCTCAGGCGTGGGTGCCGTGGTCCTTGTCCTGCTCCTCCGGCTCGCCTCCGGCCTCGGCCTCGCCGGCCCCCTGGACCCCTACTTGCTTACGAACCAGTTTGAGGCCTGGCTAAACCTCGCCCGCGACCCCATAGCCTGGGAACCGATAGCTCGCTCCCTCTGGGTCAGCCTGCTCTGGGGGACCACCTTCTTCGTCGCCGCCTGGGCCATCTTTACCCGCCGCGACGTGCTTACTTAGATCTCCAGTCGGCATTTCGGACGGTCGACGTTTCCATTGGATGACCGTCTCTCGTAGCACCGGAGATGGGTATTGTAGAGGTCAGGCTCTCCCGTAGCAATTCAACTGTCGTCAAAAGGGGTACAGCTGGCGCACCGAGGTACTTGGAGTTCCACGAGTTTACCTGCAAATCGACGCATTTCTTGGTGGGCGATGCTGGGTTCGAACCAGCGACCTCTGCCGTGTGAAGGCAG
>DATFPF010000237.1:0-21495 GCA_035264945.1 Rubrobacter sp.
GGTCCGGCTGACGCTCGACTGGTGCACGGAGTCGAGCTTCCCGACGTCGCCGGTCCGCGAGGCGTCGTCCCTGGTCCCGTAGGCCACGATTATGCTTGCCAGCTCCCCGTAGGGAGACCCCGGCAACCTGAACTGCCTCTCGGCCACGAACACCCCTTCCGCAAGACTCCCGAGGGGCATTATAAAGCTAGTCAGCTTGTCGGCCCGCTTCGGGCCCGCTTCGCAGGCCCTCGCTTTCAGCTTGTCAGCTTGCGACCTTCTCGGGGACGCCAGGTTCGGCAGGGGCGGCCTCTCGTGCGCGCCGAACCCCGGTGCGCTGGCGGGTTTTGAAATGCGCCCTACGACCGGGCCGAGCGCGGAGGCGAAGCCGGAGCGTGCTGAGAGGCGCGGAGCGCAGGCTGACTAGCTGACAAGCGTAGCCCGAAGGGCGGAGCGGGCTGACGAGCTCAACTACGCGAAACCGGTTATGGCGATGACGGAGCTTTTCGGCTCGTCGCCGTTCGGCCAGGTGCTGGTCGGGTTCTTTGGGTCTTCGGACTCCTCGCCCGGGTGCTGGACGGAGAGGAAGAGGGTCTTGCCGTCCGGGGTAAAGGCGGGCCCGGTCAGCACGGCCTGGACGGGGGCGCTGGCGAACTGGACGACATCGCCGCCAGCCGCGCCTTCGTCCAGGCCGCTCGGCAGGACGAAGGCGCCGTTGTTCTTGAAGGTCGAGTAGATGCCGGAGCCTATAGAACTGCTGGAGATGTCGGTAATTATCCAGAGGTTGTCGTCCCTGTCGAAGACGAGGTTGTCGGGGGAGGCGAAGCCGGTCTGGGGGCCGCCGGCGGCGAAGAGCTCGTACCGGAACTCCTCGGCCTCGGCGTCGTCGTCTTTCTCTGTCATGCGCAGGATCTGGCCGTAGAAGTTGCCGTGCAGCGCGTTGTTGGTGAGCGACGCGTAGATCTGGCCGGTCTTCGGGTGGACCTCGATGTCCTCGCACCGGTCCATCGGGGTGCCGATTGGAAGCTCGGTCTCAGGGTCTTCGAGCTTGGCGGCGTCTATGGTGCGGACGAGGACGTCGCCCTGGTCCTTGTAGCCGTTGTCCTTGAAGATGGGGTTGTTCTCGTAGTCCATGGCGACCCACTTGCCCTGGGCGAAGTCCGCGACGTAGAGCATCCCGCCTGTGAGCAGGTCCATGTTGGCCCCGCGGTCGCCTTCGTTGTAGGTGCCGGATGAGACGAACTTGTAGATGCACTGGTCCTCTTGGTCGTGGCCGGTGTAGACGACGACCCGGCCGGATTCGGAGACGGTTATGGCGGCGTTCTCGTGCCTTACCCTCCCGAGCCACGTGTGCTTGCGCGGCTTGGACTCGGGGTCGAAGGGGTCCACCTCGACGATCCAGCCGTAGTGCTCGGGGGGCTGGGCGCCCTCCGGGTCGTCGAGCCAGCGGTAGGTCTCGGCGATCTCGAGCGCCTCGGGGGCGTCGTCGGTCCCCTGCCCGGGCTCGCCCTGGTCGTCGGTGCGCTGGCCGTAGTAGTCCTGGAAGTTCTCTTCGCAGGTGAGGACGGTGTTCCAGGGCGTCACCCCGCCGCCGCAGTTGGCGAGCGTCCCCGTGACCTCCGTCGCGCCCTTTATCCCGTCGGAGCCGGCTGCCGGTCCCGTCACGCCCATCGGGGTCGTCGCGTCGATGCGGCGGTTCATCGCGTCGCCCTCGACGAACTTCCAGGCGTCGCCCTCTTTCTTTACCCGCACGACGGAGCCGCCGACGCCGGCCTTCTCGCGGTCGATCTGCCCTTTGGTCTTCTTGGTCTCCCCATCGGTATCCGTGTAGTCGGACCAGAACATCGGGTTTATGTACTCGTGGTTGATCCAGAGCAGGCCGTCTTCGGAGTCTTCCCCGCCGTCGAGCGCGTCGACCGGGAAGTACGCAACGTAGTCGTTGTGGTCGCCGTAGACCATGCCCCCGCCTAGAGGGTCGCCGGAAGATCGCACGATATCGTACCTGAACCCGTCCGGGAGCTTTATGTCGTCCTCGTCGCTAGGCTGGATGGGGCCGAACGAGGCCGCGGCCTTCTGCCCGCCGGAAGATCCGGCGGATCCGGACGAGCCGTTCTCCTGTTGCTGGCCGTCCTGCCGTCCTCCTTCCTCGCCCTCGGCGCAGCCGACGAGGACGCCAGATGAGCCCGCGGCCAGCGCCGCCGAGCCCGTCCCGAGGAACGTCAGGAACCTCCGCCGGCTCATACCCTCCGGGGGCTCCACCTCGCGGTCTCGCTTCTCCTTCTTGATCCTCTGAATGCTCGGGCCCGTCGCCACGCGCCCCTCCCTTCTGTCGCCGCAAGGTTTTCTCCGGCATATGTTAGGGAGCACACCGGATCTCAAGGTTACAGCCGGGTAAAGTCTGGATTAAATGTCCGTTTCTGCGGCGGGCCTCGTTGCACCCCCGGCGGGGCATGACGCCGTTCTAGGCTCTAGGTCTTATGGCGTGTGGGGTCGGGCCGCCGGTCGTCCCCGGTCGCCCGGGTCCGGGGCCTGGTGGGAAGCTCGCCGGCGGACGCCGCAGATCCCCGGCAGCTCAAAACCTAGAACCCAAAGCCTGTAGCCTCCCTAAGCGCCTCCCTAAGCCACGAACCTCCAGCTAACGAACAGGGCGCAGAAAACCAGCGAGACCAGGGTGCTGAAGACGATGCCCGTCGCGAAGACGGGGCGGTTCTTGTGCAGCATGCCGAGCACTATAAAGAGGGGGAAGGCGACGAGGACGTAGCGCGGGGCGCCCATGAGGGGGTCCTGTGGCGTGCCGAAGAGGGCGGCGGGGAGGACGAGCAGGAAGGCGTAGAGGGCGAGGTCCGGGGGGAGGTCGCGCAGGCCCGCGAGCAGGACCACCACGGCGAAGAGGAAGAACAGCAGGTTGTAGAGGTTGGCGGCCCCGGCCAGGTGGTCGGCGAGCTTCGCCAGGGAAGGGTCGGACCACAGGACGGGGTCGAGGAGGCGTCCGGCGCCCTCTGCCGCGGCCCGCCAGGATTTGACGACGGTGGCGACGGGGCCGGCCGGCTCGCGGCCCCACTTCCGCTGGTCCGTGTAGAACAGCAGCGGGTCGCCGAAGCGCGCCCAGAGGTAGGCCGCGTACGCCGCGAGGCCCGAGGGGGCGAGGGCGAGGTAGAGGCCGCGCCAGCGGTAGGCATCCCTGTTCCTGAACCACTCGTAGGCGAGGGGGACGAGCAGGAAGACGCCGACGTTGCGCGTCGCCGTGGCCAGGCCCGCGAGCGCGCACGCAAGCAGCAGGTCCCTCCTGACCCTGGCAGCCCAGAGGGAGCCCGCCGAGAGCGCCAGGAAGAGGCTCTCCGTGTATGCAGCGTTGAGGAAGAAGGCCGTCGGGAAGAAGGCGAGTGCGAGGACCGCCCCCCGGGCTACGCCCGCGTCCCACTGCTCCTCGGCGATGCGGTAGACGAAGAAGAGGCCGAGGGGCAACGCCGCGAGCGAGATCAGGGGCCCCCACACCGAGAGGGCCCCCCACGTCACGGGCCCGCCGAAAAGCTCCGCGAAGGACCGCATGAGGAGCGGGTAGAGGGGGAAGAAGGCGGGGGAGACGAACTCGGGCGGTTGCAGGTAGCCGCCAGCCGCCAGAGCCACGTAGTGCTCCCCGTCCCAGTGGGACCACAGGCCCATACTGCCGAACGGCACGTCCATGGTCACGGCCTGGAAGCGCGAGACGGGCACGACGCCAGCGAAGAAGGAGCCGGCCGCGAGGTAGAGGAGTCGGCTCGCGCCGAAGACGAGCAGCACGAACAGGAGCCCCTCCCGCCTCGCCGTCTCCTTCAGATAGGACATCATCCGCCCGCGGTAGCCCGTCCGGTCGCGCGCGGCATTATACCGGGGGCACGGGACCGTCTGCCCCGCGACGAGCAGGGTGCAAGCTTGCTTCGACGACAAGACTCCCCGGCGTGTTGTGCAAGCGGAGGGGGATCTCCTGCTTCGCCGGGGAGCTTGGCCGCATTATCCGCCAGCCGGGTTAAGGACGCGTGACGATCGTGTATCGGTTTCTTTGCGGCGTCGAATATCCCCGGGCCGCCGGGACCCGAGGACGGTGGCGCCGGCCGAGCCGAGGGCTCCTCGGGGGCCGGAGACCTGGCGTCCCGCGGCCCCGGATTCATCGTCGATTCATGCCGTCGGCTAAGATGGGTGGCTCGTGAGGGGCGAAGGGTGTCCTCCTTGGGCACCCAGAGGCGAGGAGGGAGACTATGGCGTTGGACATAGACCAGGACTCCGGGCGTCCGTTCATCAAGGTCAACCACCCGGCACCGGGCGACGTGGTGAGGGACCCGGCCCACGTGGCCGGCTACGGCACCGCCTTCGAGGGTGTGATCTCGCTAAGGATCATGGACGACGACGGCACCGTTATCGCGGAGGGCACGGCGCAGGGGGGCAGCAACGGCGTGATAGCGGAGTTCAAGGCCAACCTACACTTCTCGCGCAGGCCCAACCAGCGCCTTGGCGTGGTCGAGGCCTACGAGGAGAGCGCCAGCGGGTCAGGCGAAGACCGCCACCTGCACAGGGTCCCGATCGTCTTCGGCTGATAGGAGAGAGATGCCATGAGCGAGCACGCCGACCCGCAAATACGGATCGAGCCGTTCGGCCCGGGCCAGGAGACGACAGAAGAAGTGTCGCGCGCCGTGCTGGACCATCCCCTGGTTCGGGAGGAACTCGGAAGGGCCCGTCACCGGCTGCTCTCGGTCCGCTTCCTCGAATCCCCGGTCGATAAGCCCCGGGGGCCTGCGCCCCCCGACCGCTACCGCGCCACGATCTACGACTACACGAACAACCGGGTGGTGCTTGCGACCGGAAGCCTGGACGACGTCGTGGGCACCTTGAGGGTCTCGGAGGCGGGCCACCAGCCGCTGCCGACCAGGGAGGAGTTCGACGAGGCCGTCGAGGTCCTGCTCGAGGACGGGGACCTCGGGCCCGCCATCCGCGGCCGGCGCCTGGAGCCGTATCGTCCCATGCCCCCCCTCGTCGAGGCGGAGCTCCCGGACGGTCGCGTGGAGCGGACGCTCGCCGTCGGGCTCCTGCCCCGGGAACGCGGGGCGCGGCACGAGATCGTCGGCGCGAACATGGTCCATCGAACGGCGGCGCGGTTCGCCGAGGGGGCGCCCGAGATGGCGCGGGCGCGGGCCCAGACCTGCGGCCTGCCCAACGCCAACCAGGCCCCCACCCCAAGGGGGCTCGCCGGCCAGTTCCAGGTCACCATCCCCGCGGCCGACGGCGGCCCGCTCTGGGACTTTCTCGTGATCCGGCCTTCCGCCTCCTCGGGGACGAACGCCTCTGGCATCGAGCTGCGAAACGTGAGGTACCGGGGCAAGCTCGTGCTCTTCCAGGCCCACGCCCCCATCCTCAACGTGCAGTACGACGGGAACGCCTGCGGCCCCTTCCGCGACTGGCTCTTCGAGGAGAGCTGGATCCAGGCGGACGGGACGAACGTCGCCCCCGGCATACGCCGGTCCCAGACCCCAGCGCGGACCATCCTCGAATCCGGGACGGACTCTGGGAACTTCAGGGGCGTGGCGCTGTTCCGCCAGGGTCAGGAGACGGTCCTCGTGAGCGAACTCCAGGCCGGGTGGTACAGGTACGTAAGCCGCTGGCGATTCCACGACGACGGGACCATCCGCCCGCGCTTCGGGTTCTCGGCCGTGGAGGACTCGTGCGTCTGCAACATCCACCACCACCACGTCTACTGGAGGTTCGATTTCGACATCGGCACCGCGGAGAACAACGAGGTCCGCGAGTTCAACGACCCGCCCATCTTCCCGCCGGACAACTGGCACACAATTCGCTTCGAGGCCAGGCGCCTCCGGAGGTCCGACCTCGGCCGCAGGTGGCAGGTAAGGAACTCGCAGACCGGCGACGCCTACAACCTGATCCCCGGCCCAGACGACGGCGTGGCCGACGACTTCGCGCGCGGCGACGCGTGGATCCTGCGGTTCAACGATGGGCAGGTGGACGACGGGATCTCCGCGGCCCCGAGCCAGACCGGCGACTCGCAGGCGAGCGCCCCGGCCAGGATAAACCGCTTCGTCGACGGGGAGAGCGTAGCCAACGCGGACGTCGTTCTCTGGTACGCGGCCCATTTCACCCACGACGTGAACGAGGAGGACGCCGGACACATCGTCGGGCCCACCCTCAGGCCCGCCAGGTGGTAGCCCCGGACCACCGGTGGGCCGGATCCCTGGCGGGCGGCCCTCAGGCGCCGCGGGGCTCGAAGATGATGACGCTTGGGTTCTGGTAGGCGACCCTGTAGAGGTCGTCCTGCCGGGCGTAGGGGAGCCAGCTTATGCCGGGGTAGCGCTTGTGGAATATGACGTACCTGACGTCGTTCTCCTGCATGATGCGCCGGGTCTTCTCCCCGGTGGGGTGCTTGAGCGCCCACAGGGCGTCCAGCAGAGGTCCTTCGCCGAAGGGGGGAAGGTCGCGGGCGCGCTGGATGCGGGCGTAGTCGTAGGACTGCATCTTCGTGTAGCCGCCCATCGCCAGCATCCCGCGGCTCGGGACGTAGTCGAGGTAGGGGGTGGCCACGATGCTGCCACCCTCGTTGTTCTGCTCGAGCCAGGCGCCGGCGGCGGCGACGTCGGGCGTGGCGGGCCTGTCCTTGGGGCGCTCGCTCGGGCCCGACGCCTCCTCCAGGTTGCGCGTCGTCTGGACTACGAGGAGCCCCGCCGAAAGCAGGGCCGCCGCGAGCGTTACCGCGAGGGCCGTCCGGGAAGGGGCGAGCCTCGGGGCGGCGCGCAGCAGCAGGACGAGGACGGGGGCCGCCAGGAGGGCGAGGGGGGCGCCAAGGTCGCGGTCGAAGCGGTCTGGGAAGCCCGAGTAGCTCGTCTGGCTGCCGACGAAGAGGAGGACAGCCCAGACGATCAGGGTAAGGTGCGCCAGCCTGGCGGCCGTGCCGTTCGCGCGGTTCGGGAGGAGCATCATGGCGCCGAAGAGGCCGAGCCAGAGGACGGGGGCCGTGATCGTCACGAGCAGGTACGTAGGGTGGTTGGCAGGCTTGGTGCCTATAGCCATCGCCACGGCCTCGCCCCCCCGGCCCGTCTCGGCCGAATCGCTAAAGAGACCGGCGACGAGGTTGGGCAGGTCGTAGGTGTCCCAGGCGAAAGCCACCGCCAGCACGAACAGGAGGGCGAGAGAGCCGGCGAGGGCTAGCCCGGTCCTGCGGTGGCGGAGCAGCAGGAAGGGCAGGAAAAACAGGGTGACGACGGCGAGCAGCACCGCCATAACGTAGCCGGCGATCTGGTGGTAGAAGACCGCAGACGAGCCGAGCACGGCGAGGAGCAGGCCGGCCCTGACGGTCGGGTTGGCGTACATCCCGATCAGGGCCGCCACGGCCAGTATCAGGATGACCTGCTCGCCCACGAAGTTGGGGTACCGCGCCTCCGCGAAGTGCAGGTACGCCCCGCCGAGCACGGGCCCGGAGAGGAACGCGGCGGCCACGCCCGCCGGGCGGCCCCAGAGCCTGGCGGCGAGCGCGTAGCCGGCCAGCGACATCAGGGCGAGCAGGGACGGGGCAAGGGCTGGGAAGAGGGCCATCGGTTCGAGGCCGCTGAGGTCGGAGATCATGGCCGAGAGCGCGTGGAAGCCGGGCGGGTAGAGCATGAACGACTCCGTCGAGCCGCGCTCCACCATCATGCTCGTCATGATGGCGTGCTCGTAGCGGTCCACGCCCCGCGGGAACGGCCACCCGTTGAAGAGGGGACCGAGGTACCCCCGCGCCAGCGCGAGCGCGAGCGCCGCCGAGAGAAGCCCGTAGACGAGCGCCGGGGACGCCTCTTCCCGCCCAGCCGGCTCCGCGTCCGCGCCGTCCCGGCGGCGGAGGGAGAGCCGGTAGAGGACGCCAGAGACGACGACGAGGAAGGCCGCCGGGACCATGGCCCACCCCCCGGCAAACCCGAAGAACGTGACGAGCGCCAGCGCCAGCGCCAGGCACAGCGGCACGAGGGAGGCGGCGTCCGGGGCCGGCGGGAGCGCGGAGATCGGGCCAGCCGGCCCCTTGGCCTCCCCGAACAGGAGCCTGGCGGCGAGCCCCGCGAAGAACACGATGGCCACCGAGACCACGGATACCGTCGTGGTGACGCCCGTCCCGAGGATGCTGGAGAAGGTGAGGGCGACCGCCGGGACTAGCGTCACCGAGAGGCCTATCGCGTAGGCGAGGCGTTCGGCGAGGTCGTCGGTGGCGGCCAGGCACCGGGCCCAGAAATAGCCCGGGACGAGGCCGACCAGCAGGGCCGCGGGGACGGCCCGGATCAGGTCAAAGAGCACGCGCCGTCCCCCGCCCGGACGACCCGGGCCGCGACCGCAGAGACCTCGCGCAAGTGGACTCGCACATCGTCAGAATGTATAACAGAGTTTTTGGGCCTGCCGGGTCCGGCGTCGCAGGGCGCGCGGGCTGCACCTCCGCAGGGTATAAAGACGAGACGTTCGCGGCCCCGGAGGCCGCGCGGTTGGTGAGAGATTGGTTTCAGGCGAGAGGCGAACCAGAGGGGTTCTATCGGAGGCGGGCCGGACGGCCCTGCTTCTCCTGTTCGCCTGCCTGCTCGTGGGCTGCCTGCCGACGGCCCAGGGCCAGCAGCCCCCCGATCCCCAGAACGATGAGCCCGAGCGCCCCAACGTCATCCTGATCCTGACGGACGACGCGGTCCCCGGCGACCTGAAGTACATGCCCAACCTCCGCAAGGAGATGATCGATGGCGGCACGACCTTCGAGAACTCGTTCGTGACCAACTCCCTGTGCTGTCCCTCCCGGGCGACCACCCTGCGCGGCCAGTACGCCCACAACCACCAGGTCCTCGCAAACGAGCCACCGCGCGGAGGCTTCCAGAAGTTCCGTTTCCTGGGCCACGAGAACTCCACGATGGCGACCTGGATGCAGGAGGACGGCTACCGGACGGCCTTCTTCGGGAAGTACCTCAACGGCTACGCCGAGACCCACGTGCCGCCGGGCTGGGACGAGTGGTACGCGGTTGCCGGCAACTACCTGACCCACGTGCTCAACGAGAACGGCCACATGGTCAACTACGACCCCGCCAAGGACTACGACACGGACATCCTCTCCGACAAGGCCTCAGACTACGTGGAGCGGACCGCGGGCGCCGACCCGCCCTTCTTCACCACGGACCGTCCCTTCCTGATGTGGATCGGCACCAAGGCCCCCCACCAGCCGGCGACCCCAGCCCCACGCGACGAGGACACGCTCCAGAACGTCGAGCTCCCCCGGCCCCCCTCCTTCGACGAGGAGGACGTAAGCGACAAGCCCCGCTGGGTGCGGGACAACCCGCCGCTTAGCCCCGACCAGATCGCCTACATGGACGAGCTCCACCGCAAGCGTCTCCAGTCCATGATGGCCGTGGACGACATGATCGGCGACCTCTTCGACTCCCTGCGCAAGAGCAACGAGATCGACGACACCTACGTCTTCTTCACCAGCGACAACGGTTTCCACATGGGCCAGCACCGCCTGGGCGCGGGCAAGTGGACGGCCTACGAGGAGGACATCAGGGTGCCCCTGATCGTGAGCGGCCCAGGCGTACCGGAGGGCAAGACCCTCCCGCACATGGTCCTCAACAACGACCTCGCGCCCACCTTCGCCGACCTTGCGGGGGTGGACCCCCCGAAGTTTGTGGACGGCCGCTCGCTAAAACCCCTGCTCGACGACACCCCCACGCCCGTGGAGGACTGGCGCCAGAGGTTCCTCGAGGAGGGGGTGGCCGAGAGGGACAGCGTCCCCCGTCCGCCGTTCGTCAACGAGAGCCAGGTGAAGCCCCTGATCACCGGCGACCCGCTGCCGAACGACTGGCGCAAGACCTCGGCCGGGACGGCAGACTCGAGCGAGGAGTGGGGACGGCCCTGGTTCAAGGCGCTCAGGACCGAAAATTACCTCTTCGTCGAGTACAAGACCGGCGAGCACGAGCTCTACGACCTGAGAAAAGACCCCTACGAGCTGGACAACTTCTACGACCGGGCGCCCGACGACCTCCTGCAACGCCTCAACTCGCAGCTCGACGCGCTGCGCCAGTGCAAGACCGAAGAGTGCCGCACCGCCGAAGCAGAGTAGGCGGTCAGCTTTCAGCAAAAAAGGTAAACCGAAGGCCGGATCTCGACCGGTAAAGTACCCTCCGTGCGGAGGGTCCGAAGCCCCGAGGCTCGCGACATTCACCGGACAGAAGCTGAAGGCTGATAGATGAGGGCTGCTCATTCCGCAGGGATGAGCCTGTAGAGTATGTTCTCCTCCACTTCTACCACCTTGAAGCCGGCAGCCTCGTAGCGCTCTGGGTCGGGGACGTACGCGCTCGGCAGGAGGTAGACGGGGCCCCTCTCGGCCGCCATCCTGGCTGAGGTAACCCCGCTGAAGTCGTCGGTGCCGTAGCGCCGGTCCGTCTGCTCGAGGTTCAGGTCCGCCGGCCAGACGATGTCCGCGTACTCGGCCTCCGTGTTGTGCCTGAAGGGGTCTACGAGCGTGAGGTCCTGGCGCCGCCGCTCGACGAGGACGAGGTACCACAGGCTGCTGCGGTGGTGCAGGACCGTCGCGTTCGGTGCCGCTTTTTCGGCCACCGCCTCCACCTGCTCCCGCCCGAGGTTCGCCTCGCTCATGTCGTTGGCCGCGGCGGTCTCCCTCACCCCGACGAGCGGGACGACGAGCAGCGCCGCGCACACGAGCCCGAGCGTCGCCCGCCGGGCCAGGGGCGGGAAGCGCCAGGCCAGGTTCTCGGCCTCCGTCAGCAGCGCGCCGAGGCCTACCGCCGTCCAGAGGCAGAGGATCAGGTACGTCGGGATGAAGTACAGGTAGACGTCGGGGATGGCGTTCTCGACGGCGTAGAAGGTCCACCCGATGTAGAGGAACCCGAGGAGCAGGCCCACAGGCCAGTCGCGGGCGACCATCAGCGCAGCACCCGTCAGCGCGACCATGATGAGGATGGGGTTCAGGTTGTCGGTGAGGTGGCCAAAGTACAAGAGCAGCCTCCCCGGCAGCTCAGACGGCCCGAAGGCGAAGAACCCGCCCGTGAGGTTGCCCCCGCTCACCACGTACCAGAAGCGCTCGAAGTTGGACGGGTTGTTCGCCTCCATCGGGGTGTTCATCCAGGACCGGATCGGCAGGTAAAGGTAAGGGGTGAGCCCCAGAATGAAGAGCCCGGCGCTCTTGAGCATCAGGCGCCACTCGAGCAGCCGGCGCCAGTCGACGAGGGCGACGAAGAGGAGGCCCGCGGGGAGGAGCAGGCCGCTCGTGAGGTGGTTGGTGAGGCAAAGGCCCGAGAGGAAGGCGGCGAGCAGCAGGTAGCGGTCCCGCCCGCGGTCGCGCCAGAGGAGCAGGACGGCGAGGGTCAGCGAGATCAGGAGCGCGTTCATCGTGTAGACCTCGGCGATGACGGCCTGCGACCAGATCGCCTTCCCAACCCCGAAGGCGACAGCCGCGACCGCCGCCGCCACGACACGCCGGGTCAAAAGGTACCCGGCCCCGAAGACGACCCCGACCGCCAGGGCGCCGTAGGCCGCGCTGGCCAGGTTGGCCCTGTAGGCGACGTCCCCAACGGGCAGGTACGTGAAGAGGTGGCTCAGCGTCAGGTAGGTCGGGTACCCGGTAGGGTGGGCTATGCCGAGCACGGCTACCTGCATCTGGAGCATCGCGGCGTCGAGCATGCCGGGGTCGTCGTAGTAGAGGACCGTGGGCGCGAGCGTCCTCAGGTAGAGCACGAAGACGAAGAGCCCCGCGGCCGAGCCTGCCAGGACCGGGCCTAGAGTACCGAGGCGGCCCTTGTTGCTCGGGGGGCTGCCCGAAGGGGCAAGGGCCCCGCCGCTCTCTCGTTCTTCGGCCAAATCCTGGAGCATCCTCGGTCGCGTTTTCGGGCCGGGACATTGTACTCTAGCCGATCGTGGGTTATTAATAGACGTTAATATGGGTTAATATACCCGCCGTCGGGTAAAGCCCGACGGAAAGGCTTGGCCGGCGAGGTTACCGGGCCGCCGAAGAGGTTGGACAGAGCGTTTACCGGGGTTTAAGAACCGTTTAACCGTTTATCCATTACAATCGGCGGCTGGCGCGCGTATCGCGGGTCCAGACACGGAAGAGGGCGGCGGATTATCCGCGATAGATGCCCGGAAGAAGGGAGCACTGAGAGATGAAGGTACTCGTTCTAGGCGGCGACGGCTTCTGCGGCTGGCCGACCTCGCTGCACCTCTCGGCGCAAGGATACGAGGTGGCCATAGTCGACAACCTCTCCCGGCGCAAGATAGACGTCGAGTTGGAGTGCGAGTCCCTCACCCCGATCCGCCCCATGGGCGAGCGCCTCGGCGTCTGGGAGGAGCTAACCGGCAACCGGATAGACTTCCACAACATCAACGTCGCCGAGAACTACCAGCGGCTTCTGGACCTGCTCCTCGAGTGGCAGCCCGACGCGGTGATCCACTTCGCCGAGCAACGGGCCGCGCCCTACTCGATGAAGTCAAGCTACCACAAGCGCTACACCGTGAACAACAACCTCAACGCTACCAACAACCTGCTGGCGGCGATCACAGAGAGCGGTCTCGACACCCACGTGGTGCACCTGGGGACCATGGGCGTCTACGGTTACGGTACGGCCGGGATGCAGATCCCCGAGGGGTATCTGACGGTCAAGGTCGAGACCGATGGGGGCGAGCTCGTAGAGCAGGAGATCCTCTACCCGCCGAACCCGGGCAGCATCTACCACATGACCAAGACCCAGGACCAGCTCCTGTTCGCCTACTACAACAAGAACGACCTGACGCGCGTCACCGATCTTCACCAGGGCATCGTGTGGGGGACCCAGACCGCGGAGACCAGGCTGGACGAGCGCCTAATAAACCGCTTCGACTACGACGGCGACTACGGCACCGTCCTCAACCGCTTCCTTATGCAGGCCGCCGTGGGCTACCCGCTCACCGTCCACGGTACGGGCGGCCAGACCCGCGCTTTCATCCACATCCAGGACACCGTGCGCTGCATACAGCTCGCGCTCGAGAACCCGCCCGAGAGGGGCGACCGCGTAAACGTCTACAACCAAATGACCGAGACACACCGTCTGCGCGACCTTGCCAAGCTGGTCTCCGAGCGCACGGGCGCAGAGATAAACTACGTTCAGAACCCGCGCAACGAGGCCGCCGAGAACGATCTGCACGTCCGCAACGATCGCTTCCTGGACCTTGGCCTGCAACCGACGACCCTGAGCGAAGGGCTGCTGGAGGAGGTAACCGAGATAGCTCGCAAGTACGCCCACCGCTGCGACACTTCGAAGATCCCCGCCACCTCGCTGTGGAGGCCGCAGGAGGAGATCGTACACCAGCAAGACGGCCCTCGGTAAGCACCGTGGACCTGTCTGTGTACTACGCGGCTCCGGAGCATCGGGATAGAATAGACTCGGAGGTTGTGATGCCGGGCGCCGGCCGGAAGACGGGCGAGGCCAACATCTGATGCTGCAGGCCGAACACATAAGCATCGCCGGCGTCGTCATAGCGTTGCTCTTCGCGGCGTATGGTCTCTTCAAGTTCCGCGGCGGGGGGAGCAGGCTCGACCTGCTCCTCTCGCTCGCCATCGCCCTCGGCGTCGCGCTCGTCTCCGTGGTACCCCAGATCTTCGAGCCGGTGAGCCGCCTGCTCGGCCTGGAGAACCGCGCGTTCGCCCTCCTGGGCCTCGCCAACCTCCTGCTCTTCGCGCTCTTCTTGAACCTGCTCGCGCGGGTCAGGGCCGCCGGGCGCAGGAGCGGCGAGATCGTCACGGGCCTCGCCGTCAGGGACTACGAGGAGAACTACCTCTCGCCCAAAGAGAGGCTCGAGGGGCACCCGGGCGAGATCCTGATCATCGTCCCCGCCTACGACGAGGAGGGCGGCATCCAGGGCGTGCTGCGCCGCATCCCCGACGAGGTGCTCGGCCACCCGGTCAAGACCGTGGTCGTCGACGACGGCTCCAAGGACGCCACGGCTGCCATCGCCAGGGCCGAGGGCGTCCCCGTGGTTACCCACGTCGTCAACCGGGGCCAGGGCGACGCCCTGCGGACCGGCTTCGCTATAGCCCAGGCCGAGGCGGCAGATGTCGTCGTCAACCTCGACGCCGACGGGCAGTACAAGCCCGAGGAGCTCGACCGGCTCGTCGGTCCGATCCTCAAGGGGAAGGCCGACTTCGTGCTCGGGAGCCGGTTCATGGGCTTCTACGAGGAGTCCGGGAGCGTCAGGCACATCGGCGTGGTCTTTTTCTCGCGCCTGATCTCGCTCCTCACCGGCGTGAGGGTCTCCGACTGCACGAACGGCTACCGCGCGATCCGGGTCTCCGAGCTTTACAAGCTGAACCTGCGCGAGGATCGCTTCAACGCGAACGAGATAATACTCGAAGGTCTCAAGAACAGGCTGCGCTTCGCCCAGGTCCCCATCTCGATGATGAGCCGCGCCGCCGGCGAGACGAAGAAGCCGCCGAAGCTGGCCTACCCGCTAGGGGTGTTCAGGGTAATCATCTCGACCTGGCTTAGGTAGGTTTTAAGGCTTCAGGCATCAGGTTACGGGTGCCTGACGGCGGTGCATTGCGTATCTTTACGGGGCGATGAGAGGGAACGTTCTGCGTGCGGATAGCGGGGACGGCGGGTGTTCGGCTGGTAGGTTTACCCTTTGACTCCCCGTGTGCTCTCGCTTCGGGAGCTTAATCGGGCGACGCTCGCCCGTCAGATGCTTCTGGAGCGGGAAGGGGTCCCCGCTTACGAGGCCGTCGGGCGTCTCGCCGGTTTGCAGGCGCAGATCCCGAACCCGCCGTACATCGGGCTGTGGACTCGCCTGCGCGATTCCGGGCGGGACGAGCTTACGGGCCTCATCGAGGAGCGGCGGGTCGTCCGATCTTCGATGATGCGGGCCACGCTGCACCTGACGACCGCGGAGGATTACCTGCTCCTGCGTCCTGCCATCCAGCCCGCACTCGACCGCTCCCTGAGGTCCATCGCGGGGAAACGCCTCGAGGGGCTAGACCTCGACCGGCTCGTGTCGGCCGCGCTGGCGATGGTGGAAGAGGGGCCGCGCACCTTCAAGGAACTGCAGGCACGGCTGCTCGAGATGGAGCCCGACCGGGACCCGGCCGCGCTGGCCTATCTGGTGAGGACGCGGCTCCCCCTCGTCCAGACGCCGCCGGCAGGCACCTGGGGCAAGGGCGGCAGCCCACGCTTCGCCCTGCCGGAGCCCTGGCTCGGGGCGCCCCTCGCTGACCCCGACGAGAGCCTGCGCGCCCTCGTCCTTCGATATCTTGCGGCCTTTGGCCCTGCGACCGCGAGAGACTTCCAGGCGTGGTCTGGTCTCACGGGGATGAAAAGCGAACTGGAGAAGATGAAGTCGGGGTTGCGCCTCTTCACTGACGAGGAAGGGAACAAGCTCTTCGACCTGCCGGGCGCGCCGCTGCCGGCGGCCGATACACCCGCGCCGCCCCGCTTCGTGCCAGAGTACGACAACCTCGTCCTCTCCCACGCCGACCGGCGGCGCGTCATAGCCTATGAGGATCGCAAGAGGGTGTTTCTCTCCTCCGCCCGCGTCAGGGCCACGTTCCTGCTCGACGGCTTCGTAGCCGGTGCGTGGAGGCTCGAGAAGACCAAAAAGTCTGCGGCCCTGATCGCCGAGCCGTTCGCCCCGCTCTCCGCGGAAGACCTCGCCGTCCTCGCCGAGGAGGGTTGGCGCCTGCTGCGCTTCGCGACCGAGGGCCAGTCCGATCTGGACGTCAGGTTCGAGACCGCCGGCTAGATGAGCGGCAAACGGGCGTGGGGGCGGGTTCGAAACCCGCCCGTGCCGTCCGGTCGCGAGCCCGTGGCCCGGCCCCCTGGCGAATGGCGTAAGATGCGCGGCGTGAGGTTCGCGAGCGCGCTAAAGGGGCAGGGTGCGGGAGCGGGGAGCCTGCTCATAGGGCTCTCCTTCGCCGTCTCCGGCGCGCTCACGTTCGTATTTATCGGGATCTCGACCCGCGCCCTCGGCGGGCCGGCGGGGTACGCGCCGATAGCGCTGCTCTGGAACTCTACCTTCCTCGTCGTCCAGGTGCTCTGGGTGGCCGCCACCCAGACGCTCGGCCGGCACGTCGCCGAGAGGGAGGCGCGGGGGGAGGACTGGGGGCCGGTCGTCCGCTCCGTCCGGCGCTGGCAGGCGGCGCTTCTCGCCGGGTTCCTGGTGCTCGCGCTGGCGGCCAGTCCCCTGCTCACCAGGCTGGTCTTCGAGGATTTCTGGATCACGGCCGCCTTCGTGGCGGCGGTGGCTCTGTACGCGCCCGAGTACTTCAGGCGCGGGATCTTCAACGGCCACCGCCAGCCCACCAGGATGGGGGCCCAGATTCTGGCCGAGGCCGCGAGCCGGGTGGTCGTCACGGTGGTCCTTCTCGTGGCCGGGCTCGGCGTCGCCGCCCCGGCCATCGCCATCGTGCTAGCGCCCCTGATCGGGGTGCTAGCCGTTCGTCCCGCGCGGGTCGCGTCCCCGGCGAGGCCGGGCGAGCCTTTCTCCGCCGGAAAGGCCTTGCGGTTCGCGGGGCCCGTCCTCGTGAGCATGGTCTGCGCCCAGACGCTCGCGAGCGGCGGCGTCGTGCTGGCCGGGCTGATGGGCGGCACGAAGGCGCAGGTGGGCCTCCTGGGCGCCGCGCTCATCTTCACGCGCATCCCGCAGTACGTGATGAGTCCCGTGATAGGCGCCCTCCTGCCCCACGCCAGCCGCGCCCTCGCCACCGGCGGCCGGGCCGCCCTCGACCGCTTCGCCCTCAGGGCTGCGGGGGTGGTGGGCGGCGTCGGGGTCCTCATGGTCTCCGGGGCCTGGCTTCTCGGCGGGTGGGGGCTCAAGGTCTTCGCCGGCGACCGTTACGAGGCGGACAACACCCTGCTTGCACTGCTCGCAGCCCTCGCGGCCTTCTACCTGCTCTCGGAGACTCTGAACCAGGCCCTCTACGCCCTCGGGAGGGGCCGTCTCGCCGCCGCGGGCTGGGTCGCCGGTCTCTTCTCGGCCGCCCTCTGCGTGCTCGTCCTCGGGACGGACCTTATAGAGAGGATCTCCGCCTCCCTGGTCGTCGGCGCCGCCGTGGCGGCCATCGCCCAGATCGTCTTCTACCTCGCCTCACGCGGGAGGCCGGCCGCTTAAGGAGCTATCAGCTTTCAGCCCGCTCCGGCCTTCGGCCTCCTCTCTCAGCGGTCAGTTTCTCGGGTTCGACGCGAGACCCCTTCTCTCTGCGCGAACATTCGTCGGGCGGGAACCGTTTTTGCAAGAGAAAGGCCGGGTGCGAAACCCGGCCCAAAAGCTGAAAGCTGACGGTGCGGTTCGCTGCGCGAACCGCCTCAGGTGCCGCGGGGGTGGGCTGTGCGGTCGTAGAGGTCCCTGAGTTCTTCGTCCAGATCCTCCACTACCTTGTTCAGCTTGAGGTTCTCGAGGCGGACGCGCATGTGGTGGCCTTCAGGGTAGGCTTGGGCGACCTCTTCCACGGCCACGAGCCGCTCCCGCACGGTCTCCAACTTGCGTATGTCGTCCGCCATGGCCAGCCGTCGCTCCCTGCCAGCCCTGACTTCCTCCTGATCCTTCTCCTGCTCTTGACCTCTCTCCACTGCCACCTCCCGGTCCGTTAACGAATACTCTCCCCATCGAATGTACCCGGGAGACCGAGATTCACGCCAGAGGGCCGTGGCCGACGCCTATCGGTTCTTCTCCATGAACCAATCCACGGTGCGCCGCAGGCCCTCGTCGAGGTCCATCTCGGCCTGCCAGCCGAGGAGGCGCTTCGCCTTGGAGGTGTCTGCGAAGTTGCGGCGAACCTCGCCGCGGCGGGCGTCGGTGTAGCGGACCTCGACGTCCTTGACGCCGGCCTCGGCGAGGGCTGGGATGAGCCTGTCCGTGAGCTCGCGGACGGTTGTCTCCGCGTTTGTGGCGATCTGGAACGTCTCGCCGCCCACGCCTTCCGTGGTGACGGAGAGCTTGATGGCCCTTATGAGGTCCCCTATGTAGATGTAATCGCGGGTCTGGGTGCCGTCGCCGTAGATCTCAAGGGCTTCCCCGCTCGTCGCGCGCCGGATAAACCGGGCGACGACGCTGTTCTTGTGGCCCGAGAGGGGGCCGTACACGTTCCCGAAGCGCAGGGCCACGGTCCCTATGTCGAAGGTCTGGAAGTAGGCCGAGCAGTAGCCCTCGCCTGCGAGCTTGCTCGCGCCGTAGGGGGCCACCGGGTGTGGGGCCATCTCCTCGTGGATGGGGGGCTCGACCTCCCCGATCACCGTCCCCCCGCTCGAGGCGAAGACGAAGCGGCCCACGCCGTTGTGCCTGGCGGCCTCCAGGTAGTTGAGCGTCCCGAAGACGTTCTTCCTGCAATCGCCCCGCGGGTCCTCCACGGAGGGCAGGACCCCCGTGTTGGCCGCGAGGTGGACGATGGCGTCCGCGCCCTCGGCCGCCCGCAGCGCCAGCTCCTCGTCGAGGATGTCGCCCACCACGAGCTCGACCGGACCGCCCCCGCCCACCGGGCCGAGGTCATCCGGGGATTTCTCGACGAAGTCGGCGGCGGTAGCGAGGTCGTCGCGGTCGCCGACGGTGAGGTTGTCGACGACGCGGATGCCGTGGCCGCCCTCCTCCGTCAGGGACCGGATCAGGGCCGTCCCCAGAAACCCGCAGCCGCCTGTTACGAGCCAGTTCAATGCGGTCTCCCCGCCAGGTCCGAGTAGCGCACGTTCTTCCTCCTGTAGCCTCGAGTACCGGGCCTACCTTAGTGCAACTCGCGGCCGGGCGCGAGCGCGGATGGCTCCTCCTGCGAAGGGCGACCCGACACGTTACAATCTCCGGCGGCCCGGCGCCGAGGCGCGGGGCCATGGAGAAGGCGGGGGTGCCCGCCCCGGGAACGAAGGCCAATACGAAAGGCGCCCGGCGGGAAGCGCCGTCGGCCGTCGGGAGGCGAACATTGACCAACCGCACCCTTACACGCCGCGATTTTCTGAAGGTCGCCGGCGCCGGGACGGCCGGGGTGGCCACGCTCGGGGCGGCCGGGTGCGGCACCCTCGCCAACCAGTTCACGCAAGTGCCAGAAGAGTACCTTCCGAGTGGGGGATCCAGGATGAACGTAGTGCTGGTCATCATAGACTCCTTGAGAAAGGACCACGTCGGCGCCTACGGCAGCCAGACCGCGAAGACGCCGAACCTGGACGAGATAGCCAAGGACAGCCTCCTCTTCACCAGGGCCCACCCCGAGGCGATACCCTCGATTCCGGCCCGCCGCGGCATCCACACGGGCTTCCGCACGTTCCCGTTCAGGGACTGGCAGAAGTGGTCATCAGACGACGTCGGCCTCTGGGGCTGGCAGCCCATCCCGAGGGACCAGACGACGCTCGCGGAGACGCTCGCCGAGGAGGGCTTCTACAACCTCTTCGTCACGGACACCCTGCACCAGTTCAGGCCTTTCTACGACATGCACCGCGGCTTCCACGCCTTCCACTTTATCCGGGGCCAGGAGAGGGACCTTTTCAAGCCGCAGACGGCGCAGTCCAAAAAGAAGATCGACGACGCCCTCATCGGCGGCCCGAACGCCTCGCACGCCGAGGAGATCATGCTCCAGTACTACGCGAACACGATGGGCCGCGAGGGGGAGGACGACTGGTTCGCCCCCCAGGTCTTCTTGAAGGGGATGGAGTTCCTTGAGGCGGCGAAGGACTCCCAGCCGTTCTTCCTTACGGTAGACGTCTACGACCCGCACGAACCATGGGACCCGCCGGACAAGTACACGAGCATGTACTCAGACGGCTACGGCGGTCCCGAGCCCATAACGTCGAGCAGCGGCCGGTCGGACTGGATGACGGAGGCGCAGCTCGAGAGGATGCGCGCCCTCTACTCCGGCGAGGTCACGATGATGGATGCCTGGCTCGGCAAGTTCATGGACAGGGCCGCCGACCTGGGCTTCATGGAGAACACGATGTTCGTCTTTCTCTCGGACCACGGCCACGCCTTCGGGGAGCACGGCTACGCGGGCAAGGTTGTCACCGCCCTGTACCCCGAGCTCACGGACACCCTATTCATGATCAAGCACCCTGGCGGCAAGGGCGCCGGGAAGACTAGCGACTTTTTCGTCTCCACCCACGACGTGACCCCGACCATCCTGGGCGCCCTGGGCGTCGAGCCCGCCGCCCCGCTCGAAGGGCAGGACCTTACCCCCCTGCTCGACGGCGGCGAGCCGGAGAAGGCCCGCCCGTACTTCACGGCCGGCTACCACGACCATGACTGGGCCCGCGACGACCGCTACGCCATGTTCGCCCGCTACGACGGGACCGGGCCGAAGCTCTTCGATCTTGAGAACGACCCGATGATGCACAAGGACGTAGCGGCGCAGAACCCGGACGTGGCGAAGAAGATGTTCAACGACTACATAGTCAAGGACGCGGGCGGCCCGCTGCCCCACTACTAGGGATGTCTACGGGATGAAGGTCTTGCGCCGGCTGCTCTGGTTCCTCGTAAGGTGGACCGGGCTGCTGGTCGTGCCCGGCGGCGTCCTGTGGGCGCTCTCACCCATAGGTGCGTCCATCTCCGAAACCCTGTTCAGCACGCCCAACGTGTTCTGGAAGCTGTTCCCGTCGGCGCCGCTGCTCCTCCTGGTCGGGCTGGCGGGGTTGCAGGCGCGGCAGTGGGGCCGCTCCGGGCTCCTGCAGAAGACCGGCTTTGTCCTGGCCTTCCTCGGGCTCGCCCTGGTCATCGCCGGCGACGCCGGCCTGTTCTGGCTCGGCGTGGACGACACCTTCATAATGATGGCGCCCGCCTACCGCGCTTTCCGCCTCGGGCTGCTCCTGCTCGGCGCCGGCTCCATCCTCTTCGGCGTCGCCGCCCCGCGGGACGGCGCGCTGCCGACCTGGGGCCTCCTGCCCTTCGTGGTTGGCTCCCTGTGCGGCCTGATCTCCTTCGTCACGGACCTCGGGTCGTTCGGGACCGTGCTCTGGATGCTCTTCGGCCTGGGATGGACCTGGCTTGGCCTCTCCCTGGCCGTGGACGGCTTCCTCTCCTGGCGGGCCGGCCGCTCCCCCCGCGGCGCCGCCACAGAGGGCCGAGAACGGCCCAGGGTCGTCCGCCAGGGTGGGATCGGCCCGGAGGGGTGATCTTGGAGACCGTGCGGGACTACAGAGAGGAAGACGCGGGGCCCATCTGCCGCCTCTTCTACGAGACGGTGCGCTCGGTCAACCTCGGGGACTATTCGCCTGAGCAGGTAAGGGCGTGGGCGCCGGCGACCCCCGACCCCACGGCCTGGCACGGGCGCATGTCAGGCCGGCACACGCTGGTCGCGGAGGGGGATGACGGGTTGGTCGGCTTCCTGGAGCTCGAAGAGGACGGGCACCTGGACATGGTGTACTGCCGCAGGGACAGGGTCGGGCACGGCGTCGGGTCGCGGCTCTACGCGGCGGCGGAGCAGAGGGCCAGAGGACTCGGCGTCATCTCTACCGAGGCCAGCATCTCGGCCCGTCCGTTCTTCGAGCGGCACGGTTTCCGCGTCGTGCGGCGCAACGTCGTGGTTCAACACGT
>DATFPF010000238.1:0-8466 GCA_035264945.1 Rubrobacter sp.
GGACGTGGATATGCTGACGGTCGTCGTCGTCGGCAGCTCGCAGACTAGGCTCGTAGCCGGACGGATGGTCACGCCCCGAGGGTACCTGGGATGAGGAGAATCTTCAGCGTGACGGATGCCTGCGCGGGTTGCGGAGCCTGCCTGAAAACCTGCCCGGAGAAGGCGATCCGGCCCGCGCCGAGGGAACATCCGTCGCCCCTCATCGTCCTCGAAGATCGCTGCTCGGGATGCGCCGAGTGCGCCGAGGTCTGTCCTGTTTCGGCCTGCGTAGAGGTCCTGATGGAGAAAGGGTGAGGCGCGTCCATCCCATAGAAGCCGAGAGCTACCGTATCCTGCGTGGGCTCGTGGACCTCTCGCGCCTCGGACCCTTGGGCAAGGCCGTCGCGGAGCGCGTGATCCACGCCTCCGCGGACCTCGAGTACGTCGAAAGTCTCGTCCTCGACGAAGCCGCACTCGAGAAGGGCCTCGAAGCCCTCCTTCGCGATGCTCCCATAGTGACGGACGTCGGCATGGTCGCGGCGGGCATCACCGCCCGGAGAGCTCGCTGCTATGTCTCCGACGTCCGCGCCCGCGAGCTCTCCGGCAAGCTCGACATTACCCGCTCGGCGGCGGGTTTCCGGATCGCGGCGGAAGAGGTAGGTGCGGGCGCCGTCTGGGTCGTCGGGAACGCGCCCACGGCGCTCTTCGAGCTGCTGGAGTTGGATGTCGAGCCCACGCTCGTCGTCGGGCTTCCGGTCGGGTTCGTTGGCGCCGCCGAGTCCAAGGAGAAGCTGATCCTTAGCGGGTTGCCGGCCATCGCCAACCGTGGTCCCAAGGGCGGCTCCGCGGTCGCCGCCGCGGCCCTGAACGCGCTCATTTACTACGAGGAGGACTGACGTGCGAGATCTCACCATCGCAAAAAACGGAGCCGGCGGGAAGGTTGGCGGGAGCGTACGCCCGGCGCTACTCATCGTCGGGCACGGGAGCCGGGACCCTCGGGGAGCTCGTGAATTTCACGAGCTCGTCGCGCTGGTCAGGGAGCGCGCCCCGGCCCTCGCGGTCGATGGGGGTTTCATAGAGCTCTCGCGGCCCCCGATCTCCGAGTGCGTGGACCGTCTGGCCGGAGGAGGTGCACGCGACATCGCCGCCGTCCCACTCATGTTACTCGCAGCCGGCCACGCCAAAGACGACATACCCGCCACCCTGGTGCGCGAGAAGATGAGCCACCCGGACATCAGCTTCCGGTACGGCCGCGCCTTGGGCATCCGGCCCGAGCTACTCTCGCTCATGGACGAGCGGATCTCCGCCGCCGTCCCGGAAGAAGAGAAGGAGGAGACCGCCGTCCTCGTCGTGGGCCGCGGCTCCTCGGACCCCGACGCCAACTCTGACCTCGCCAAGATCACACGCCTCTTCTACGAGGGCCGTCCGTACCCGATGGTAGAGACCTCCTACGTCAGCATGACCCCCCCGAACGTCGTCGAGGGGCTGGAGCGATGCCGCAGGCTCGGCTTCCGCCAGATCGTCGTCTTCTCGTACTTCCTCTTCACCGGAATACTCGAGGAACGCATCCGCCGGCAGAGCGAGGAATTCGCCGCCGCGAACCCCGAGGTAGCCGTCTCCTACGCGGGCTACTTCGGGCCGCACGAAAAGGTCGTGGACCTGCTCGTGGAGCGCTACCAGGAGGCCGTGCGCGGAGACATTAGGATGAACTGTGACGTCTGCGTCCACCGGGTTGCCCTCCCCGGCTTCGAGGAGAAGGTCGGCGCCCCTGCGACACCCCACTATCACCCCGACGAGCCGGGCCACGCCCACGAGCACGCCCACGGGCACCGTCACCACTAGGCGGTAGGAGATGCCCATCGAAGATCGGGTGCGGGAGCTCGCCGGGGAGGTGCAACCCCTCGACGAAGCCGCCGCAGAACGCGCGCGCGAGCGACACCTGACGCTTACCAAGCCGCCGGGGAGCCTCGGACGTTTGGAGGAGCTTGGCATTCGGCTCGCGGGTATGGCGGGGCAGGTCCCGCCGCCGGTACCCGAGAGCCCCGCGGTGGTGATCTGCGCAGGCGACCACGGCGTTCTCGCCCGCGGCGTCTCGCCCTGGCCGAGGGAAGTTACCGCAGCGATGGTCGGGAACTTCTGCGCCGGGGGAGCCGCGGCCAACGTCCTCGCCCGCACCGTCGGTGCGAGAGTCAGCGTCCTCGACGTCGGGGTGGCGGCGGAAATAGAGCGGCATCCGCTGCTGCGCACGGCGAAGAATCGGGCCGGCACGGACGACCTCAGCCGGGGGTCGGCGATGGGACGGGAAGACGCCGCGAGAGCGATGACGTCGGGAGCAGGCATCGCCGAGGAGCTCATAGGGAGTGGGGTCGACCTCATCGTGACCGGCGACATGGGCATCGCCAACACCACGCCCGCCGCCGCCCTGATCTCCGCCTTCACCGGCCGCCCCCCCGGCGTCGTGACCGGACGCGGCACCGGCATCGACGACGAAACCTTCGAGCTGAAGGTCCGCGTCGTCGATGAGGGCCTGAGGCTGCACGAACCGGACCCGTCTGATCCACTGGGCGCTCTGGCCGCGCTCGGAGGACTCGAGCACGCGGCGATCGTGGGCCTTATCCTCATGGGCGCCGTCTACGGGGTGCCGGTCATCCTCGACGGGGTCGTCTCTAACTCGGCCGCTCTGGTGGCTCAAGCCCTCGCCCCCGACTGCGTAGGCTACGTGATCGCCGGGCACCTCTCGGTCGAGCCGGGGGCGGCGGTAGCGCTCGAACACCTCGGCCTCGAGCCGGTGCTGGACCTCGGAATGCGACTCGGGGAGGGGACCGGCGGCCTCCTTGCGATGCCGGTCGTAGGGGCCGCGGCGCGCGTGCTCGGGGAGATGGCGACGATGGAGGAGGCGGGCATAGGGTGAGCCTGATCCTGCTGGTGCCACCCGTGTCGCCTGTGGCGGTATTCGTGTCTCCCCGTTCTCTGGGTGAAGGCGGGTAGGCGATGAGCGGATTAGATCGAAAGGCGGTAGAGAACATCGAAAGCCCGCTGGCGGTCCAGGTGGACTTCCACGAGGAGATCGGCTCGACCCAGGAGCGCGCCCGCGAGCTGGCCAGAGGAACCCCGGGCGCTCCGCACGGGACGATCGTGATCTCGAAGGTCCAGAAGGGCGGGCGGGGCCGGCTCGGGCGCAGATGGGGCTCTCCCCCCGGCGGTCTGTGGTTCTCGCTAGTCCTCCGGCCGGAGATGCCGGCCCACCTCGCCTCCCGTATCACCCAGGCCGCCGCCGTAGGCGTCGCGAAGGCGCTCTGGGGCTTCGGGGTAGAGGCCCGGATAAAGTGGCCGAACGACCTGCTCGTCGTGAGGCCTGGCGACCTCTCGGGCCGCAAGATCTGCGGCATCCTCGCCGAGGCCGGAGTCGGGAACGTCCCCGCAAAGCACCCCGGTCTCGGCGTCGACCACCGTCGCCTCGACTTCGTACTCCTCGGTATCGGCCTCAACGCCAACCTCGACCCCGAAGACCTCGACGTTCTCGACCGCCAGGTAACCACCCTCCGCTCCGAGTTGGGACGCGACGTGGTCCTCACAGAGCTGCTCGAAGCCGTCCTCTCGAAACTGAACGCCGAGCTAGAGAGGATCGAAGACTTCTGCGCTGTCCTCGATGACTGGCGGGCGCTGAACTGCACCCTGGGGAGGCTGGTGCGGGTAGAGCGGTTCGGGGAGGTTCTGGAGGGGCGGGCCGCGGACCTCACTCCCGAGGGCGCCCTGCTTCTCGAGACCCCGGAGGGCACGGTCGAGGTCTTTGAGGGAGAGGTGAAGCATCTCCGCCAGGAGAGAACGTAAGATGCGCGTCGCCTGCGCCCAGTACGCCGTCCGTGACTGTGACCCGCACGCCAACCTCGAACGCTCGGTGGTCGCGATCCTCGACGCCGTCCGAGTCGGCGCCGACCTCGTCGTCCTGCCCGAACTCGCAAACTCCGGCTGCGACTTGTCCTCCCGCGAGCGTGCATGGGACCTCGCGGAGGAGGCTGTGGACTCGGGAGCCTCTTGTGGCCCCACTCTCCGGGCCTGGCGGAGGGTCGCCGAGGAGACCGGGATCTTTATCATCGGCGGCTTCCTCGAGAGGGAGGGCGATTCCCTGTACAACTCCGCCGCTATCGTTGGGCCGGGCTTCTTCGGACGCTACCGCAAGACGCACTTCTGGAGTGAGGAGAAGCTCCTCTACGAGCCGGGCCGGGAGTTGCCGGTCTTCGAGACACCCCTCTGCACTATCGGGGTCCTTATCTGCTATGACGCCTGGTTTCCCGAGGCGGCTCGCACCCTGGCCCTGCGCGGCGCGGACCTCCTCTGCGTCCCCGCCAACGCCCCCGACGACTGGGTGCCGGAGGGGCAGCGCCGGGGCGGCCTCACCATGCTGAACGTCCACGCTATCTCCCACGCCAATGCCAACCGCCTCTTCGTCGCCTGCGCCAACCGCGTCGGTGACGACTACCTCGGCCGCAGCTGCATCGTCGACGCGACCGGCGGCGTCCTCGCCTTCGGGAGTGCGACAAAAGAAGAACTCGTAAGCGCGGAGATCTACATCAAACGGGCCCGCCGCGAGAAGCATCTCACAAAGCTCTCCCACGTCTTCGGAGACCGCAACTCCGACGTGTACGAGGATCTCCGCCCAAGAAGCTGATAAGTCCAGCAGCCGTCGGGCCTTCTATGGGATGCTCTCCTCCTCTCTTCAGCAACGCTGCCTGCGTCATCTTCGCCTCTAACCTGGCTTGCGCTGGTCCTCTCGTGCCAACCACTCAAGTTGCTCTTTGGACTCCCCGATACAGCGGCTTGCAATGAGGTTGGGCTGTTCGGCATCATGGAAGGATGAACGCCTACTCGGAGGACCTAAGGAAGAAGATCGTCGAGGCCATCGAGAGGGGAATGCCCAAGATCGAAGCCGCCCGCACCTTCGGCGTGGGCATCTCTTCAGTCAAGCGCTACGTGGCCGCCGCGCGCGAGGGGAGGTCGTTAGCCCCGAAGAAGCGTCCCGGCTCCAAGCCCAAGCTGGACGGAAGCGCCAGGAGGCTGCTGGAGGCCGACCTCGAGGAGCGCCCTGCGGCCACGCTGCCCCAGAGGCGCGAGTTCTTGCGGCGGGTGGCCGGGGTGGAGGTGAGCGACTCCACGGTCTCTCGGGCGCTCGAGCGTCTGGGGTGGAGCCGAAAAAAAGGTCGGTGGGAGCGACAGAACGCGACGAGTGGCTAAGAGCCGCCTGGCGAGCGATGGTCGCCGGGCAGGTCGACGCGGGGCGGCTGGTGTTCGTGGACGAGATGGGCTCGAACACCTCGCTTTTCCCCTTGTATGCTTGGGCACGCCGAGGGAAGCGAGCCTTCGCGAGCGTGCCGCGTAACTGGGGAGCGAACGTCACCCTGCTGGCGAGCATAACGTCAGGAGGGATGGGCCCTTGCCTGGCGGTGGAAGGCCCCACGACCGGGGAGGTGTTCGAGGCCTACCTGGAGCGTTTCCTGGCGCCCGCCTTGAGGCCGGGGCAGGTGGTGGTGATGGACAACCTCTCGGCGCACAAGGGCAGGCGGGTGCGCGAGCTCGTCGAGGGGCGCGGTTGCGAGCTGTTATACCTGCCACCGTACTCGCCGGACTACAACCCCATCGAGCAAGCCTTCTCGAAGGTCAAGGGATTCCTGCGGAGGGCCGGGGCGCGTACCCGCGAGGCGCTCATAGAGGCGATGGGTCGGGCGCTGGACGCGGTAGCGGCCAGCGACGCCCGGGGCTTCTTCGAGGGTTGCGGTTACCGTACGACGGCCCAACTGCTATGACAGACGCTTTAGCGATCGTGGTGCTCGTGTACTCCTCAGTAACTCCGGCGGAACACCCAGCGCCCCTCCTAACAAGCTCCCACCAATTTCACCGTGGTGGTCTCTCATCCCCTATCCAATCACGAAAGGCTTGAGGACCTTCTCCTGGCGCACGGCCTCCCCGGAGTCCGGGTACAGGTAGGAGAAACCCTTCTCCTACCTGTCCAGCCGCTTGATGCCCGTCTCGAAGAGTGCATCTCTCGCCATGAGTCGAACCCTACGCATCCCCTTCTTCCAGCTTTCGTGCCCCGTTCGTCTTCAGGAACGCACCGTGCCCGGAGGCTCCCCCAATCAAAAGGACACGATCCTTCGGCGATCCGTCCCGTGCGGGTGCGGTACCCGCGCTTCGGCTTCAGTTCGCCTGGTCTATGCGAGTATGGTAGCGGTTCCCGAGGCGCCCCCCGATAAAGCCACCCAAGAGCACCAACAGCAAGGTGCCGACCACGATTCCCGCGCCTACGATACCCAACGTCGTCAGGTTCCCGGCGGTCGACAGGACGCCGTTCTGGAATGCCCTCACAAGCTCGAAGACGGGACCGGGCAGGAGGCCCGCGAGCAGGAAGCCAAAGACCGCGAAGATTACGCCCAGGAGGATACCCCAACCGACCGTCGCCGCGCCGTTGCGTCCGCCGTCGAAGCGCACGAGCCGCCCGGTGACGTAGCCCCCGAAGAAGAAAGCGAGGAAGAGTATAAACCCGACGATCACGAGACCCGTGATGATGGCGGCGTCGAGCTCCCGGCCCTCGAGATCTAGGGTGAAGCCCAGAGGAGCGAGCACGAGGCCCGAGAGCAGGAGCAACAAGACGCTCCCGCACACCAGCGCGAAGACGCACCCGACGAAGCTAGCCAGCCAGTCCACCCCGCCGTAGACGTCCCTGAGGCGTTCCTCCCTGGTGTAGGGTATCTCATCTTCCTCGCGTATGTCCTCGCGTATGTCCTCGCGCGTGTCCTCTGAACCCGGGGTCCGGATCACACGTGTCTCCGGGTCCTCCTCGCCAGCAGCCCTGCGCGAAGCAGTCCCCTCAGAAGAGGTCGAGCGCATCGCGTTCTCGCGGGTCGCAGCCTCGCGCTCGGCGTCTTCGGACGGAACCTGACGTGTCTCCGGGTCTTCGCCACCCTGCGGCACGCGCCTGGTCTCCTCAGTACCCCCCTCGTCCCCCAAAGGTCCGCGCCTTCGGCGGTCTTCGGCCTTGTCTTGAGGCCTGTCGTCCATCTCTTCCCCCTCGTCGTTCTCGTTCGCTTGCTTCTCACTTTCCGACCTATCCGCCAGCGGGCTACGACCGATAGTCGCCCCGCCCCCTGATTCTACCCCGCCCACACCCCAGGCTCACCTACGTTCGAGCCCCGGACAACGCGTCTCTTATACATTCGGCTAAAAATACCGCCTTTCGGGCGAGCCCGGCTTGTACAACGGGCCCTATTCACCGAGCCGGTGCGTTCATATCATAGCCGGTGTTGTGACGAGACATCCGCGAAGGCCTTCGCGGAAGCTATCTATCGCGGAAGCTACCGCGTGAGCTATCGTAGGCGCGTCGTGCCGGGCGGCACGACGCTAAGACTGGATAGGAGGAACATTGGACACGCAGACCAAGACGGATATCCTAAGACAGGCTGAAGAGAACAACGTCAAGTTCATCCGGCTCTGGTTCACGGACATCCTGGGGGTGCTGAAGAGCTTCGCGATCACGGTCGGGGAGCTTGAGGACGCGCTCGACGGCGGCATGGGCTTCGACGGCTCCTCCATCACCGGCTACCAAGACATCGAGGAGTCGGACATGATCGCCATGCCCGACGCCGCGACCTTCAAGATCATCCCCTGGAGCCCGCAGGAGAGCCGCACGGCCCGAATGATCTGCGACGTGCGGACCCCGGACGGCGACCCCTACGTCGGCGACCCGCGCTACGTACTGAGGCGTGCGCTCGAACGGGCCGAAGAGATGGGCTTCTCGAACTTCTACTGCGGTCCCGAGCTCGAGTACTTCTACTTCAAGGACTCCTCCCCGATCCCCGAGCCGCTCGACTACGGTGGGTACTTCGACCTGACCACGCTCGACGCGGCGACGAGCCTCAGACGCGAGACGGTCCTGGCGCTGCAGGAGCTCGACATCCACGTGGAGTACTCCCACCACGAGGTCGGCTACAGCCAGCACGAGATCGACCTGAGGTTCGACAGCGCCCTGGAGATGGCCGACAAGGTTCAGACCTACAAGACGGTCGTCAAGGAGATCGCCACCCGCCACGGCGTCTACGCCACCTTCATGCCCAAGCCGATACGGGACCAGAACGGCTCCGGAATGCACACTCACCAGAGCCTCTTCACCAACGGCAAGAACGCCTTCTTCGACGCCGACAACGAGTACTACCTCTCCGAGGAGGCGCAGGCGTTTATCGCGGGCCAGCTCAGGCACGCGCGCGAGCTCAGCATAGTCTTCGCCCAGTACGTGAACTCCTACAAGCGGCTCGTCCCGGGTTACGAAGCCCCGGTCTACATCGCCTGGAGCCGCCGCAACCGCTCGGCTCTGGTACGTGTCCCGCTCTACCATCCGGGTAAGGAGAAGGCCACCAGGGCTGAACTCCGCTGCCCCGACCCCTCCGTGAACATCTACCTGTGCTTCGCGGCGCTCCTGCACGCGGGCCTCGAGGGGAT
>DATFPF010000239.1:0-2770 GCA_035264945.1 Rubrobacter sp.
GAGGAAGGCCGAGATCCTGCCCCCCTTCGCAAGCACGTTCCCGCGCCAGGCGTCGCCGTGGACGAGCGCCGGGGGGTTGGGCTCCTCTACGAAATCTTCGAGCCGTTCGGCGATGCGTTCTACCCTGCTCAGGTCCTCGTCCGGCAGCCGTCCGGCTCCGTTCGCCACCCGCGCGGCGTAGAGCAGGCGCCGCTCCCTGAAGAACCCTACCCAGTCCCCCGTCCACGGGTTCGGCTGCTCCAGGCTACCGATGAGGGTGTCCCGCTCGTGGCCGTAGCCGTCGGCCGTGATGCCGTGCAGGGCGGCCAGTAGCTCGGCGGCGTGACGCTCGGCTTCCCCGGAGAAGCGGCCCGTCCCCTCGACGAACTCCATGAGCAGGAGCGTCTCCGAGCCGTGGAAGACCTCGGGGACGGGGAGGTCGGTCTTTTCGCGCAGGTAGCGGAGCATGTAGGCCTCGCGGTCCAGGTGCGCCTCTCCCCCGCGGTCCACCTTGGCGACGAGCGGCGTCCCATCCTCCAGCTCGGCCCTGTACACCTCGCCGATGCAGCCGCCGCCTAAAGGCCGGACTCTCCGCAGGCGTTCGCCGAGGTGGGCAAGGACGCCCTCGGATACGAAGCTCTCAGCCACCGGCGTTCAGATGGTGCCGGCGGATGTCCTCGATCAGACCCTCCGACGCCTCCTCCACGAGGTCGAGGACGCGATCGAAGCCGTTAGGGCCGCCATAGTAGGGGTCCGGCACCTCACGCTCCGGCGAGCCCTTCGCGAAGTCGAGGAAGGGCCTGACGACGGCGTTGCCGTCGCAGAGGGCCGAGACGGCCCGGTAGTTGTCCTCGTCCATGGTGAGGACGTAGTCGAAGGTCCGGCAGTCTTCTGGCGTAACCTGGCGGGCCCTCAGGTGGCTTATATCCAGGCCCCGAAGTTGCGCGCTCTCCATCGCACGCTCGTCCGGCGGGCGGCCGGCGTGCCAGTCACCCGTGCCGGCCGAGTCGACCTCGACCTCGCCCTCAAGGCCCTCGCGCCTGACCACGTTCTCGAAGACGCCCTGGGCGACGGGACTGCGGCAGATGTTTCCCATGCAAACGAAAAGAACCCTTGTAGCCATGGGACGAATATACCGGCGGTGACGCGCGTTGTCAGGGCACTCATCCCCCGAACCCTGCCTCCCTGGCGCGGAGGACGGCGACGTCGCGCTCGTCGGTGTCGCAGGGGTAGAGGCCGTCCGTCGCGCACGACCCGTAGGCCAGCCTCCCGCCGTAGGGTGTCCACGAAGGGTTGAAGCCTCCGTAACGAGCCTCCCGTCCGTGCCGTCGGCGTCCATGACGCTGGAGGTGAGCGGTCGGGTCCTCGCCGCCGGGGCCAGCGAACCAGATGCCCCGTTCGCGCAGGCGATCTTGCCGTTCCCGCCTGGCGGGGTTGACCCGCCCGTCCCCGCCACCGACACGCCGAGAACCCCCGCCGCAAGTAGCAGGGAGAGCCCCAGAGTTCCGGGCGTCTTCGTCCCGATCCTCACTCCATCCCCGTTATCCGCCTCCCTTGGCCTGCCGTTCGCGTCCCGTAGCACGTTACGGCCGCGACGCCCCCCGCCGCATCGGGCCGTCACCCGACCGAAGTTCTCCCCGGCCCCGCCGGGGGCGGTTCGTCGCTGGCCGGTTTGCTAGACTGGCGTCTCTCAAGGGTATTGGAGGAGGTCGCAAGGTGGCCGAGGTAAAGAGGGTCGGCGTGCTCACGGGCGGCGGGGACGCGCCGGGCCTGAACGGGGTCATAAGGGCCGTAACGATGAAGTGCATCGAGGACTACGGCCACGAGGTCGTCGGGCTCAAGCGCGGCTGGAAGAGCCTGCTCTCGCCCGAGGACGACACCGTGGTGCCGCTCGGCCTCGGGGACGTACGCTACATCCTCCAGGAGGGCGGCACCATCCTCGGCTCCTCCCGCACCAACCCTTACAAGAACGAGGGGGACGCCGAGAAGGTCGTCAAGAGGCTCGAGGAGTTCGGCGTGGACGCCCTCGTCGCCATCGGCGGGGACGACACATTGGGGGTCGCCAGGCGCCTGCACGACGACTTCGGCATCCAGGTCGTCGGGTGCCCGAAGACCATAGACAACGACCTATCTGCCACCGACACGACCTTCGGGTACGACACGGCCGTCGCCATCGCCACGGACGCCATAGACAGGCTGAGGACCACGGCCAAGAGCCACGAGAGGATCATCGTCGTCGAGATCATGGGCCGCCACGCGGGTTGGATCACCTGGGGCGCAGGCATCGCCTCGGCCGCGAACGTCACCCTGATCCCCGAGGTCGAGCCTGACCTCGACGAGATAACGAACATCTTCAAGACCCGCGCCGAGAACGGCGAGAAGTGGGGCCTCGTGGCCGTCTCGGAGGGCGTGACCTTCAGCGAGGACTTCGTGACCCAGACCGGGGAGAAGGACGAGTTCGGCCACGTCCGCCTCGGCGGCGTCGCCGAGGGCCTCGCGGGCGAGCTCAAGGAGCGCACCGGCATAGACACCCGCCACGTCGTGCTCGGCCACCTCCAGCGCGGCGGAACTCCAACCGCGAACGACAGGATACTCTCCACCCGCTACGGCCTGCGCGCCGCCGAGGCCGTCGACAGCGGCGAGTGGGGCAAGATGGTGGCCCTGCGCGGCAACGAGATAGTTACCGTGAGCCTCTCGGAGGCAACCGACGAGACGAAGACCGTTCCGCGCGAACTCTACGAGGCTGCCGAGACGTTCTTCGGATAGCGTCGAAAGGCTTGGCAGCTCGTCA
>DATFPF010000240.1:0-3831 GCA_035264945.1 Rubrobacter sp.
TACCGGGTTGTTTGGTGACAGGGGTTCGCGTGTGGTGAACGCGGCCTTGCTGGTCGCGATAGTGGTGTGTTCCGGTGCGATAACGCCTTACGAATTCGGGCGCAACCCGATATCCGACACCGAGCGCGGGTGAATGGACTAACCGGCAGCTTTTCTTCGCGCTGGTGTTCGCCATCAGCTTCCTTCTGGGTGGCATTTTCATCGCCGTGGCAGTGTTCTAAGCCTCGTTACCGACCCTGTTTGACGATCTCCGCGCCCTCAACCACCGTGCGGCCATCCTTGCGGCGATAAACCGAACCCTCGCCTTGGTGCCTTCCCTTCGACGTAAACCCTCCGATACACTGATACCGGTGGCTACGCGGCAGAACGGGGGCGGTCTGATAACATGGAAAAACCCGCTGTTTGCCCACGAACAGCGTCCAACCCGGAATGCGAGGGCCTGGTGGCCCGGCCGGTCTTCAAAACCGGTTTGCGGTCGCGGCGCGGCCGTGGCGGTTCGATCCCCCCGCATTCCGCGATTGGAGGCTACGGGTTTCGGGCTTCAGGAAGGGCTCGTGGGCGGCGATACGCACCGTCGAAGTACAACGCACGGGTGACGATCGAGAACCAAATACTCTGGCGCCTACGCCACCTGAAACCTGTAGCCTGACACCTGATGCCCAAGTACCGGAGGTTCGTGCATGACCTTTTCCCACATCGACGACACGGGTGCTGCGCGGATGGTGGACGTTGGCGGGAAGGCCGTTGTGCGGCGGACGGCGGTCGCGGCGGGCGAGGTTCGGATGGCGCCCGAGACGGTGGCGCTCTTGCGGGAGAGGGCTCTGCCGAAGGGGGACGTGCTCAACACAGCCAGGATCGCGGGGGTGATGGCCGCCAAGAAGACGCCCGAGCTGATACCCCTCTGCCACGGCATCGACCTCTCTTCCGTTGACGTCGAGTTCGACGTTGGGGAGGGCCGCGTCGGGATCACGGCGACGGCCCGCGCCAACGACCGCACTGGCGTCGAGATGGAGGCGCTCTCGGCGGTCAGCGTCGCCGCCCTCACCGTCTACGATATGTGCAAGGCCGTGGACAAGAACATGGTGATTGAAGGCGTGAGGCTCCTCGAGAAAACCAAGGAACCTGCCGGGTCGTGAAGGGTTACACGGCGCTTTCGGGCGCCGCATGAAACACTTTGATCCATGGAGATGACTAGAGGTCGGCTATGCTAGACTTGCGGGCTGACCGACCGCCACAACGCCAGGTGAGGAGACGAGAATCGGGTCCGAAAACGCGCCCCTTTATCCCCTTTTCATGGACGTCTCCGGCAGCCGTTGCGCGGTCGTCGGCGGCGGCGGGGTCGCCTCCCGGAAGGTCCGCGGGCTGCTCCAATCGGGGGCCCGTGTGGTGGTGATATCGCCCGAGGTGACGCCCGAGATCGAGGGCATGGACGTGACGGTCGAGCGGCGGCCCTACGCTCCCGGCGATCTCGCGGGTTCTGTGCTGGTCTTTGCGGCGACGGACTCGCGGAAGGTGAACGCGGCGGTGGCGCGGGAGGCAAAGGCGAACGGCATACCCGTGAACGTCGCTGACAGGCCCGCCGAGGGGGATTTCGCCCTGCCGTCTGTGTTGCGCCGGGGAGGCTTGCAGGTGGCTGTCTCGACGGGCGGGGCTTCACCGACGCTGGCGCGTAGGATCAGGGATGCCATGGAGCCGGCGTTCGCCGCGGAGTGGGCCCGCATCGTCGAGAGGTTTCGGACGGCGCGGGGCGAGGGACTCGCGGTCGATTCCGGAACGGAAGAGGAGGTGGTCCGGTGCTTGTCGCGGTTGCGGGGATGAGCCACCGCTCGGCGCCCGTCGAGGTGCGCGAGCGGGTAGCGTTCCCGCCGTGCGCGGGACGGCCGTTCGTGCGCCGGCTTCTCGACGAGGGCGTCGCCTCCGAGGCGGTCCTGCTCTCGACGTGCAACCGGACCGAGGTGTACGTCGTCGCCGACGCGGACGCACGCGGGCTGGTCCTCGACCTTCTGGCCGAGGACCGTGGGGTCGACCGTGCCCCGCTCGACGGGGACACATACTGGCTTACGGACGACGAGGCGGTGCGCCACCTCTACAGGGTTGCGTCGTCCCTGGACTCGATGGTCGTCGGGGAGGCCCAGATTCTAGGCCAGGTCAGGGAGGCGTACCGCTCGGCCACCGAGGAGCGCTGCACCGGGCCGGTCTTGAACCGGCTCTTCCACACCTCGCTGCGGGTCGGGAAGGACGTCAGGACGGAGACGGGTGTGGGGGACAGCTCCCTCTCGGTGCCGCACGTGGCGGTCAAGCTCGCTGAGGGCGTCTTCGGGACGCTGCGGGGCCGGCGGGCGCTCGTGCTCGGGGCGGGCGAGATGAGCGAGCTCGTCGTCAAGCAGCTCAGGAGCAGGGGTGTGGCGGACCTAGCCATCGCAAACCGCACCCCCGAGCGGGCACGCGGGCTGGCTGAGCGGGTCGGGGGCACGGCCGTTAGCTTCGGAGATCTCGCCTCCGAGCTCGCGCGGGCCGACGTGGTAGTCAGCTCGACGGGGTCGGGCGAGTGGGTGGTCGGCCGGGACGTCGTGGCGTCCGCGCTGGGGCACAGGACCGACCCCCTCTTCTTCGTGGACATCGCGGTGCCCAGGGACGTGGACCCGACGGTTCAGGCGCTCGAGCGGACGTTCGTGTACGACATAGACGATTTGCAGGCGGTGGTCGAGCGCAACGCCGACGGGCGGCGCGAGGCGGCCGAGGCCGGGGAGGCCATGATCGGGCCCAACGTCGAGGAGTTCATGGGCTGGGTAAGCACGCTCCACGTCGTCCCCCTGATAAAGGAGCTGCGGGACGGGGCCGAGAAGATCCGGCGCCACGAGCTCTCTCGCGCCCTCAGGCGCATGGACCTCTCACCGGGCGAGGCCGACGCCGTCGAGCGGATGAGCCACTCCCTCGTGAACAAGCTGCTGCACGGCCCGATCTCCGAGATAAAGGCACTCGGGGAGGCGGGACACCCCTTAGGCAGCGCCGAGGTCAGCCGCCGGCTCCTGGCCCTCGAGGGACTGGAAGTGGAGCTGCACCGCTCCGGCCCGAAGAACACCCCGTGACCCCAACGGAGACCCTCGTCCTCGGCACCCGCGGGTCGAGGCTCGCCCTCACCCAGTCCGAGTCCTGCGCCGAGAAGTTGAGGGCGAAGGGGATGAACGTCGAGGTGCGCGTCGTGCGGACCACGAGCGACCATCTCCCCGAGACGCCGCTCTCGGTAATAGACAGGCGGGACGTCTTTACCCGCCAGCTCGACGAGGCCCTGCTCGCCGGCGAGATAGACCTCGCCGTCCACTCGCTCAAGGACGTGCCAACGGAGCTTCCGGCTGGCATCGCGCTCGCGGCGATCTCCTCGCGCCACGACCCCGCTGACGCCCTCGTCTCGGAAGACGGCCGCCCGCTGGACGGCCTGCCCGACGGGGCGACGGTGGCGACGGGCAGCCTCAGGCGCAGGGCGCAGCTTTTGCACCTTCGTCCCGACCTTCGCATCGTCGAGATCCGGGGCAACGTCGAGACGCGGGTGCGCAAGATGCGCGAGGGCGACGCCGACGCCATAGTCCTCGCCCGCGCCGGCCTCGAACGCCTCGGCCTCGCCCCGGAGATACCGCACGCGGTACTGTCGTCCAAGGTGATGCTGCCGGCCGTGGGCCAGGGCTTCCTCGCCGCCGCAACCCTAGAAGACCACCCGCTGCGCGGGGCGGTGCGCGAGGCCCTCAACGACGAGTCTGGCGAGAAGGCTGCGCTCGCCGAGCGCGCGATGCTGCGGGCGCTCGAGGGCGGATGCCGCGTTCCGGTCGGCGCCCT
>DATFPF010000241.1:0-6615 GCA_035264945.1 Rubrobacter sp.
CCGGTACCAACGTCAACCCGTCCAGGCCAACTACCGCCATCGTCCAGGCGGGGCCTTACCGCTATACCCGCAACCCGCTCTACGTTGGGATGGTCGTTATGTACGCCGGGTTCGCCGCCCGCGCCAACGCGCTGCCGGCCGCGTTGTTGCTGCCGGTCGCCCTTCACCTTGTCGACCGCGGCGTCGTGAGGCGCGAGGAGCGATACCTTGAGGACAAGTTCGGCGGGGAGTACCTGCGCTACGAGGGGAGGGTGCGGCGTTGGATCTGACCGGCGCCCTGCTCCCGCACGGGGACCATTCTCCGGAGGTCGCGCACTCCGCCTGGGTGGCGCCGGGGGCCTACGTCGTCGGCAAGGTGCGTCTCGGGGAGGACTCCAGCGTCTGGTACGGGGCGGTGCTGCGCGGCGACACCGAGCCGGTCTCGATCGGCGCGCGGACGAACATCCAGGACGGCTGCGTCCTCCACGCCGACCCCGGTTTCCCGGCGACCGTCGGCGAGGGGTGCGTTGTGGGGCACAACGCCGTCGTGCACGGCTGCGAGGTCGGGGGCGGGTGCCTGATCGGGATGGGCGCGACCATCCTCAACGGCGCGAAGATCGGCGCCGGCTCCATCGTCGCCGCCGGGGCCGTCGTCCCCGAGAACCGCGAGTTCCCGCCCCGCAGCCTGATCGTCGGCATCCCGGCCAAACGGGTGGGCGACGTCACCGAAGAGCAGGCGCGGGACGTGGAACGCGGCGCCCGCGAGTACGTCGAGCGCGCTGGTGCCCACAGGAGATCCCTGCACGGCGGCGCCGGCCGCCCCGACTAGGTGGAGTGGCCATCAAGCCGGCGTTGTGCACAGGACCTCGCGACGGGGAGGACCCTCCGGGCGAAGTTTGCCCGGAGGGTCCTCCCTGGTCCTAACCGATTCCGACTGGGGGCTCTAGTTGAGCTTGCCCATCACCGCGAACCGCGAGGTCTGGACCCGGTCTATCCCGGACCCCCTGCCGCCCGCGCTCGGCCCCTCGATGCGGAAGAAATTGTTCCCGGTGGGGCTACCGGTCACCGCGCGCTCGACGGTGGGATCCCCGAGGTATCCTGGCGGGGCGCCGGCTTTCTGCCTCAGGAAACCGTCGAAGACGGGGCTCTTGAGGGCGAGGTTGAAGTTGCAGGGGATCGCTATGCAACCCACGTCCCTGGTGACGTTGATCACGCCGGTACCGTTTGACCTGAGATTCATCACGCCGTACGGCTGGGTGATGGTGTACCGGGTGTTGGGCTTGAGGTTGTCGACCCGGACGCGGATGCGCCCGAAGGTTATCTGGCTGTCCGCACCGGCGTCTGCGAAGGCGGCCTCCGCGGCCAGGACCAGGCGGGCATCAACCCCCCCCGCTCGGGCGATGGAGGCGTCGGCCGACCAATAGAACGCCTCACCTTCGGGCGGCGTGAGGTCCGCGGGCACCGCGTCGGCGCAGTTAGGCGTCCCGTCGAGGCACAGCTGCACGCGCCTGCCCCTGGCGTCCTGGTACCAGACCGGGAAACCCTGGTCGCCCTTCGCGGCCGAGACGGCCCGCCTGTCGACGGCCGCGTCCGCCTTCGGGGTCTGCAATATCGCGGTGGCAAGGAGGGCGATAAGGAGCCCGACAACGATCGCCACAAGCGGCCGCACCGCGAACCCCCCCCCCCCCCATAGCCCTTTACGTCCTGAGTTCATCTCTTTCTCCTCTGTTGTCGTTTGCGCTTGGATCAGCACGTGTTCTGGACGCACCGGCCTGCGATCGTGAACTGGTCCACCACCGGGCTGGCCGCCGCCCCGCCTCTGAACACCTGGAAGGTGTTGCGGCTGTCGCCGCCGGTGATGGTGTGCAGTCGCAGGGGATTACCGAGGAAACCGGCGGGCGCGCCGGCGTCCCACCGCAGGATCGTCGGCCCGTAGCCCGTGGTGGTCTCGATCACCGGCTCGTTGAAGCCGTTGGCCTTCACCCCGAGGCGAGACTCGACGCGGGTCTTCAGCGTCCCGTCCGCGTCAACGGTACCCCTCAGGTCACCATCGGGGGTGCCGGGGAAGTCATAGGGGGTACGGAACGTGAGCTCCGTGCCCGCCGGGAGGTTTATGTTGCTGCCCGTGACCTGGATGCGGGTGAAGGTGATCTCGCGCCCGGCGCGGGGCTGAGCGCTGCTGTAGGCGCCTTCGAGCACCGCGCGCCACCTGATCCTGCCGCCCGCGTCGAGCGTGGTATCAGTCTCGGCGGCCGCATAGAACGCCTCCTCCGGCATGTTGGGCTGAAGACCCGCCTTTTTCGGGTTCGCGTCCACGGTGGGGTCGGCCGGCTTGTTGCGGTTCGGCCGCGTGTCACCGCCGAGGCACAGGCGGTTGTCCACGCACAGGTTGACCCTCACCTCGGCGTCGTCCTGGTACCAGGCCGGAAAGCCTGTGCGGTCCTGCCTCGGGGCCACGTCCGTGAGTTGTGCGTAGGCGGGCAGCCCGACCATCAGTGAGACCAGCCCGGCTACCAACACCATCATGGTGGCCCTTAAGCCTCTCCTCCTCTGTGATTGTCCTTCGCCGTGATCGACCATCGCCCACTCCTTTCGTTGCTTGGGATGTAACAAAGGTATTCTCGGCGCGCGTGACGGCCCCGTCATTGCTTCCATGCACCAATTATGACTAGGCCATTTGCGGTAGTTCGTCGGTGCCGGGTTCATTCGAGCCGGGGCCCTTCCGGGAGGGCTTATTCTGGGAGCTTGGGGATGCCCGGAGGATGGGATCGGTTGGTGCCTAGCGGTTAGGCCGTGTTGCGGGTGCCGTTCTTCCGGGTGAAGCCGAGGTGGATGTGTTCGTCGTGAAGCTCTAGCTGGTCACGGTCCAGGATCCAGCCCTCCTCGTAGCCGTAGCCCAGCTCCCTGGCCCACTCCTCGGGGCCGATGATCTGGTCCGGCCTCCTGTCGGGCGGGAGGCCGGCGAGTACTCTGCCCACGTCGAGGACCTCGGGGCTGGTCCCGTTGCCCTCGACGGGCTCGCCGTCCACGTACCGGATGTCCGCGGCCCTGCCGAAATAGTGGGTGTTGGGAAGGCCGCCGACCCTGCCGTAGCCGTCCGGTATGCGCGGGCCGTCCTCGATGCCCCGGACGAAGAAGTGGCCCTCCTTGAAGACGTCCACGCAGATCCTGTGCTCGTCCGCGACCACCCGCAGCGCGGCCACGAGCCGCGGGTCCACGACGCCGCCCCTCAGGTCCTCCGCCGCCTCCCCGGACGCCCCGAAGTCCGGGTTCTCGAGCAGCTTTCTGACCGCTGGTCCGCCCCGCTCGTCGTCCGGGCCGAGAAAACCGGGATCCAGGATGCCCCTCCCGAGGCCGGGCGGGCATGCAGGGTCCAGGTTCTCCCGGTCGAGGCCGTTCGGCGGCCCGCAAGAGACGGCCAGAAGCGTCGCCGCCACGGCCACGATGGCGGCCAGAACCCGCGCGGGCGACGAAGATCCAAACCTCACCCGTCTATTCTAGCCCGCTGCGCCCTGCGGGCTCCGCTCGTCAGCTTGTAGGCCCGCTTCGAGCCTGCTTCGCAAGCTCTCGCCCTCAGACTGTCAGCAAGAAGCTGAAACGCTGACAGGCTGAATTGCTGCCTAGCTCCCCCCCGACGGGACCAGGTTCCTGACCTCCCTGAGCGCCACGGAGAGGGTAGCGAGGTCGAAGGTGCCGCTGGCGTTTATGTCGGAGAGGACGTGGAGGGTGCGGGCTACGGCGCCCTCGTTAGAGGAGGTCCAGGCCTCTATGCGCGCTGGCACGGGCTCCTCATCCGGCGTGTCCCTCAGGACGGCGGCGGTCATGGCGGCCTGCAGGCCGTAGACGTCGTCGCGCAGGGCCGCGCGGGCGAGGGCCCGCCAGCGGTTGTCGCGGGGCAGGGCCTCGACGTGGTGCCTTAGCCAGTGGATCCTGAGCCGGTCGCCCAGCGCGAAGTACACCTCGGCTGCCGTCTCGGGCTCCTCGCCCGCAGCGACGGCGACGTCCACGACGTCGAGCGCGCTGAACATGGCGGAGAAGGTCGAGACCCTGTGGGCCAGTTCTTCTGGAACGCCCTTCTCGATGAGTCGCGCCGCCGCCTCGTCCACTGCCTTCTTCTCGCCGTCGATCATGAAGCCGTGGATGCTGCTCGCCAGGTTCGGCGCCTCGTCCCTGAAGTACGAGACGGTGGCGGATATGTCGATGGGCGGGCGGCGGTTGCGGAGGAGCCACCGCGTCGAGCGCTCGACGAGCCGGCGCCAGTCGAGGAGCATGTCGGTCTGGACCTTCGCCTCGACCTCGTCGTCCAGGGACTCTATTGTCTCCCAGGTCTCGCGCAGGTCGAAGACCTCAACGGCGGCGGTGAAGGCGCGCGAGATCTCGGCGGGGCCCGCCCCCGTCTCCTCGCCCAGCCTGAAGACGAACGAGGGCCCCGCCCTGTTCACTAGCTCGTTGGCCACGCGGGTGGCGACGATCTCGCGCCGCAGCCGGTGCCCCTCCATCCCGTCGCCGAACCGCTCGCGCAAGGGTGTCGGGAAGTACCGCGCGAGCTCCGCCGAGAGGTGGGGGTCCTCGGGAAGGTCGGACCCGAGGAGTTGCCTGTAGAGCGTGATCTTGGTGTAAGACACCAGGATGGCGAACTCAGGCGCAGTGAGACCCCCGCCCTCGGACCGCCGCTCGGCCAGCTCCTCGTCCGAAGGGAGAAACTCCAGCTCCCGGTTGAGCGCGCCGGATTGTTCGAGGTGCCGGATGTAGCGGACGTGGACGTCGACCATCGGGTGGGCGAGGGCCAGCGCGTTGCTTATGGCGAGGGGCTGGTCGTAGTTGTCCCTGAGGACCAGCCGCTCTACCTCGTCGGTCATCCGCACCAGAAGCTCGTTGCGCTGCTTCTCCGTCATGTCCCCGCCCGCCACGATGGCGTCGAGCAGGATCTTGATGTTCACCTCGTGGTCGGAGCAGTCCACCCCTGCTGAGTTGTCTATGGCGTCCATGTAGACCCGCCCGCCGTTCAGGGCGTACTCGATCCTGCCTGCCTGCGTGAACCCGAGGTTCCCGCCCTCGCCGACCACCCGGCAGCGGAGGTCCTTGCCGTCCACCCGCAGCGGGTCGTTGGTCCGGTCGCCGACCTCGGCGTTGCCCTCGGTGCTCGCCTTGACGTAGGTGCCTATGCCCCCGTTCCACAGGAGGTCGACCTCGGCCTTGAGCAGGCCGCTGATGAGCTCGTTCGGGGTAAGAGAGTCCGCCTCGGTGCCCACGAGTTCCTTTACCTGCGGCGAGAGCGGCACGGACTTGGCGGTCCGGGGTAAGACGCCGCCGCCCTCCGAGATGAGGTCCGCGTCGTAGTCCGCCCACGTCGAGCGCGCCATACGGAAGAGGCGCTCGCGCTCGGCGAAGCTCGCCTCTGGGTCGGGGTCGGGGTCGAGGAATACGTGAAGGTGGTTGAAGGCGGCGACGAGCTTCGTGTGCGGGGAGAGGAGCATGCCGTTGCCGAAGACGTCGCCGGACATGTCGCCGATGCCGACGACGGTGAAGTCCTCTTCCTGGACGTTCCTGCCTAGCTCGCGGAAGTGGCGCTTGACCGACTCCCAGGCGCCCTTGGCGGTTATGCCCATCTCCTTGTGGTCGTAGCCGACGGAGCCGCCCGAGGCGAAGGCGTCGCCGAGCCAGAAGCCGTACTCGGCGGAGATGCCGTTGGCGATGTCCGAGAAGGTCGCCGTGCCCTTGTCCGCGGCGACGACGAGGTAGGGGTCGTCATCGTCGTAGCGGGTAACGTCTGGCGGGGGGACGACCTCGCCGCCGACGAGGTTGTCCGTAAGGTCGAGCATGCCGCAGATAAGGGTGCGGTAGCAGGCGACTACCTCGCCCTGGAGCGCCTCGCGGCCCCCTTCTGTGGGGGGGCGCTTCACCACGAAGCCGCCCTTGGCGCCGACGGGGACGATTACGGCGTTCTTGACCATCTGGGCCTTCATGAGGCCGAGCACCTCGGTTCGGAAGTCCTCGCGGCGGTCGGACCAGCGGATGCCGCCGCGGGCGACCTCGCCGCCGCGCAGGTGCACGCCCTCCGTGCGGGGTGAGTAGACGAAGATCTCGAACCTCGGACGCGGCAGCGGCAGCAGGGGCAACTCGCGCGGGTCGAGCTTGAACGAGAGGTGGGCCTTTGGCTCCCCGGCCCCGTCGGCCTGGTAGTAGTTGGTCCGCACCGTCGCGAGCGTAACGTCGAGGAAGTTGCGCATGATGCGGTCCTCGTCCAGGCTCACCACCTCGTCGAGGGCCTCCTCTATCTCGCCCTTCAGGCGCTCGGTCTCCTTCTCCTCGCGGCCCTTATTCTTCGGGTCGAAGCGAGTTTCGAAGAGGTCAACCAGGAGGCTGGCTATGTGGGGGTTGGCGAAGAGGGTGTCCTCCATGTAGGCCTGGGAGAAGGTGGTGCCCGCCTGGCGGAGGTACTTGCAGTAGGCGCGCAGGATGGTGACCTGGCGCCAGGTGAGGCGGGCGCGGAGGACTAGGCGGTTGAAGCCGTCGTTCTCGACGAGGCCCCGGTAGGCGCGGGCGAAGGCGTCCTGGAAGATCTCGCGCACCTCTCCCGTCTGGAACTCGCCGCGCGACTCGTCCACGAGGCCGAAGTCGTAGATCCAGACCGGC
>DATFPF010000242.1:0-1893 GCA_035264945.1 Rubrobacter sp.
CGAACCTGTCCGCAAGCCTCATCACGCGGGTGATTATAAGGGAACGCGACGGAAGTGCTGAGGAGCTGTCGGCCCGCTCCGCCCTTCGGCCTTCGCTATCGGCCGCAAGGAGAGCAGGGTACCCTTCGCGAACGACGCCCCTCGAAGCCTTCGTCTAGCTGATCGCTGAAGGCTGACAGAATAGCTCTCAGGCGGGCGTCGTGTTCTCGTCCTCCAGGCGGTCGAGCTTCCACTCCCCGTCCTCGTTCACGCAGACCCAGGTCCCCGAGAGGATCTCGGACCCCCACGTGTGGTCGAGCCTGGCCTCGAAGGACACCCGCGCCGACTCCCCGGAGGCCGTGGCCACGGGCGTCGAGATGTACTCCATGTAGGTGAACGTGGACAGGTCCTCCTGCTCGGCCCACCGCCCGGGCGAGCCTATCTCCTCCTGCAACCGCCCGGAGAGCGCGGCCCACGTCGCGTCCACCCTCTGGTAGGACTCGTCCACGTACATGTCGAAGACTGCCGTCTCGGCCTCGTTTAGCGGCGGCGCGGGCTCGGATTCTTCTTCGGCGGCCCCCTCGCCCTGCGCCGTCCCGCCTGATGCGCCCCCACCGGGCCCGCCCGCGGGCTCCTTCTCCGTACCCCTGCCCGAGTCAGAGACCTGGGCCTGCCGTTCGCCGCCGGCAGTCTCGGTCGTCCCCCCATTCTGGCCGAGCAGCGCCCAGGCGACCGCGCCAGCGAGGAGCAGCAGGAGGACGGCCCCGATCAGGACCGCCATCAGCCTCCTCTGGCGCGAGCCGGACCTGAAGGTGCGCGTCGGGACGCTCACGGTCTGCTCCGGCGGCCCTGACACGCCGCGCGGGCCCATGCTCCCGAGCTTCCGGCGCAGCGCCCCGAGGCCAGAGAGGCCGGCGGCCTGCGAGACCCCAGACGAGGCCGCCGCCTTCTTCGCGCCGAGCCTCTCGGGGAACACGTCCCCGCGTCCGCCCGCCCTCTCCCGCAGCTTCTCGTGGACGCGCGCCGCGTCCGGGCGCCCGTCTGGGTCTTTGGCGAGGCAGTCGAGGATGAGCGTCTCCAGCCCTGCGCCCATCGAGGCGCCCCTCTTGCGCGGCGGGACGGGGTTCTTGACGACCTGCTGGTTCGCTACCTCTATCGGGGCGCCGGTGAAGGGAGGCCCGCCCGTCGCGGCGTGGTAGAGCGTCGCCCCCAGGGAGTAGACGTCGCTTTTGGGCGTAACCTTGTGGCCCTGGAGCTGCTCCGGCGAGGAGTATGCGGCCGTGCCGAGGTAGGCGCCCGCGCGCGACTCCTGGGTAGTGTCGAGGACGCGGGCTATCCCGAAGTCCGTAAGCTTGGGGTTGCCGCGCTCGTCGAGTAGGACGTTCTGGGGCTTGACGTCCCTGTGGACGATGTTGCGTTCGTGGGCGTGGGCGAGGGCCGCCGCGACGTCGGCGCCGAGGCGCGCGAGCATGGGTTCTGGGAGGGAGCCGCGACGATTGATCAGGCCCTTCAGGTCCCCTCCGGAGACGTACTCCATAACGATGTAGGAGACCTCGCGCCCCTCCATCGCGTCCTCCCCGGCGTCGTAGACCTGGACGATGTTCGGGTGGGAGAGGCGGGCTGCCGTCCGGCCCTCGCGGCGGAAGCGGTGGCCGATGTCCGAGTCGCCGTGCATGGGCTTGAGTACCTTCACGGCCACGGGCCGGTCGAGTACCTCGTCGCGGCCCAGGTAGACGCGGGCCATGCCACCGGATCCTATCTCGCGCTCGAGCGCGAACCTGTCCGCAAGCCTCATCACGCGGGTGATTATAAGGGAACGCGACGGAAGTGCTGAGGAGCTGTCGGCCCGCTCCGCCCTTCGGCCTTCGCTATCGGCCGCAAGGAGAGCAGGGTACCCTTCGCGAACGACGCCCC